>CAYWDO010000087.1:0-2234 GCA_964456995.1 uncultured Brevundimonas sp.
CCCGGCGTCCGCCGGGATGAGCGGGGAAGTGGCGCGGCGAGACCCCTCATCCGGCCTCGCCTTGCTCGGCCACCTTCTCCCGCAAGGGGAGAAGGGACGGCGTTCGTGCCAGCTATCGTTGGGTATTTTAATACCGTTTATGATAAATCCTTTTGAATCAATGCAATGCCTTAAAATCACGTCGCGAACTGGTGTTGACCTGCTGGGGGTGACCCTCTATCAGCACGCCTTCCGCTCATTCCTGCTTTGGAATGGGCCGCACCGTTCGTCTTCCAGGACCCCTCATTATGCTGAAGAGCACTACGGCTTCGATGAAGCCGGCCGAGGTCGAAAAGAAGTGGATCCACATCGACGCCGAAGGCGTCGTGGTGGGCCGTCTTGCGACCTTCATCGCCAACCGTCTGCGCGGCAAGCACCTGCCGACCTACACCCCGCACGTTGACATGGGCGACTACGTCGTCGTCACCAACGTCGACAAGGTGGTGTTCACGGGCAAGAAGAACACCGACAAGGTCTACTATCGCCACACCGGTCACCCGGGCGGCATCAAGCAGACGACCCCGGAAAAGGTCCTGAACGGCCGCTTCCCCGAGCGCGTGCTCGAGAAAGCCGTTGAGCGCATGCTGCCGAAGGAAAGCCCGCTGGCTCGCAAGCAGATGACGCACCTGCGTCTGTTCGCCGGCGCCGCCCACGAGCATGAAGCCCAACAGCCGCTGACCATCGACTTCAAGTCGGCCTCGCCCAAGAACACCCGGAGCGCCTGAGCATGACCGACGTGACTGCTGAAGCCACCGGCTTCGACGCCCTGAAAAGCCTGGGCACTGTCGAAAACGACACGCCCGTCTACACGCAAAAGCTGGACGCCCAAGGTCGCGCCTATTCGACCGGCAAGCGCAAGAACGCGATCGCTCGCGTCTGGATCAAGCCGGGCACCGGCAAGATCACCATCAACGGCCGCGACCAGGAAGTTTACTTCGCTCGTCCCGTGCTGCGCATGATGATCGCCCAGCCGCTGACCGTTTCGGACCGCGCCACGCAATACGACGTGATCTGCACCGTCGAAGGTTCGGGTCTGTCGGGTCAAGCCGGCGCCATCCGCCACGGCCTGTCGCACGCCCTGACGCACTTTGAGCCGGAACTGCGCAAGGTCCTGAAGCCGCACGGCTTCCTGACCCGCGACAGCCGCGTCGTCGAGCGTAAGAAGTACGGCCGCGCCAAGGCACGCCGCAGCTTCCAGTTCTCGAAGCGCTAATCGCTTTCAGGCGATTTGGATTTGGGGCGCTTCGGGGAAACCCGGAGCGCCCTTTTTCTTTGTCTTCCTTCTCCCCTTGCGGGAGAAGGTGGCGACCGCAGGTCGACGGATGAGGGGTTTCGCGCTCATTTGAAGTCGTCGTCTGAAAGTCGCCAGATTGTCGGGTCAGTGCGACCCCTCATCCGACCCGCTACGCGGGCCACCTTCTCCCGCAAGGGGAGAAGGATCAGGAGTGTGACATGACCCACACCATCTTCATCGACGGCGAGGCCGGGACCACGGGGCTGGAGATCCGCGAGCGTCTGGAGGCGCGTAACGATCTGGAACTGATCCTGCTGGGCGAGCGTCGGCGCGACGTCGCGGCGCGGCGCGAGGCGCTGAACAGCGCCGATGCGGTCATCCTGTGTCTGCCTGACGATGCGGCCAAGGAGGCCGTGTCGATGATCGAGAACCCGAGCGTGCGGGTCATCGACGCCTCGACGGCGTTCCGGGTCGATCCAGCCTGGACCTATGGCTTCGCAGAGATGGATGCGGGGCAGCGCGCGGCCATCGCCGCCTCGACGCGGGTGTCGAACCCCGGCTGCTATCCTACCGGCTTCATCGGCCTGATGCGGCCGCTGGTGCGGGCGGGGCTGGTGCCTGCCAGCCATCCGGTCACGGTCAATGCGGTGTCGGGCTATTCCGGCGGCGGCAAGGTCATGATCGCGGAGTTTGAAGCGGCGGGCGCTTCCACCGCCTTCCGTGCCTACGGCATGACGCTCAAGCACAAGCACGTGCCGGAAATGACCCTGCGCACCGGCCTGTCACGCAACGTCCTGTTCGCGCCCGCCGTCGGCGCGTATCGCCAGGGGATGCTGGTCGAGGTTCCGCTGCACCTGTCGATCCTGCCGGAAACGCCCTCGGTCGAGCGGCTGCACGGCGCCCTGGTTGAGGCCTATGACGGCCAGCGCTTCGTCGAGGTTGCTGATCTGGACGAGACCGA
>CAYWDO010000087.1:2334-9920 GCA_964456995.1 uncultured Brevundimonas sp.
CGCGGCGTCTTTGTCTGCAAGGGCTGCGCCCTGCCGCTGTTCCAGTCGGCGTGGAAGTTCGACAGCGGCACCGGCTGGCCCAGCTTCTTCCGGGTGATCGAGGCCAATGTCGGGACCAAGACCGATCGTCGGATCGGCATTGCGCGCACCGAGTATCACTGCGCCCGGTGCCTGGGGCATCAGGGCCATCTGTTCATGGACGGGCCTCAGCCCACGGGGCGGCGCTATTGCAACAATGGCGCGGCGCTGACGTTCCAGGCCGCCTGACGCGGCTCAGGGGACGAGGCGGGGAGCCAGTTCCGGGGCGACGGCGATCATATCGCGCGCGACCAGGGCAGCGATGACGGCGGCGCCTTCAGGGCCCAGGTGGGTGTAGTCAAAATCATCGACATGACGGCCGTGCGTGGTCGCGGGCGGTGTCGCAGCGGGTGGCGTCGGGGGCGTGTTTCCGGCCAGAAGGGCAGGCGCGAAGTCGGGCGGCGGGGCGCCGGGGGACAGGCGCGCGGCCTCCAACGCGCCGAGGCGCTGGACCAGTTCGGCGCTGCTGGCGTTCAGGTCAATCAAAGGCGTGTTTGTCTCTGAGGCGACGGCGCGAATGGCGTCGGCCCAGGGGACGAGGTTGTTCTGAAGCTGGCCGTCCTTGAAGTGGCGGCGGGTCAGGGGCGTCAGGAGGATCGGCCGAGCGCCGCGGGCGCGGGCCTCGGCCACATAAATGCGCAGGTTGGCGGGGAACTGGGTCGCCAGATCGGTGGAACTGCGCTTGCCGGGTTGGTCGTTGTGGCCGAACTGGATCAGCACCCAGACCGACTGATAGCCGGGCGTCGCCATCTCGTTCAGCGCCAGATCCCAGGAACCCTCGGCGCGGTAGGTCGAGGTGCTGCGCCCCTGACGACCCAGGTTGACGCAGGCCAGCGCCGACAGGACGTGGCGGTCGCAAAAGGCGCCGCCCCAGCCGCTGCCGACCGCCGTGGTCGAATCGCCGACGAGGATGATCTTGTCGGCCTGGATGGAGCGGTCCTGAGCGGAGGCCGCGCCGGCGGTCAGCAGGAGGCTCGCCAGCGCGCCGACGATCGGAAACCTCATCCCGCCTGACGGACCTTGATGGCCGACTCCACGGTCAGGCCGAACCACAGGCTGGCGATGATGACCAGCAGACCGTAGTCGTGGCCGGGCCAGAAGACGGGAATGGCCGCCGACATGATCACCATCATGGGAAACAGGCTGGCCCAGGCGGCGGTCGAGGCGGCGCCTGCGTGGATCATCGGCGGGCGAGCCCAGCCCATCTTCCGGGCGAGCAGGGCGTTTAGCGGGATGAAGGCGACGACGACCGCCAGGACGATGATCCCGTATTTCAACGCCCCGCCCGGCTGACCGAAGACGCTGGCGGTCAGGATCAGCAGCAACAGGGCGATGCCGGTCGTGATGGCCAGCAGCAGGTTGGGTTCGATACGCTTCAAGACTTCACTTTCACATAGGCGCCGGGCGCGGGCTCGATGGGCTTTAGCGGGCCGGTCTTGGGGTCGCGGGCTGGAATCTGTTCGCCCGACTTGTCCGACAGCCAGGCGGACCAATGATTCCACCAACTGCCCGGATGCTGTTCCGCCTTCGCTTGCCACTCCGCGAGCGTCTCGGGAAGGGCGGGGTTGGTCCAGTGCTGGTATTTGTTGGCGCTGGGCGGGTTGATGACCCCGGCGATATGGCCGGACCCGGCGAGGGTGTAGGTCACTGGTCCGCCAAACAGCCTGGCCGAACGATAGACCGAGTTCATCGGCGCGATGTGGTCCTCGCGGCTGGCCTGGAAGTAGAGGGGGATGGTGACCTTGGACAGGTCGATGCTCTGGCCGCCGATTTCGAACTCGCCTTTGGACAGGGCGTTCTTGCCATACATCTGGCGCAGGTAGTCGAGGTGCAGGCGCTTGGGCATCCGCGTCTGGTCGGCGTTCCAGAACAGCAGGTCAAAGGCCGCCGGCGCCTTGCCCATCAGATAGTTGGACACGAAGAAGGACCAGATCAGGTCGTTGGCGCGCAGGGCGTTGAAGGTCTCGGCCATGGCGCTGCCGGGTAGGACGCCACCCGCCGCGTCCATCTGTTGCTCGACCTCGGCCAGCCAGTGCTCGTCGGTGAACAAGAGCAGGTCGCCGGCCTCGGCGAAGTCGTGCTGGGCGGCGAAGAAGGTGGCCGAGGCGATACGGGCGTCCTTGTTCGCCGCCATGTGCGCCAGGGCCGCACCCAACAGAGTGCCGCCGATGCAATAACCGACGGTGTTGACGCGGTCCGAGCCGGTCTGTTCTAGCGTCTTTTCGACCGCGCGATAGATGCCCTTTTGCAGATATTCGTCGAAGCCGAACTCGGCCTTGTCCTTGTCCGGGTTGACCCAGGAGCAGACGAAGACGGTGAAACCCTGGGCCGACAGCCAGCGGATCAACGAGTTCGCCGGCTGCAGGTCCATGATGTAGAACTTGTTGATCCACGGCGGGAAGATCAGCAGCGGGATGGCGTGTTGGGTCTCAGTCGCGGCGTCGAACTGGATCAGCTCGAACAACTCGTCGCGCCAGACGACCTGACCGGGGGCGGTGGCGACGTTCTCGCCGACCGTGAACTGGCCGTAGTCGGCCTGGCTGATCTTCAGCTTGCCATTGCCGCGCTCCAGATCGGAGGCGAAGTTCTGCATCCCCTTGACCAGCGACTCGCCGCCGCTGTCCGCCATGGCCTTTAGCGCCGCCGGGTTGGAGGCCAGGAAGTTTGAGGGCGAAAAGGCGTCGGTCAGCAGCTTGGTGAAGAACTCGGCCCGGCGCTTCACGCGCGGATCGACGTCCTCGACGCTCGACACCAGGCCGTTCATCCAGTCGGACGTGACCAGATAGGACTGACGCATGACATCGAAGACGGGGTTCTCGCTCCAGGCGGCATCGCGGAACCGCTTGTCGGTCGAGGGGGCGGGGGCGACTTCCTCGCCCATGGCGCGGCGGGCGGTCGTGGACCACAGGTCCATGTAGCGGCCGAACAGGTCGGCCTGGGCCTGAAACAGTTTTTCGGGGCGGGCGGCCAGGCTGGTTATGACCGAGGTCATGGCCGGGGCCACGTTGAAGGGGTCGGGAGACAGGGCGGCGGGGCGGTCGGCCTGGCTGAGCGCGGCCTCGGCGATGGCCGACTGGGCCGTCATGGCGGCCTTGGCCAGATTCAGCGACAGGGTTTCCAGCAGGTGGCGCTGATCGGCGTCGAAGAGGCCGTCGACGGCTTCGGGCTGAGGGCCGGGGGGCGGCGGAGGGGCGGCCTGCGGTTGAGCGGCGGCAGGGGATTCGGGCGCCAGTTCGGGCGTCGCGATCTTCTTGGGCCGAGGCTTGGCCGAGGTTGGACGCCCCGACTTTCGCGGCGCGGCCGCCGCCGGCAGCGGGGCAGGGGGAGCCTTGGTCGGGTGCTTGGCCATGGGCGAACCTCTGGAACCGGCGCGCGTCGGGTCGCGAGCCTTCCTCCGGGGGCGATGATGGCATATGACCGGGGTCAAGATGAACGTGTTCCTGTCGAAAAAAACGATCCTGCCGGCGATGACCGGCCTGCTGCTGGCCACGGGCGGCTGCGTCGGGTCGTTTGATCCGCAGACCGACCCGACGTCGCCGGTGGCGGCGCGCGTGCAGCTGCTGGTGGACGCCAACCGGGAATACCCGCGCTGGGCCGATTTCCCGGCGGCGCCGACGAACCTGCCGCAACCGGCGCAGGTGGCGGGGAACGTCGATAATCTGAACGCCGAAAGCCGCACCCTGACGACCCAGGTAGCTGGAATCGACTGGACCCTGAATGACGACCCGGCGGCCTTCGTCGAATCGATCAACCGTCGCTTTGATCCGGCCCGCATGGCCCCGATCGGCGCCCAGACACCGGAGGAGGTCGAGGCTTTCGCTGAGCGCCTGCGTCGTCGCGCCGCTGCGCCGCCGCCGATCGACCGCCCGCGCCCCTGACCCGCGCATCCTGTCGTCTGAACGACAGAATCCGCCGATGATGTCTGGGCTGACAAGGAAACTGCATGGCTGACGGTGGAAACAACCCCGCCTTCCTGGGCGTCTCGCGCTCGCTGTCGGGCCGCGCCTGGCGGCAGCGGCCGGCCGATGCGGCGACGATTCGCGCCCATATGCAGGCGCTCGATCTGGATGAGCCGATGGCGCGGGCGCTGGCCGCGCGGGGCGTGGCGGCGGATCAGGGCGAGAACTTCCTGAGGCCCACGCTGCGAGCCCTGTTCCCCGATCCGTCCAGCTTCATGGACATGGACACGGCCGCGACCGCCATTATCGACGCCCTGCAGGCGGGCAGCAGCATCCATATCTTCGCGGACTATGATGTGGATGGGGCGTCCAGCGCGGCTTTGCTGGTGCGCTGGTTCCGCACGCTGAACGCCGAACTGCCCATCTATGTCCCCGACCGCCTGACCGAGGGCTATGGTCCCAGTGCACGGGCGTTCGACACGTTGAAGGCGCGCGGCGCGGATCTGGTCATCACGGTGGATTGCGGGGCGGCCGCCAACGAGGCCGTGGCCCATGCCTCGGCCATCGGACTGAACGTCGTGGTCATCGATCACCACATGATGCGCGAGGAGCCGCCGGCCTGTCTGGCCGTGGTCAATCCCAACCGACCGGGTTGCCCGTCGGGTCAGGGCAATCTGGCGGCGGCGGGCGTGGTCTTCGTGCTGCTGGCGGCGCTGAACCGCGAGGCGCGGGCGCGGGGGCTGTTCGAGGGCAAGACCGAGCCGGACATCCGCCAGTGGCTGGACCTGGCCGCCATGGGCGCCATCTGCGACGTGACCGGATTGACGGGGTTCAACCGGGCGCTGACCAGCCTGGGCCTGAAGGTCATGTCGGACTGGAAGAATCCGGGGCTGAAGGCGCTGCTGGCTGCAGCTGGCGCTGAACCTGGGCCCGCCAAGTCCAACCATGCGGGCTTCATCCTGGGGCCGCGCATCAATGCGGGCGGGCGGATCGGCAAGTCGGATCTGGGCGCGCGTCTGCTGTCCACCGACTTTCCCGACGAGGCCCGGGCGCTGGCGCAGGAACTGGACGCCCTGAACATCGCCCGGCGCGAGGTCGAGGCCCAGGTGACGGAACAGGCGGTGCGCCGGGTCGAGGCGACCGGCGCGCACCATGACGAATCCTCGCTGATCGTGATCGCAGGGGAAGATTGGCACCCGGGCGTGGTCGGCATCGTGGCCGGACGTCTGCGCGAACGCTGGCGCAAGCCGGTCGTGGTGATCGGCATCGACGCCATCAACGGCCTGGGCAAGGGGTCGGGGCGGTCGCAGCCGGGCATGAACCTGGGCCGGGCGGTGCAGGCGGCGTGGAACGAGGGCGTGCTGATCGCCGGGGGCGGGCACGCCATGGCGGCGGGCCTGACCGTCGCGGCGGATCGGATCGACGAACTGCGCGTCTTCCTCAACGACCGGCTGTCGGGCGAGCGCGCCGAGGCTGTGGCTCAGGACTGGGTCGAGGTGGACGCCCTGATCGACCCGCGCGCGGCGACGCGCGACCTGTTCGAGGCCTTTGAACAGATGGCGCCCTTTGGTCCCGCCAACCCTGAGCCCCTGTTTGCGCTGGAGGGGGTGCAGGCGCGCGAGCCCATGGCCATGAACGGCGGCCATGTGCGGTGCCGTCTGGTCGGGGCGGACGGCGCGTCGGTGCGGGCCATCGCCTGGCGCTGCGCCGACCTGCCGTCCGGCAAGGCTTTGCTGGCGGGGCAGGGCGGGCTGAACCTGGTCGGGCGGCTGAAGGCGGACGACTGGAACGGGCGTCGCGGGGTGCAGTTCGAGATCGAGGACGTGGCCGATCCGCGCATGGCCTAGCGCGGAAGCGTTGCCGAGCGCAGGTCTTTGAAAAAGTCGCACAAAATGGACGACAGGCGCTTGCAAGCAGCGGAATCGACGGCTATTACCCCGGTCCTCCGCGCAGCGGTCCCTTCGTCTATCGGTTAGGACGTCAGGTTTTCAACCTGAAAAGAGGGGTTCGACTCCCCTAGGGACTGCCACGCGGAGCTTTCTTCTCCCCGACATCGTCAATGGTTTTGTGCCTGATCTGGCTCGCCTTTTAGCGCGTCGCCGGAGCGGCATCGACTTTTTTCGGAAAGTTGAAGAACAGGCTTGCGTCGTCCGGTAGGGGCGGCTATCAGGCCGCTCCTCCGCGCAGTGGTCCCTTCGTCTATCGGTTAGGACGTCAGGTTTTCAACCTGAAAAGAGGGGTTCGACTCCCCTAGGGACTGCCACGCGGAGCCTCCCCGACATTCGTGATTTCAGGCGCCTCTTTGCGCGACGTGGATGTTTGTCGGGATTTGACCTTAAAATCGTCGTTTTTGATTTTCCGCCGCTCACAGAACCGTGTTAATCATAGCGGCTGCGCGCGTTGCAGGCGGGGGTTGTGAGTTGTCGGATTACGGTGAGATTGAAGCGGCGGAAACTGTCCTGATCGCCGGCACGGTGAAATGGTTCGATCCGGGCAAGGGCTATGGCTTTATCGTGCCTGACGAGCCTGACCTGACCGAGCTTAAGGACGTGCTGCTACACGTCAGCAGCCTGCGCGATGGGGGGCATGAGGCCGCCGCCGAAGGCGCGCCGATCACCTGCGAATGTGCGCGCCGCGCCAAGGGTTGGCAGGTCGTGCGCGTCATCGATCTGGGGCAGGGATCTGCAATGCCGGTTCGTCGCGAGACGCCGCGCACACTCTCGCCCCGCGCGGTGTTCGATACGCCGACAGACGGGCCGCTGGAGACGGCGGTCGTGAAATGGTTCAATCGCACAAAGGGCTATGGATTCGTGGTGCGCGATGGTGCGGCCGGCGATATCTTCGTCCATGTCGAGACGCTGCGACGCTGTGGACTGGATGATCTGGTTCCCGGCGACGCGGTACAGGTGCGGTTCGCCGACGGGCCCAAGGGTCTGGTGGTGGCCGAAATCAGACCGGGCGAATAGGTTTCGCCCTGTGAGGGGCGAAGTCATGAGTTTTTCGCGTCGTGTTCTGCTGGCAGGCGTTATTTCCGTCGCGGCGCTGGCTGCTTGCGCCCAGAAGGGGCCGGTCGACGCTGCGGGTCGGGCGCTGGAGCCTCTGAGTATCGTGACCGCTTCCGGCGAGCACCAGTTTATGGTCGAGATCGCCGATGATGACGCCGAGCGGGCGCGCGGCTTGATGTACCGCCCGCCGCTGGAAGATGACCGGGGAATGCTGTTCCAGTTTCCGACAGCCAGCGAGCAGAGCTTCTGGATGAAGAACACGCCCAGTTCGCTGGACATCATCTACATCGACCCGCAAGGCCGGATCGTCTCCATCGCCAGCCACGCTACGCCGAATTCCGAAACGCCTCTGCCGTCGAACGGCGCGGCCAACGGCGTCCTGGAATTGCGCGCGGGCCGAGCCGAAGAGATCGGCGCCAAGCCCGGCGATCAGGTTCGCCACAGCTTCTTTCGCCCCTAACGTAGATTAAGGCGTTGAATGCGTTGCGGTGCGGCGCCGCCCGTGCCAATAGGGCGCTCCATCGGTTCGGGGTGTAGCGCAGCCTGGTAGCGCATCTGGTTTGGGACCAGAGGGTCGGAGGTTCGAATCCTCTCGCCCCGACCA
>CAYWDO010000088.1:0-1549 GCA_964456995.1 uncultured Brevundimonas sp.
CCCCAGCCGATCCTCGGCGATCAGGGCCTGCAAGGTCAGGAAGTCAGCGTCCCAGCGGCGATTGTGGAAGACGGACAGCAGCAGGCCGCGCTCTTCGGCCAGAGCCGCCAGCCGCCGCGCCTCGGCGGCGGTCAGGGTGAAGGGCTTGTCGACCACCACCGCCTTGCCGGCATTCAGCGCCGCCTCGGCCTGCGCCGCGTGCAGGTCGTTGGGGGTGGCCAGGACGATCAGGTCGATGGCGGGATCCGCCAGCGCCGCCTCGAACGACGACAGGGTGCGCGCGTCGGGCCAGGCCTCAGTCACCGCCTCGGCCTGACGGCTGACCACCGCCTCCAGACGCAGGTCCGGGCAGGCGGCGATCAGCGGGGCGTGGAAGGTCCGTCCGGCGTAGCCGAAGCCGACCAGGGCCGCCCGGACCGGATGGGTCACCAGGATCAGCCTGCGGTCGTCTCGCGACGCTTCATCATGGCGTCGAAGCTGTCCCAGACGCCGTCAGCGCCGTGCCACGAGCCTTGCGTCGCGCCCTTGGAATATTCCGTGGCGCGCGCTTCGAAGAAGTTGGCGTGCTCGACCCCCGACAGCAGCGACTGCAGCCAGGGCAGCGGGTTTTCGGTCACCCCGTAAACCTCGGGCAGTTTCAACTGCCGCAGACGCCAGTCGGCGATGAAGCGGATGTATTGCTTGATGTCGTCGGGCGTCATGCCGTGGACCGGGCCCATTTCAAAGGCCAGGTCGATGAACTTGTCTTCCATGTCGATAACGGTCTTGCAGCAATCGACAATGTCGTCGGCCACGGCCTTGGTGACGGCGCCCGTCTCCTGATTGAAGGCGTGATACAGCTTGATGATGCCTTCGCAGTGCAGGCTCTCGTCACGCACCGACCAGCTGACGATCTGGCCCATGCCCTTCATCTTGGACTGGCGCGGGAAGTTCATCAGCATGGCGAAGCTGGCGAAAAGCTGCAGGCCTTCGGAGAAGCCGCCGAACATGGCCAGCGTCCGACAGATGTCGGCGTCCGTATCCACGCCGAACTTGCCCATGAAGTCATGCTTGTCGCGCATGGCCTCGTATTCCATGAAGGCGCCGAACTCGCTCTCGGGCATGCCGATGGTTTCGAGCAGCAGGGCGTAGGCCGCGATATGGATGGTCTCCATATTGGCGAACGAGGCCAGCATCATCTTCACTTCGGTCGGTTTGAACACCCGGCCGTAGCGCTCCATGTAGTTGTCCTGGACCTCGATGTCGGCCTGGGTGAAGAAGCGGAAGATCTGCGTCAGCAGGTTGCGCTCGCTGTCGGTCAGGTTGGCGGCCCAGTCCTTGACGTCCTCGCCCAAGGGGACCTCTTCGGGCATCCAGTGGACCTGCTGCTGGGTCTTCCACATATCGAAGGCCCAGGGATAGCGGAAGGGCTTGTACGCCGCCGAGGGGGTCAGCAGCCCGGCCGTTCCGGGGCGGATGATCGAGGAGTGGGCGTTCATCAAAATGACCTGAAGCGAATCCGGGAGAAGTGAGTTTTACCATGCGTCCGGCGCAGCCCGGCGCCAAGTCG
>CAYWDO010000088.1:1649-9913 GCA_964456995.1 uncultured Brevundimonas sp.
GCCTGATCGATCGCGGCGTAAAGACGGACGTGGGTGATCGGCTTGGCCAGATGGCCGTCCATGCCGGCGTTGCGACAGCGGAGAGCGTCTTCGGGCATGGCGTCGGCGGTGACGGCCAGGATCGGCGCGGCCGCCACGGGCGAGGCCAGGGCGCGGATCTGGCGGGTGGCGCCCAGGCCGTCCAGATGCGGCATCCGCACGTCCATCAGGATCAGGTCGAACACGCCCTCTCCCGCACGCTGAACGGCTTCCAGCCCATCCGTCGCCTCAACCGTCTCGCAGTCGGCGGCGGCCAGCATCAGCCGCATCATCTCACGGTTCACCGGGTGATCGTCGACGATCAGCACTCGCATGGCCCTATCGGCCTCGGCCGCGACCGTTTCCGGCGCCACGGCCAGAGCCTTCAGCGGAACGAGCAGCGTGAAGGTCGACCCCTCGCCCTGGATGCTGCGCACCTCGATCCGCCCGCCCAGACGCCGCGCCTGGGCCTGGGCCAAGGGCAGGCCGACGCCCGCGCCCATGTGAGAACGCTGCAAGGAATCGTCGCTCTGGGCGAAGGCGTCGAACAGGTGTGGCAGGAAATCGGGGTCGATGCCGCAGCCGGAATCGGTAATGGCGACGCTCAGCACCGCGCCGTCATATTCAGCGGTGACAAGAACAGCGCCCCGATCCGTGAATTTTACGGCGTTGGAGATCAGATGATGCAGGGCCTGGCGAAGCCGGCGACGGTCGCCGCTAAACTCCCCCTCTGCGCCGGGGCTCACAACGAGGGCCACCGGCAACCCCTTGGCCTCGGCGTTGACCAGCGCCGGGGCCGCCGCCTCGTGCAGCAGTTCCGCAATGTTCAATCGTTCCGAAACGATGTCGTCGCCCCCGCGCGAGAACTCCAGAACGTCCTCGACCAGCATCAGCATGGCCTCGCCCGAGCGGCAGATGGCCTCGACCTGAGCCTGCGCCTCCGCCGCCAGATCGCGACGGCGTGACAACAGGTCGGCGAAGCCGGCGATCCCGTTCAGCGGCGTTCGCATCTCATGGCTCATCAAGGCGAGGAAGCGCGACTTGGCCGCATCGGACTGTTCCGCGCGCTTCCGTGCCGCGAGGGCCGAGGCGGTTCGCGCCCGCAGACGCGTGATCAGTTGTCGGCGCTCGCTCATCAGGGTGCTGACGGGCAGGGCGGTGACGACAAGAACGAGAAGGAAGACATAATAGGCGCCCATCTGCCGCATCCGCAGCGGCACCGCCGCCAGTTCGGCGACGTCCGGGATGGGAGTCAGCATCACCGGCCCGTAGCCCTTCAGGGTGAACAGCCCGCTGATCGCCGTCGTCAGAATCAGGGCGATCGCCGTCCAGGGCGGGGACAGGCGAAAGGCCACCAGCAGCATGGGCGGCAGGACCAGATAGGTCACTGCGGCGGACTGGGTGAAAACCCAGGCCGTGGTCAGGGCCAGCAGCAACAGAAGAGCGACCGCCTCCACAGAGCGCGCGGCGCCTTCCCCGTAGAAACGATGAGCCCGCGCCAGCAACAGCAAGGAGGGCGTGACGATCAGCAGCCCCAGCAGTTCCATGCCGAACATGTGCCGCCAGACGAACGCCCCATAGACATAAGAATAGTCGCGCAACCAGGCGCCGGCCGCCACGGACAGGGTCGTGCAGAGCGCCACCGACGGCGCGGCAGCCAACAGGGCGAAGGCGATCAGGCGACGCGGCCGCCGCATATCCAGGGCCGCGCCGCTGATACGACGCGCCAGGACCGCTGCGATCAGCACCTGGGTCAGGTTCAGGATCGCATTGATGAACAGCAGCGGCATCGTGTCGCCGCGCAGGGTGTTGCTGGCGAGATTCAAGACGAAACAGGCGACCAGAACGGCCATGGCCTTGCGGCGATGAAGTTGAAGCAAGGCGGCCAGCATGACGCCGTTGGCCGGCCAGACGATAATGGCTTGAAAGGTCGCTGCGCTCCACTGGCCAACCAGAAGACAGACGGCGAACAGAGCCACATAGGCTAGCGGCGGCGGCCCCGCTTCCCGTCCCGCGTCATGGCGAAACAATCGCCAGCGTCCGGCCATGTCTGCCCCCTCATGAACCCCGTCATAAACCTGCGCCGCAAACGTAAAAAAAACCTACCGATAGCTGGAACGCAGTTATACGTAAGACTACGGATCAGATCAGCCCCATGGCCCGGGCGTCGAGTTCCAGCGCCTGACGAAACTGCGGCGCGGCCAGGCCGATCAGGGCGCGGGCCCGCTGATCCACCGTCAGACCGCGCAAATTCGCCCAGCCGTGCTCGGTGACGACATACTGGACATCGTTGCGCGGCGTCGTCGCCGGCCCGTCCAGCCGGGCGACGATACGAGAGACCGAGCCTTTGGCCGCCGTCGAATGGCAGGCGATGATCGACTTGCCGCCCGCCGCAGCCGAGGCGCCGCGCACGAAATCCAGTTGTCCGCCCGAGGCCGTATATTGCCGCCCGTTCAGATATTCCGAGCAGCAGGCGCCGAAGAGGTCGATCTGCAGCGTGGCGTTGACGGAAACCATCCGGTCGTTGCGCGCAATCACCGCCGGATCGTTCACATAGTCGACAGGATAGGCCTCGACCGCCGGGTTCTCGTGCAGGAATTCATAGGTCGAGCGATCGCCCATGGAAAAGGTGAAGACCGTCTTGCCCGGATGCAGGGTCTTTTTCGCATTGGTTACGACCCCGGCCCGCATCAACTCAACCAGGCCCGGCGTCAGCATCTCGGTGTGAATGCCCAGATCGACATGGTCGTGCAGGGCGGCGCAGACCGCGTCCGGCAGGGCGCCTATGCCCATCTGCAAGGTCGAGCCGTTCTCGACCAGACCGGCGATCAGGCCGCCGATGATAACATCCTGGGGCTGCTGCGGGGCTTTGCCAGCCTCCAGCAGCGGCGCGGCGTGCTCGACCAGGGCCGTGACCTGAGACACATGGATGGTGCAGTCGCCGAACACGCGCGGCATGTGCGGATTGACCTCCAGGATCACCCGCCTGGCCGTTTTCGACACCCCCAGGGCGTAGTCGGTGTTGGTGCCAAGGCTGAAGTTGCCTTCAGCGTCCATCGGCGAGACCGTGGCCAGCAGGGTATCGACCCCGATCTCGCGGGTCAGAACGGTCGGCGTCTGCTGGAAACCGGTCGGCACGAACCAGACGGCGCGACGCCCCTCCTCGATCCCCCGCGCTTCCAGCTTCCGCTCGATGGCGCCGTGGAACAGGCTGTGGGGCCGCAGCCGGTCGGTCAGATCGTAGCGCAGCACCGTGTCGCCGGCGATGGCGGTCGACAACAGGTAGTAGATGTTGACGTCGCCGACCTCGTTCGCTTCCGCCCGGTCGGCCAGCGCCTTCAGCAGGGCCGGCGGCTGGGCCACGCCCAGGGCCATGGCCACCCTTGAGCCCGACGGGATCAGGGCGGCGGCGGCGGCAGGCGACATCAGGCGCTCGGCATACTGAATGGCGTAATCGGTCATGGCGCTTCCTCGAACGGCTCTTCGGCTCTGTTCGATCCGTTATCCGGCGCCCGGCGCGTCCCGCCCGCTAGACATTGGTCGAAGGCGCATCCTGCAAGGGCGCGTTATGAAGCCGCTGCCGCCGCTCGATCGCATAGGCGACCAGCCACAGAATCATGGCCCAGGCCGCGCCGACGCTCCATCCGGCGAAGACGTCCGAAGCCCAGTGGGCGCCCAGATAGATGCGGGTCAGGCCGATCAGCAGGGCGATCACGACGCCGCACCCCAGCACGTAGGCCTTCAGCCCTCTGCGCGGAAAAGCCCGTGTCAGCATGACCCCGAGCGTCAGATAGAAGACCGTCGCCAGCAGGGCATGGCCCGAGGGGAAGCTGGCGTTCAGCGTCTCGACCGCCTGGAACTCGAGCGGCGGCCGCTCGCGCTCGAACACCGCCTTCAGTCCTTCGCTCAGGGCCACGCCGCCGGCCAGACCGATGACCAGCAGCAAAGCAGACAGCCGCTTGCCCTGAAACAGCATGAAGCCGAGCGCCATCAGGGCGAACAGGGTCAGGACGGAAATGCCGCCCAGCGAGGTCAGATCCGCCGCCGCCTCATGCAGCCACCACGGCCCCCAGGGACGGCCCGGATCGTCGGCAAAGGGCCGCACGGCGTGCAGCACCGCCTGGTCGAAGGCCTGACCGTCAGCCTCGCGCATATCGTCGGCCACCTCGATAAAGGTCAGCGTCCCGAGCGCGATCACCAGCAGGGCGGCGACGGCGGCGATTTCGGTGCGGGCCACGCGCAGGGCGCGGGTGAGGAAGGCGGTCGGATGCGGAGCCATAGGCCGCTAACGGTCAAGCTGGCGAGCCGTTCCCGTTGTCCCTCAGCGAGACAAAATAGATCCGAATCTCCATGTGATCCCAGACAGCCAAGCCACTCAGCCAAGCCCAGTCAGACATTCACCGTTGGCAAGTCTTTAATCTTTGTCAGAGGCCAAAAAAAAGTTTGAATGGCGCCGGGCCTTAACACTACATTTAGGGACGCTAGGTTGTTATCCACACAACATCTGGCGTTATCCACAGCACGACGGGGCAGAGTGATGGCAGGCGGCGAAGCGTTGCAGACGACGGAATTCATGGCGCTTTCTTCGGCCCTGGCCGGCGAGAAACCGCAACTGAAGGTCGTCACCGGCCTGACCCTGGATCGTTCGCGCGACGCCCTGCTGACCGATTTCGGCAAGAAGACGCTGGAGGACCGCTACCTTCTGCCCGGCGAAAGCTATCAGGACATGTTCGCCCGCGTCTCGACGGCCTACGCCGACGACGCCGAACACGCCCAGCGCATCTACGACTATATGTCCAAGCTCTGGTTCATGCCCGCCACCCCCGTCCTGTCGAACGGCGGCGCCGGTCGCGGCCTGCCCATCAGCTGCTTCCTGAATGCGGTCGGCGACAGCCTCGACGGCATCCAGACCGTGTGGAACGAGAATGTCGCCCTCGCCTCGAACGGCGGCGGCATCGGCACCTACTGGGGCGGCGTCCGCTCCATCGGCGAGAAGGTCAAGGGCGCTGGCCAGACCAGCGGCATCATCCCCTTCATCCGCGTGATGGATTCGCTGACCCTGGCGATCAGCCAAGGCTCGCTGCGTCGCGGCTCGGCCGCTGTCTATCTGGACGTGCACCACCCCGAGATCGAGGAGTTCCTCGAGATCCGCAAACCCTCGGGCGACTTCAACCGCAAGTCGCTGAACCTGCACCACGGCATCAGCATCACCGACGAGTTCATGGAGGCGGTGCGCGACGGTCGCCCCTTCGACCTGCTCTCGCCCAAGTCCGGCGAAGTGATGAAGACGGTCGACGCCCGCAACCTGTGGCAGAAGATCCTCGAGATCCGCCTGCAGACCGGCGAGCCCTATCTGATCTTCTCGGACACCGTGAACCGCTCGATGCCGCAGCATCAGCGCGACCTGGGTCTGAAGGTCAAGCAGTCGAACCTGTGCTCGGAAATCATGCTGCACACCGGCAAGGACCACCTGGGCGTGGACCGGACCGCCGTCTGCTGCCTGTCTTCGGTCAACGCCGAGGCCTTCCTGGAATGGCGCGAAGAACCCAGGTTCATCGAGGACGTCATGCGCTTCCTCGACAACGTGCTGGAAAGCTTCATCCAGACCGCGCCCGCCGACATGAAGGCCGCCGTCTATTCCGCCAAGCGCGAGCGCTCGGTGGGTCTTGGCCTGATGGGCTTCCACTCCTTCCTGCAGGCGCAGGGCGTGGCCTTTGAATCGGCCATGGCCAAGTCGTGGAACATGCGTCTGTTCAAACATCTGCGCCGCGAGGCCGACAAGGCTTCCAGGCTGCTGGCCGAGGAAAAGGGCGCCTGCCTGGACGCCGCCGAACGCGGCGTGATGGAACGGTTCTCCCACAAGCTGGCCATCGCCCCGACCGCCTCGATCTCGATCATCTGCGGCGGCACGTCCGCCGGAATCGAGCCGATCCCGGCCAACATCTATACGCACAAGACCCTGTCGGGCTCGTTCGCGGTCAAGAACCCCTATCTGGAGCGTCTGCTCGACGAAAAGGGCATCAACACCGAAGCCGTCTGGAACTCGATCCTCGAGCACGAGGGTTCGGTCCAGCACCTGGACACCCTGTCGGACGACGAGAAGGGCATCTTCAAGACCGCCTTCGAACTGGACCAGCGCTGGATCGTCGAACTGTCGGCTGACCGCTCGCCGGAAATCTGCCAGGCCCAGTCGATCAACCTCTTCATCCCCGGTGACGTGAACAAGTGGGACCTGCACATGCTGCACTGGTCCGCCTGGGAGCGCGGGGTGAAGTCCCTCTATTATCTGCGCTCGAAATCGGTGCAGCGCGCCGCCTTCGCCGGCGCGGCCGACAAGGTGGAAGCCGAGTTCGATCCAAACCAGCCGGACCTCTTCTCGGCCGCCCCCACCGACTACGACGAGTGCCTGGCCTGCCAATAGGGCGCAGCCCTCACAGCCGCTAGATAATCCCGCCGCCCGGAGGAACCGTCCTCCGGGCGGCTTCGTTTGAGCGTGACAGGATTGTGGCTTGAAAGAGTCCGTTGCAGTTCCCCCGCGTTAGTGCAGAGTGGCGTTGTTAACGGCTTTGGGAGGGGACCGTTGTGCGCGTAGAGGCTTGTCTCATTGGTGTTCTGATCGTCGCGGGCCTGCCCGTGACGACAAGCGCGCAGACGAGCGCCGCGTTCGCAGCCCCCATCGCCGCCAGAGGCAGCGACGCCGTCCAGTTCGAGGACGCGGCAGCCCGGTTGGAAAACGACATCGCCATCACCGCCGCTGACACGCCCTTCGGCGCGCCTCTCGCCCTCTCTGGGTCGCCCGCCAGCCGCGACGCCGTCATCGCCGGGCAGAGCGAGGCCTGGTTTGCTGGCGACGGTTTCACCGACCGTCTGCGTGTCATCGCCCGAGGCGAACCCCGGCGCGCCGACGGCGCGCCGGTTCCCCCGCGCGCCCTGGACGCCCGCGCCTATGACGGCGAAGCCTATGACGTCACCTATACGCGCGGCTGGGTCGCGGCTCAGGGCCGCACTCGCTCCGGCCTTGAAGTCTCGCTGACGCCCCACGCCGGCGTGGGCTTCGGCAGCGACGGCACATCGGCTGAGGCCGGGGCCACGCTGA
Source organism: uncultured Brevundimonas sp. (assembly GCA_964456995.1). Taxonomy (GTDB): domain Bacteria; phylum Pseudomonadota; class Alphaproteobacteria; order Caulobacterales; family Caulobacteraceae; genus Brevundimonas. The sequence continues at coordinate 8,764 of CAYWDO010000088.1, forward strand.
AGATCGGCGAAGGCCTCGACCGCCTGGCGCCGGACGGCGAGGAAGCCTTTGGCGACAAGGCCCGCTGGTATCTGTACGCCGCCGGGTCAAAGCGCGCCGTCGGCTACAACTTCGCCCGCACCCGCGACGGCGACTTCGCCCGTTCGGGCATGAGCCATGATTCCGGAAGCTATCTCGGCGACGCCTCCATCGGCGTGGCCTATCGCCGGGGCGCGGTGCAGAGCTCGTTCGGCGTCGTCTATCGCGAGATCGAGGCCAACGGCATCCGGGCCTACAACGGCATCAAGACCGACGTGTCGGAAGGCCTGGTGGCCTTCCAACTGACGATCCGCCCTCGCGAATAGCGCCTACTGCGTCCGCGCCACGCCCTCGCGGCGGCTGTCGGCCCCGCCGTCCCAACGCCCGTTGCGCCACAGAGCGCCGTGCAGGCCCGAGTTCTCCGACGCATTAGGCCGCAGCACGATCCCGCGCGCCGCCATGCCCGCCTGGATTTCGTCGCTGAAGCCCTCGGTGTCGGCGCCGAAGCCGGCGCCCTTGGCCACGATATTGGGCAGGTCGAAGGCCTCCTGCACCGGCAGACCCCAACCGAGCGCCGCGATAAGCGCCTTGGCGTTGTAGGCCAGGATGGACGAGCCGCCGGGCGAACCCAACGCGCCGACCAGACGCCCCTCACGATCCAGCACGATGACGGGCGACATGGAGGACCGCGGCCGCTTGCCCGCCGCCACCGCATTGGCCGCAGGCGTCCCGTCCGCCGCCGTCGGGACCATCGAGAAGTCGGTCAACTGATTGTTGAGGAAGAAGCCCCCCGCCATCCGGCCCGACCCGAACAGGCTCTCGACCGTGGTGGTCATGCTGACCGCATTACCCTTGGCGTCCACCACCACAAAGTGAGAGGTGCCGGCCGGTTCCCGGGTGGCGTCGGCGCCGACGCGCGGCGCCCCCGGCGGCGTCCCGAACGGCGCGGCTCCGCGCAAGGCCGGCGCCAAGGCCGCGCGCTCGGCCACATAGGCCGGATCCAGAAGTCCCGCGACCGGCACGGAGACAAAACTCGGATCGCCGAAATAGCGGTCGCGATCAGCGTACATCAGCCGTTGCAGCTGGGCGAAGGCGGCCCAGGCCTCGGGGCTGGCCGCCCCCTTGTCGAGGT
>CAYWDO010000089.1:0-5886 GCA_964456995.1 uncultured Brevundimonas sp.
AGGCCCTCGAAGACGTTGCCATAGACGACCTCGTCCACGGCGGCGGCGGCGCCCGAGGTCGGGTCGAGGTTCGGCGGCTCCAGAGGCAGGCCCAGCACCAGGCGATCGCGAGACGGCGCAGCGGCGGCGCCATGCGCGGGTGCGAGAACCATCAGGCCGACCAGCAGCGTAGCCGCCAGCAGCGTGCGGCCCAGCCGATCCCATGCCCTACGCCCTACACTCCGCTTCACGCAGTCCCGCCTCCCGTTTTATGATGCAGCATCGCCCAGATCGTGCGCCGCGTCAGGGCGTGTTTCGCAGAATGTCGCCCAGACGTCCGATCAGTTCGTCGATCTGTGCGCGGCTGATGATCAGGGGCGGCGACAGGGCGATGACGTCGCCGGTGACGCGGATCAGCAATCCCTCGTCAAAGGCGCGGTGGAAAACCTGGGTGGCGCGGGCGCCCGGCGCGTCGGCGCGCGGGGCCAGCTCGACGGCGGCGACCATGCCGAGGTTGCGGATGTCGATGACGTGCGGCAGGCCCCTGAGGCTGTGCACCGCCTCTTCCCAATAGGGCGCCATGTCGGTGGCGCGCTGGAACAGGCCTTCGCTTTCATAGACGTCTAGCGTCGCCAGCCCGGCGGCTGCAGCGAGCGGGTGCCCGGAATAGGTGTAGCCGTGGAAGAACTCGATGCCCGGCCCTGCGGCGTTCCTGACCACGGCGTCGTAGATTTCGCCGCGCACCCCGACCGCGCCCATGGGCACGGCGCCATTGGTCAGGCCCTTGGCGCAGATCAGCAGGTCGGGGATGACACCTAAGGTCTCGGACGCCGTGGCCCCGCCGATCCGGCCAAAGCCGGTGATGACCTCGTCGAAGATCAGCAGGATGCCGTGCTGACGCGTGATCTCGCGCAGCCGCTCCAGATAACCGACCGGCGGCACGATCACGCCGGCGGAACCCGACAGGGGCTCGACGATGACGGCGGCGATGGTCTCGGCCCCGTGCTCGGCGATCAGAGCTGTCAGTTCGTCGGTCAGATGCGCGCCCCAGGTCGGCTGGCCTCGCGAGAAGGCGGCTTCGTCCAGGTTCAGCGTATGCGACAGGTGATCGACGCCAGGCAGGGTGGGGAAGCCGCGCCGGTTGTTTTCAAGACCGCCCACGGAAATGCCGCCGAATCCGACCCCGTGATAGCCTTTTTGTCGCCCGATCAGGCGCGTGCGTTCGGGCTGCCCATTCGCCTGCTGATAGGCGAGAGCGATCTTCAATGCCGTATCGACGGCTTCGGACCCCGAGCCCGCGAAGAAAACATGGTCGATGTCGGCGGGAAACAGCAGGCCCAGACGGGCAGCCAATTCAAACGCCTTGGGGTGGCCCAGTTGAAAGGTCGGGGCGTAGTCGAGCACCGAAGCCTGTTGGCAGATGGCGTCTACGATGGGCTGTCGGCCATGCCCGGCGTTGACGCACCAGAGGCCGGCCGTCCCGTCGAGGACGGGGCGCCCCTCTGGCGTGAAATAATGCATGTCCTTGGCCGAGGCCAACAGCCGCGGTTGGGCCTTGAATCTGCGGTTCGCGGTGAACGGCATCCAGAAGGGATCAAGGTCGTTTGCGGCCTGTGTGGTCATGCGTGCATCCTTTCGGTGCGCCCAGTAGCGGCTGAATATCGACCGCTGAAAAGCCTGTTATTCTTGCGGCTTAAGTCATTGAAATGACGAGTGGAGAGCTGGCGCCGATCAGGATCGTGGGCGCCGAGATCATCGCCTGCGGCACGCTGACGCGGAAGGCGCGGCGGCCTTCCGCGTCGTCTTGCGGGATTAATATTGCAGGCTGAGGCGCGCGCCGATGGTGCGGGGCCGACCGGGCTGGGCGATGTCGGCGCTGGTGAAGAAGTTGCGGGTCAGGTCGTAGTCCTGATCGAACAGATTGCGGGCCCAGAAGGTGACGGACCAGTTGGCGTCCTCAGGCCCGACCGTCACGCTGGCGTTGGCCAGCCAATAGGCCTCGACGTCGTATTTGGGCCCCAGCCACGAGGGGTATTCGTCCCGATAGCTGTAATTGGTCTCGGCCGTGACGGCGAAACCGCTGACGGTCCAGTCGTAGGAGATCGAACCGCCGTAGCTGAGCGCCGGGAAGGGAATCTCGTCGCCGGACTTGTCGATGAAGGCGGTGACGCGCGGCGTCTGTTGGCACTTGGGAATGTCGAGGTCGACAAAGTCGGTGTACTCGCCCTGCTTGTAGCTGATGTTCTGGGAAATTCGCAGACCTGCGGTCGGGCGGAAGACGCCTTCCAGTTCAGCGCCATAGATCTTCGAATCGGCGTTGGTGAAGCGCCCCACCGGGCCGTTGGCGCCGCAGACGGCCGACAGCACCTGCTGGCCGTTGTAATCGTAGTAGTAGGCCGCGCCGTTGATCTGAACCGCCCGCGACGGATCGGCCTTGAAGCCGACCTCGTAGGCCCAGAGGATTTCCGGATCGAAGGGTTCGATGCCGCTGCGGTCGCCCGTATTGTAGGTGGTGAAGCCGCCGGACTTCGCCCCTCGGCTGACCGAGCCGTAGATCAGCATGTTGTCGGAAGGTTTGAACTCCAGCGCCGCCTTACCGGTCAGGGGCGTCATCTTGGTGTCGACGCTGGTCGGCGGAAGGGCGGTGGCGCCGCCGAAGGCCGAACCGAAGCCTTCCAACTCGCGCGTTTCTTCTTCGTAGCGCAGCCCGAAGATGGCCTTAAGCTGGTCGGTGAAGGCGTATTCGGCTTGGCCGAACACACTCCAGGACTCGACCTTCTGGTCATAGGTGACCTGGGCGTAGGTGCCGTAGATGTCGATGAAGTCCGAGGAGTAGCGCTCGTTCAACTCCTGTTTTGAATAGTAGAAGCCGGCCACCCAGGTCAGGGCGCTGTCGTTGTCGGACGACAGCCGCAGTTCCTGGGACATCACGTCCACGTCGCTGCCGAAGAAGGTGTCGGCCTCGACCGAGGCGCTGGAATCCCAGTCGCCATATTCATCGCGCTTCAGGGTCTCGAAGCTGCTGATGCTGTTCAGGTTCATGCCCTTGAGCGCCAGATTGGCGTTCAAGGATGTGCCCCATGACGAGTTATCGCGACCCGGCTTGGCGTTCACGTCGCGGCCGATCTCTGCGGCGAAGCGAGGCGACAGGCCCCAGCCGGTCTTGGAGCGGTCCTTGTCGGCGGGGATGGTCGGGCCCGTTCCGCCGCGCGTTCTCAGATCGCTGAGCAGATAGAGGCCCTGGTTCTCGGACTTGTCGATGCCGCCGTGGACGTCCAGCAGGAAGGACAGGGTCTCGCTGGGATCCCAGGCCAGCAGGGCGCGGGCGCCGGTGCGGTCGGCGTCGCCCAGGGTCTCGCCGGTGACACGGTTGCGCTGCCAGGCGCCGCCCTGTTCAGTCGAGATCGCCAGTCGGCCGCGCAAGGTCGGAGCCAGCGGGCCGGAGACATGGCCTTCGGCGCGGAACTGATCCTGACTGCCCCACTCGGTGATCAGTCCGGCGGACAGGTCCTCGGTGGGGCGCTTGGTGACGAAGCTGATGGCGCCGCCGGTGGTGTTGCGGCCGTAGAGGGTGCCTTGCGGTCCGCGCAAAACCTCGACCCGGTCGATGTCGAAGATCAACCCCTGGGTCATGACCGGAACCGGATAGGCGACCTCGTTCACATAGACGCCGACTGTGGGCGAGTTGTTCGAGGCGTAGTCCTGGAAGCCGACGCCGCGCAGGCGGAACTGGGCCGCGCCGCCGCCGAAGGCCGGCTCGACCTCCAGATTGGGCGTGGCGTTCTGAAGTTGATTGACGTTGGTGATGCCCTGCTGAACCAGGCTCTCGCCGCTGAGGACGCTGAGGGCGATGCCCACGTCCTGGGCCGCCTGTTCGCGCCGCTGGGCGGTGACGATGACCTCGTCGATCGTCGTGGCCGGATCGGGCGGCCCCTGTTGCGCCATGGCGGTGGTGGAACACAGGGCTGCAAGCGCCCCAACGGATACGCTGACCAAAAGACGATTCATCGCCTCATCCCTCCCAAGACGCCGCGCGGACCGTCTGAGCGGTCTCGCTGCAGCTGCGAACGGAACGAAGGTCCCGTCACCCCTTTATCTATCCTCAGCCTCGGGCCGTTGTGCAATGCAGCAGGCCTTGCGTGACCCTCGGCAACCTCCCGGTGTCATTCCCTTGTCACGCACGAAGTAGCTTGTGAAACGAGAGCGTCGGCAAGACTGTTTCTTCAACGGGCCAATTCACTGAGAAATGGAGGAATTATATTTTTCTCGCTCAGTATTCCGATCAATCGCAACGCAACCGTCAAAAAGTCGGCGGCGTGCAGGCGCTGATAACGACGCAGGGCACATCGCCGACGTTGCGGAAGCGATGCGGAAGGGTGCTGGGGAACAGGTAGCCGTCACCCGCCTTCAGCACCCGCGACTGACCGTCGACGGTGACTTCCAGACGGCCGGAGATGATCAGCCCGCCTTCCTCGCCTTCATGGGACAGCATGACCCGGCCGCTGTCGGAGCCGGGCTGATAGGTTTCATGCAGAATCTGCAGGCTGCTGTCCTGGCCTGAGCCTAGCTGGCGGTAGGAGACCTCGCCGCGTGAAATCTCGGTCAGTTCGTCGTGGCGATAGAAATGCTTGGTCGGGCTTTCGAACTCTGAGCTGAAGAACTCGCCCAGGGAGACCCCGGCGGCGTCCAGCAGACGTTTCAGCGAGCCGACCGAGGGGCTGGTGCGGCCGCTTTCGACCAGGCTGACCGTGCTGGACGGCACGCCGGCCTTGCGCGCCAGCGCCCGTTGCGACAGCCCCAGGCGATCCCGTAGGGCGCGCAGACGCGGACCAATGATGTTGTCGCCTTCGTCGCCATCGCCACGCGCCATCTGCGTCATCCTCGTTTGCGGGTCAGCAGGTCATAGGCCGCGCGGGCCATGACCTTGGCCGAGTTGGTCATATCGTCGATGCCCACCCATTCGTCGGGCTGGTGCGCCAGGTCCAGCACGCCGGGACCGTAGGCGATGCAGTCCTTCAGCTTGCCGATGCGGTCGATATGCTTCTGGTCATAGGTGCCGGGCGAGCAGACGAACTGGGCCTTGCGTCCCAACACCGTCTCGATGGCGGCGGCGGTGGTGCTGGCGACGGGGCCGTCGCGGTCGGCCATGCTGGGGGCCACCTGGAACAGGTCGCGCATCTCGTAGCGGAAGCCGTGGCGCTGGGCCGCCAGGCCGTCGAGGATGGCCTTCACCTCGCCCTTCACGTCGTCCAGCGTCTCTTCGATCAGGAAGCGACGGTCGATGATCATGCGGGTCGAATCGGCGACGCAGGGCGCGGGCAGGCCGTCGAAGCCCTCGGCCTGACCGCCGTGGATGGAGTTGATGTTCATGGTCGACTGCCGCGCGCCTTCCGGCACGACGGGCATATCGGAATGGCGGCCCGCCATGGCCGGATAGAGCTTGTCCTCGAAGGCCTGCATCACCGCATTCATGTGGCGGATGGCGGAATCGCCGAGGAAGGGCATGGAGCCGTGGGCGATGCGGCCCTTGGTCTCGATCTCGGCCCACCAGACGCCGCGGTGGCCGATGCAGACCCGGTCCACGTTCAGCGGCTCGGGGATGATGACGTGATCGACGCGCGGGGTGGAGAACCAGCCGCGCTCGGCCAGATAGGCGACGCCGCCGTAACCGCCGGACTCCTCGTCCACCGTGCCGGAAATTTCGAGCGCGCCGGGCAGGGGCAGGCCGGAATCGATCAGGGCCTCGACCGCGATGATGGAGGCGGCCAGCCCGCCCTTCATGTCGCAGGCGCCTCGGCCATAGACCTTGCCGTCCTTCACCTCGCCGCCGAAGGGATCGACGGTCCAGCCGGCGCCGACCTCGACCACGTCGATGTGACTGTTGAAGTGGACGCAGGGGCCGGGTTC
>CAYWDO010000089.1:5986-9912 GCA_964456995.1 uncultured Brevundimonas sp.
CGCCGACCTCGACCACGTCGATGTGACTGTTGAAGTGGACGCAGGGGCCGGGTTCTGAGCCGGTCCAGCGGGCGATGACGTTGGTGCGGGGGTAGGCGTCGCTGTCGCCCGGCGAGCCTTCGCCCCGCACATACTCGACCGTGAAGCCGCGCTTCTTCAGCCGCTCGCCGATGTATTCGGCGCAGGGGCGATAGGCCTCGCCCGGCGGGTTGACGGTGGGAAAGCGGATCAGGTCCTGGGTCAGGGCGACCAGTTCGTCGGTACGGCCGTCGATCAGGTCCATGACGGTCTGCATGGTGGGGGCGCTCATCGGTCGGACCTCACTGTGACTCGGTGTCCAACGCGGCCAGAATCGCGTCGGTCATCTGAAGGGTGGAGACGGGGGCGACGCCGGCCTCTGCGATATCGGGGGTGCGCACGCCTTGGGCCACGACGCGGCGCACCGCGCGCTCCAGCCGGTCGGCCAGGTCGGCGCGGTCGAACGAGTGGCGCAGGCAAAGGGCGAAGGACAGTATGGTCCCGATCGGGTTGGCGATGCCCTGTCCCGCAATATCGGGCGCCGAGCCGTGGATCGGCTCATACAGCGCGCGGCTGCGGCCCGGATGATCCAGCCCCGACAGCGAGGCCGAGGGCAGCAGGCCCAGCGAGCCGGTCAGGGCCGCCGCTGCGTCCGACAGGATGTCGCCGAACAGGTTGTCGGTGACGATGACGTCGAACTGGGCTGGGCGCCGGACCAACTGCATGGCGCAGTTGTCGGCGTACATATGGGTCAACTCCACGTCGGGATAGTCGGCCGCGACCTCGCTGGCCACGGTCCGCCACAGGGCGCCCGTCTCCATGACATTGGCCTTGTCCACCGAGCAGAGGCGGCGCTGGCGGGTGCGCGCGATCTCGAAGGCTGTGCGGCAGACGCGAGCGATCTGGCCTTCCGTATAGGCCTGGGTGTCATAGGCGCGGCGCTGGCCGGTCGCATCGACCTCGTTGGCGCGCGGAAGGCTGAAATAGACCCCCGCCGTCGCCTCGCGCACGATCAGGATGTCGAGACCCCGGATCAACTCGGGCTTCAGCGCCGAGGCGTCCAGCAGTTCGTCGAAACAGACGGCGGGCCGCAGGTTGGCGTAGAGGTCCAACGCCTCACGTAAGCGCAGAATGCCCATCTCGGGCCGCTGGGCGCGGGGCAGGTGGTCCCACTTCGGCCCGCCGACCGCGCCGAACAGGACGGCGTCAGACGTCAGCGCTTGCGCCACCACGTCCTCGCTAATGGGCGCGCCCACGGCGTCGATGCTGGCGCCCCCCGCCAGTCCGTCGCTCAGCTCAACTCGCAGCCCCGCGTTCCGGGCGAACCAGTCGGCGACGCGCAGGGTCTCGCGGATGATCTCAGGCCCGATGCCGTCGCCGGGCAGGACCAGCAGCTTGAACGCGCGGTCAGATGCAGCGGCCACCATCCACCTCCATGGCTACGCCGGTGATCATCGAGGCGTCGTCGGAACAGAGGAAGGCGGCAGCGGCGCCCATGTCTTCGGGCGTCGAGAAGCGGCCGATGGGGATGGAGGCGAGGAACCTGGCGCGGACCTCGGGCGTGTCCTCGCCCATGAAGGTCTTGAGCAGGGGGGTGTCGCCCGCGACGGGGTTCAGGGCGTTCACCCGCACCTGAAAGGGCGCCAGTTCGACCGCCATGGCCCGGGTGGCGGTGATGACCCAGCCCTTCGAGGCGTTGTACCAGGTCAGGTTGGGCCGGGGGCTGACCCCGCCGGTCGAGGCGATGTTCAGAATGGCGCCCGAGCCCTGGGCCTTCATTGCGGGGACGAAAGCCTTCGACATCAGATAGATGGAGCGCATGTTGACGTTGGCGATGCGGTCGAACATCTCGTCCGACAGCTCGTCCAGCGGCTGCGGCGTGTGACCGACTCCGGCGTTGTTGACCACGATGTCGACCCCGCCCAGCAGGCGGTTCGCCGTCTCGGCAAGGGCGGCCACGTCGGCGGCGCTGGACACATCGACCTGCACGCCCAGTGACGCGTCGCCCAGTTCAGCCGCCAATGCGCGGGCCGCGTCGCCGTTCAGGTCGGCGACGATGACGCGGGCGCCTTCTTCGGCAAAGCGTCGCGCGATTCCGGCGCCGAAGCCGGAGGCTCCGCCCGTGACGATCGCTCGCTTGCCCTCCAGCCGCATCGATCTGTTTTCCTCCAAGACGCCTACTCCCTATCCGTGATGGGCCGCGACGGTCTTGAGGGTGGTGAAGGCGTAGAGCGCCTCGAACCCCTTCTCGCGACCGTGGCCCGACTTGCCGACGCCGCCGAAGGGCAGTTCAACCCCGCCTGCCGCGCCGTAGTTGTTGATGAAGACCTGTCCTGCCCGCAGCCGCTTGGCCAGCCGCATCTGCCGCCCGCCGTCTGCGGTCCAGACCCCGGCGACCAGGCCGTACTCCGTGCCGTTGGCGATGGCGACGGCGTCCTCCTCGGTGTCGAAGGGGATGACGACCACGGCGGGTCCGAAGATTTCTTCCTGCGCCAGGGCATGATCCGGGGCGACCCCGGCGAACAGGGTGGGGGCCACATAGGCGCCGCCTGACGGCAGGTCGCCCAGCGTCGCCTGGGCCGCGATCAGGCCGTCGGCGCGACCCATTTCAATGTAGCGCTCGACCATGGCCTGCTGTTTCCTGGACACCAGCGGGCCGACGTCGCGGTCGTCCATCGCCGGGCCGACGCTGAGGGCGCTGAAACGTTCGGCCATGCGGCGGACCACCTCATCATAGACGCCGCGCTGCACCATGACGCGCGACCCCGCCGAACAGGTCTGGCCCGCGTTCTGAACCCCGGCGTTGACGAGGAAGGGCAGGGCCTTGTCCAGATCGGCGTCGTCAAACACCACCTGGGGCGACTTGCCGCCGAGTTCCAGCGTCACCGGCACGGCGTTGACCGCCGCGGCCTGCTGGATCGCCACGCCCACCCCGGTCGAGCCGGTGAAGGACAGGTGGTTGACCCCCGGATGCGAGGCCAGCGCTGCGCCGGCCTCGGCGCCCGTGCCGGTCACGACGTTCAGCGCCCCGGCGGGCAGGCCGCAATCCTCGGCGATATGGGCAAAGGCGAGCGCCGTCAGCGAGGCCTGCTCGGCGGGCTTCAGCACCGCCGCATTGCCGACCGCCAGCGCCGCCACCACCGACCGGCCGATGATCTGCATCGGATAGTTCCAGGGGATGACGTGGCCCGTCACCCCGTGCGGCTCGCGCAGGGTGTAAACCGTATAGCCGTCTAGGAAGGGGATGGTTTCGCCGTGCAGCTTGTCCGCCGCCCCGGCGTAGAATTCCAGATACCGCGCCAGGGCGACCACGTCGGCCCGCGCCTGTTTCAGCGGCTTGCCGACGTCCAGCGCCTCAAGCTCGGCCAGCATGTCGATGCGCGTCTCGACCTCGCGGCCCATCCGCGCCAGCACCCGCCCGCGCTCGACCGCCGTCATCCGCCCCCATGGCCCGTCCAGCGCCGCGCGCGCGGCCTGAACCGCCGCGTCGATGTCCGCTGGCCCGCCCGCCGCCAGTTCACCCAGGGTCTCGCCGTTGGAGGGGTTCTCAATGGGCAGAAGGCCGCCGCCGCTCGCCGCGCGCCACTGGCCGCCGATAAAGACCTGATCGGTAGGAAAGGGCGCGATCATCAAGCTTTGCTCACCATCATCGCTCGCTGTAGCGAACGCTCAAAAGGCAGTGGGCATGATTATCGATTACGCAACAAGCCCTTTATGAAAGAGGGCTAAGTGCCTGATCTTGTGTCGCGAACGATCATAATTCTGAGCGAACTGCGCGGTCACGATCATGATCAGCAGTCCGCATACCGGGCCGCTTGGGCCCGAAGGCCTGACTGGCAGTGCTTGATATCTAGAATGGCCCAAAGGCCGATGGCGGAGAGGGTGGGATTCGAACCCACGGTAGGCTT
>CAYWDO010000090.1:0-3425 GCA_964456995.1 uncultured Brevundimonas sp.
ATGTGGTCGTGATCGCCGGAAAAGGGCATGAACAGGGACAGATCGTCGCCGGGGTGGTGCACCCCTTCGACGACGCCACCGAAGCGACTGAAGCCCTGCGCGATCATGCCTGACATCCAAACCCCGCTCTGGACCGCCGAAGCCATCGCCTCGGCGACCGGGGGGACACTTCATGGACCCGACGCCGCCCAAGACATTGGCGTCTCGGGCCTGACCTACAACAGCCGCGAGATCGCGCCCGGCGACCTGTTCCTGGCCCTGCATGGCGCGCGCGACGGGCATGAGTTCGCCGCTGCTGCCTTCGCCGCCGGCGCGACCGTGGCCCTGGTCGATCGCCGGGTCGAGGGCGGGCCTTACGTTCTGGTCCCCGACACGCTGAAGGGGCTGGAAGCCATGGGCGTCGCCGCCGGCGACCGCGCCCGTCTGCGCGGCGCCGTCACCGGCAGCGTCGGCAAGACCAGCGTGACCCAGGCGATCAAGGCGGGTCTCGATCTGGCGGGCTCGGCCCACGCCTCGATCAAGAGCTATAATAACCATATCGGCGTGCCGCTGACTCTGGCGCGGATGCCCCACGGCACGGACCGCGCCGTGTTCGAGATCGGCATGAATGCGCCGGGTGAGATCGGGCCGCTGTCGATGTTCGTCCGCCCCCACGCGGCTTGCGTCACCACGGTCGGCCCCGTCCACATCGAAGCCTTCGCTGACGGCGAGGCGGGCGTGGCCCGCGAAAAGGCCGCCATCTTCGAGGGCCTGGTCCCCGGCGGCGTGGCCGTGGTCAACGCCGACAACGCCTATTCCGATCTGGTGCGGCAGGCGGCGGTCGATGCCGGCGCCGTAGTGCAGACCTTTGGCACGGGCGCGGGCGTCAACGCCCGTCTGCTGGGCTTCAAGGCCGACGCCGAGGGCGCGCGCGTCACCGCCGAGATCGACGGCCACCGCCTCGAATACCGTCTGGCCCAGTCGGGCGTGCACTGGGGCCTGAACAGCCTGTGCGTCATTCTGATGCTGCGGGCGCTGGACGTATCGCTGGATATTTCGCTTCAGGCGCTCGCCGGCTTCCAGCCTCTGGCAGGACGCGGCCAGTTGAAGACGATCGCCATCCCCGGCGGCGCCTTCACCCTGATCGACGAGAGCTACAACGCCAATCCCCTGTCGATGAAGGCGGGCTTCCTCAGCCTGGGGGCCAGGCCTGTGCCTGAGGGCGGTCGCCGCGTCGTCGTCCTGACCGACATGCTGGAACTGGGCGAGCACAGCCGCGCCCTGCACGAAGGCCTGATACAGCCCATCGCCGCCGCCGGTCTGGACGTCGTCCACGCCGCCGGGATGGAGATGCGCCGTCTGCACGACGCCCTGCCGCCGTCGCGGCGCGGCCTGTGGCGCGCCACCGCCGCCGAACTGGCCGCCGAGGCGGGCAAGCTGGTCGGCCCCGGCGACATCGTCATGGTCAAGGGCTCGAACGGGTCCAAGGCGTCGCTGGTCGCGGCCGCGCTTGCAAATCTCGGCTCAGCCGATCAAGGCAACAACCCCTCAGGCAGCGGCGCGCCGCGCGCGACGCGATAGGGTCACTCAAGAATGTTCTACCTGCTCTATCTCTACTACGCGGACATTGCGCAGGAATATCCGCTGCTGCACCTGATCCAGTATCAGACGGTGCGCGTCGCCCTGGCCATGGCCACGGCCATGATCGTCGCGGTCGCCATGGGCAGCCGCTTCATCAACTGGATTCGCGCCAAGCAGGGCCGGGGCCAGCCGATCCGCGAGGACGGTCCGGTTTCGCACCTGTCCAAGGTCGGCACCCCGACCATGGGCGGCCTGATGATCCTGGCGGGCATCGGCGTCGCGGTCTTCCTCTGGGGCGACCTGACCAACCCCTATATCTGGATCGTTTCCGGCGTGACGGCGGCGTTCGGCGTGCTGGGCTTCATCGACGACTACGCCAAGGTGACCAAGCAGACCTCGGCGGGCCTGACCTCGAAGCAGAAGCTGGCGGCTCAGGCCGTCGTCGCCGTGATCGCGGGTATCCTGACCGTCGTGTGGATGACCTATTCCCCGACCTCTCCGGGGCTTGAGACCTCGATCGCCTTCCCCTTCTTGAAGGCGGTCCTGCTGAACATCGGCTGGTTCTATGTGGCCTTCGCCGCCTTCACCATCATCGGCTTTTCCAACGCCGTGAACCTGACCGACGGTCTGGACGGCCTGGCCATCGTGCCGGTCATGATGGCGGCGGGCGCCTTCGGCATCATCTCCTACCTGGTCGGCAACTTCGTCTTCGCCGAGTATCTGCAGGTCCACCACGTGCCCGGCTCGGGCGAGCTGGCCATCTTCTGCGCCGCCATGATCGGCGGCGGCATGGGCTTCCTCTGGTACAATGCCCCCCCGGCCAAGATCTTCATGGGCGACACCGGCTCCCTGGCCCTGGGCGGCGCGCTCGGCTCCATCGCCGTGGCCACCAAGCACGAGCTGGTGCTGGGCATCGTCGGCGGCCTGTTCGTGGTCGAGGCGGCCTCGGTCATGATCCAGGTCGGCTACTTCAAGCTGACCGGCAAGCGCATCTTCCTGATGGCCCCGATCCACCACCATTTCGAGAAGATGGGCTGGCCGGAATCCACCGTGGTCATCCGCTTCTGGATCGTCGCCGCCATGCTGGCGCTGCTCGGTCTGGCCACGCTGAAGCTGCGATGACAGCCTTCTCCGCTGCGTCATCCTCGCCCTTGTGGCGAGGATCCAGACCCTCGACGTTCGACGTTGAGGCAGTATGGCTGGCGTCTGCGCTTCTGGATCCTCGGGACAGGCCCGAGGATGACGGAGGTCAGGGATGATCCCGGTTCCCGGCTTCGAGGGCAGACGCGTCGCGGTCTTCGGCCTGGGCCGATCCGGGATCACCGCCGCGCGCGCGCTTCAGGCTGGCGGCGCCGTCCCCGTCCTGTGGGACGACGGCGTCTCGGGCCGGATGCAGGCCGAGGCGGAAGGCTTTCTCGTCGAGGACCTGACCCGCGCCGACTGGTCGGGCTTCGCCGCCCTGGTGCTGTCGCCGGGCGCGCCCCTGACCCATCCCAAGCCGCACTGGACCGTCGAGCGCGCCCACGCGGCGGGCGTGCCGGTCATCGGCGACGTCGAGCTGTTCGCCCAAGCCCTGGACGCCTTGCCCAAGGACCAACGCCCCCGTGTCGTGGCCATCACCGGCACCAACGGCAAGTCCACGACGACGGCCCTGATCGGCTGGGTGCTGAAGTCTGCGGGCCTGAGCGTCCACATCGGCGGCAATATCGGCATCGGCGTCCTCGCCCTGCCGGCCCCGACGCCGGACGCCGTCTATGTCATCGAGGTCTCGTCCTATCAGCTGGACCTGATCACGGCCTTCGCGCCCGACGTCGCCATCCTGACCAACATCAGCCCCGACCATCTGGACCGCCACGGCGGCATGG
>CAYWDO010000090.1:3525-6464 GCA_964456995.1 uncultured Brevundimonas sp.
GTCGCCATCCTGACCAACATCAGCCCCGACCATCTGGACCGCCACGGCGGCATGGAGGGCTATGTCGCGGCCAAGCAACGCATCTTCCAGGCGCAAGGGCCGGAAGCGCTGGCCCTGGTCGGCGTGGACGAGGCCTGGGGGCAGGGGATCGCGGCGGACCTGCGGGCGCAGGGGCGCCGCGCTGAAACCGTCTCCACCGATCCTTCTCCCCTTGCGGGAGAAGGTGGCTCGCGCAGCGAGACGGATGAGGGGTCTCTCACCCTGTCCGAAAGCCCGCTTGAACCTTCTGCCGGCGCGACCCCTCATCCGAGCCCTTCGGGCCCACCTTCTCCCGCAAGGGGAGAAGGGTATGTGGCCGCGCCCGGCCAGTTGTCACTGAACGGCAAGTCCGTCGCCGACCTCTCCGCGGCCCGCTCGCTCCCCGGCCGTCACAACGCCCAGAACGCCGCCTTCGCCTATGCCGCCGCCCGCGCGCTCGGCGTGTCGCACGATGCGGCGGTCGAGGGCCTGCTGACCTTCCCCGGTCTGGCGCACCGCATGGAGGCGGTAGGCCGCCTCGACGGCGTCCGCTTCATCAACGACTCCAAGGGCACCAATGCCGACGCCGCGCGTCAGGCCCTGGCCTCCTACCCCTCCGTCTTCTGGATCGCGGGCGGCAAGGCCAAGGAGGGCGGCATCGAAGCCCTGCGCGACCTTTTCCCCCACGTCGCCAAGGCCTATCTGATCGGCGAGGCCGCCGAGGCGTTTGCTAAGACCCTAGGCGACACCCCGCACGTCGTCGCCCACACCATGGAACGCGCCGTCGAATTGGCCGGCGCCGACGCCGCGAAAGCCGGCGGCGAGCAGGTGGTCCTCCTGTCCCCCGCCTGCGCCAGCTTCGACCAGTTCCCCGATTTCGAGGTGCGGGGCGAAGCCTTCCGCGCCGCCGTCCTGGCGCTGGGCGCCAAGCCTGAGCCCGCCGCATGAGCCAGAGCTACAGCCATCCCTTTTCACGCAATGATCAGAGCCTGATCGCGCGCTGGTTCTGGACCGTGGATCGCGGCCTGCTGGGCGCGGCCCTGACCCTGGTGGCGCTGGGCGTGTCGCTCAGCTTCGCCTCCAGCCCCGCCGCCATTCTGGCTGATGAATCGATCACCGATCCCTTCCACTATTCCTGGCGGATGATCGTCTGGGCTTCGATGGGGACGACCGTCATGCTGACGGCGTCCCTACTGTCGCCGCGCGGGGTGCGGCGCATCGCCGTCTTGGCCCTGTTCGGCGCCATCGTGGTCATGGCGGCCCTGCCGTTTATCGGCGACACGGTGAAGGGCGCCGCGCGCTGGGTGAACCTCGGCCCGTTCAGCCTGCAGCCGTCCGAGTTCGCCAAGCCCGGCCTGATCGTCTTCGCCGCCTGGATGTTCGCCGAGGCCCAGAAGGGGCAGGGGGTTCCCGGCGTCAGCATCGCCTTCGGCCTGTGGGCCCTGACGGTGGGCCTGCTGCTGATCCAGCCTGACATCGGCCAGACCCTGCTGATCACCACCACCTTCATGGCCGTCTTCTTCATGGCCGGGGTGCCGCTGAAATGGGTGGCCGTCATCGCCGCCATGGGCGCGGGCGGGGTGGTGTCGCTGTATTTCATGTTCAGCCACATGCGCGACCGCCTCAGCCGCTTCCTGTCGCCCGAGACGACCGACACCCATCAGATCGACCGCGCCTCCGAGGCCATTCGCGCCGGCGGCCTGGTCGGGCGCGGCATCGGCGAGGGGGTGATGAAGCGCCGGGTGCCCGACCTGCATACCGACTTCATCTATTCGGTCGGCGCCGAGGAGTTCGGCCTGATCCTGTCGCTGTTCATGATCGGCCTCTACGCCTTCATCGTCATTCGCGGGATGAAGAAGGCGATGAAGCTGAACGACCCGTTCGAGCAGACGGCGGCGGCGGGTCTCTTCATGCTGATCGGGCTGCAGGCCTGCATCAATGTGGCGGTGAACCTGAACCTGATCCCGACCAAGGGCATGACGCTTCCCTTCATCAGCTATGGCGGCTCGTCGATGATGGCCATGGGCCTGACCATGGGGTTTGCGCTGGCCCTGACGCGGCGTCGTCCGGGGGCCTATGAGCCGGGCTCCAACATCTCCCCGCCGCGCCGTCGCCTGCTGCCGTAAGAGAGTTTCCATGAACAAGGTCTGCGTCGTCGCCGCCGGGGGCACTGGCGGCCATATGTTCCCCGCCGAGGCCCTGGCCCGCGAACTGGCCTCGCGCGGCTGGCGCGTGGTGCTGGCCACCGATGCGCGCGGCGAGCAGTACGCCCACGCCTTTCCCGCCGAGGAACGTCTGGCGTTGGACGCCGCGACCGGCAGCGGCCCCATCGGCCTGCTGAAGGCGGGCCTGGCCATCCTCAAGGGGGTGGGGCAGGCGCAGTCCGCCTTCGCCCGCATCGGCGCGGACGTGGTCGTGGGCTTCGGCGGCTATCCGTCGGCCCCGGCCCTGGTCGCCGCCGTGGCCACGCGCCGCCCGACCCTGATCCATGAACAGAACGCCGTCCTGGGCCGCACCAACCGCATGCTGGCCCCGGCGGTCGGCACGGTGGCTTCGGCCTTCCCGACCCTGGGCCGCGCGCCGGCCAAGGTAAAGGCCCGGGCCAGGCTCGTCGGCAATCCGGTCCGCCCCGACATCCGAGCCCTGTTCGACCGGGCCTATGTCGCGCCCGCCGCCGATGGCCCGATCCATGTCCTCGTCACCGGCGGCAGCCAGGGCGCCCGCATCCTGTCCGAGACCGCGCCCCGCGCCCTGGCGGCCCTGCCCGAGGCCATCCGCAGCCGCCTGAAGGTGCAGCAGCAGTCGCGCCCCGAGACGCTGGAATCCGCCCGCCAGATCTATCTGGAAGCCGGCATCACCGCCGAGGTCGCCCCCTTCTTCCGCGACATGGCCGACCGCCTGTCCAGGGCGCATCTGGTCAT
>CAYWDO010000090.1:6564-9912 GCA_964456995.1 uncultured Brevundimonas sp.
CCCTCTCCCACCGGGAGAGGGACTCTGCGGATGACGCCATCGCCTACCCCGTCTAGGCTGGCTCTATGCCTCAGTTCGTGACCAACCTGACCAACACCATCTTCACCCTCTGGGCCCAGTTTCACTGGCTGCCGGAATGGGCCGTGGTCACCATCATCACCGCCGTCTTCGTCTTTATCGGCTGGGCGGCGAACCAGGTGGTCTTCGCCCTGCTGAAGCTGGCGGTGCGCAAGCGCGACCTCTTCTGGAAAGGCATGGTCGGCCGCGCCCGGCTCAAGGTCCGCATCGCGGTGATGATCATCGCCCTGGCCCTGGCCGTCACGGTGTCGCCGCTGGACCCGGAACCGTCGCTGCTGATACGCCGGACCCTGCTGTTCGGCTTCATCCTGGTGTGCGGGTGGATGATCGCGGGCGCGGTGGACATGGGGGCCATCGTCCACCTGCGTAAGTTCAACATGGAGGCCGAGGACAACCTCTATGCGCGCAAGCACGTCACCCAGACGCGCATCCTGCAACGGGTCGCGGCCATCCTGATCGGCCTGATCACCCTGGGACTGGCGCTTCTGACCATTCCGGGCGTGCGCCAGTGGGGCATGTCGTTGCTGGCTTCAGCCGGGGTGGTGGGCATCGTCGCCGGTCTGGCGCTGCAACCCTTCCTGACCAACCTGATCGCCGGCATCCAGATCGCCACGGCCCAGCCGATCCGCCTGGACGACGCCGTCATCGTCGAGGGCGAGTGGGGCCGGGTCGAGGAGATCACCTCCACCTATGTCGTGGTCAAGCTGTGGGACTGGCGGCGGATGATCCTGCCGTTGACCTATTTCATCCAGAAGCCGTTCCAGAACTGGACCCGCGACAACGCTCGCCTGATCGGCGTCGCCTTCCTCTATGTCGACTATGAGGCGCCCATCGATCGGCTGCGCGTCAAGCTGGAGGCCATCGCCCACGCCTCGCCGCTGTGGGATGGCGACGTGGTCTCCTTGCAGGTCACCGACATCACCGAGCGTGTCGCTCAGGTCCGCTGCCTGACCAGCGCCAAGAACGCCTCGGTCGCCTTCGACCTGCGCTGCGAGGTGCGCGAAAAGATGCTGGCCTTCATGCGCGATGAATGCCCGGAGGCTCTGCCGAGGGACCGTCTTGACATGAACCGCGTCGATGATCAGCGCCGGCCTCGGCTGGAGCAGGGAGCCTAGGCCGTACCCCTCAGTCCTTCATCCGCGCCCGCCCTATGCGCACGGCGTCGGCGGCGGTCGCGGCATCCGCCTTATGGGACCCAGGTCCACAGGCCACGGCCGCCAGTTCCGCCGCATCCCCGCCGGGGCTGATGGCATAGGGTTGTGATCGGGTGGGTGTGATCGGCCCCTCGGTCCCGTCTGCCTTCAGCGAAGCGAAGTCCAGCCGATCCGCCGTCTGGCCTGCGCAGTCGAACCGCCACCACGACCAGCCTCCGACATAGGTCACATCGCCGATGACCATGTCCTCGTCGCTGACCTGCAGCGACCGCATCCGCACACCGTCGCCGTCCGGCGTGATGGAGGCCGCGTCGGCGAAGATCGCGAACCGTCCGACGCCGGTCAGCACCAGGCCATGGTCCTGCGCCGCCGCGTGCGTAGCCAGCAGGGTGGCGGCGATCGTCAAAACGGCAAAAGCTCGCGTCATCAGGCCATCTCGTTTTATTAACCGCATCCGCAAACCACGTGTTGAGACGCGGGACGCTATAGCCAAGCCATGTATCAGGAGCCGCTCGGAGTCGATGCCGCCAGCGCCCCGCCCGACCGGCGGCGGCATGAACGTCGCCCGTTCCGCGCCGCGCGCCGCCCCGAGGAGCGCGTCCGCATCCTGGGCGAGACCGTCGATCTGATGCGGCCCGAGGAAGTCCTGCTGCACGTCGAGCGCTGCATTGCGGCGGGCCAGCGCAGCGTCATCGCCAACCACAACCTGCATAGCCTCTACCTCTTGCCGCGCACGCCGGGGATGCGGCGGCTGTACGACATGGCGGACGTGGTCGAGCTGGATTCCACGCCCCTGATCCATTTCACGCGGCTGCTGGGCCTGCACAGCCGCCCCTTCCACCGCTGCACCTATCTGGACTGGCGCGATCAGTTCTGGAGCATGGCCAACCGCAAGGGCTGGCGCGTCCTCTATGTCGGCGGGGCCGACGGGGTGGCCACGACGGCGGCCGAACGGCTGACCGCGCGCTATCCAGGGGCGGTGGTTCAGGGTCTTTCCGGCTATTTCGACGCCACGCCGGGTTCGGCGGGAAACACCGCCGTCCTGACCGCTATCGCCGACTTCAAGCCCCACGTCCTGTTCGTCGGCATGGGCATGCCGCGTCAGGAGCTGTGGATCGCCGACAACATCGAGGCCCTGCCCGACGCCGTCATCCTGCCGGTCGGGGCCGCCTTCGACTACGAGGCGGGGGTCCAGAAGGCGGCGCCCCGCTGGATGGGGCGGCTCGGCGTCGAATGGCTGTTCCGCCTGTTCGCCGATCCGAAACGCCTGTTCGCCCGCTACTGCGTCGAGCCCTGGTTCCTGATCAGGCCGGCCTTGGGCGACGTGCGCGAGGCGATGCGGCGTCGCACGAAGCCCCACTGAATCCTCCCCCGTCTACGGGGGAGGGGGACCACGAAGTGGTGGAGGGGGCGGCTACAAACTCTTCGGCAAAGCGTTCTCGCCACCCGGTGTATGACTATTCATCCTCAGCGCCCAGTCTCGCCCCCTCCACCATGCTGCGCATGGTCCCCCTCCCCCGCTGCGCAGGGGAGGATCGAGAGGTTAGCCCGCCACGATCTGCTCGGCCTGGTTCAGGTTGACGCTGACCAGCTGGCTCATGCCGCGCTCGGGCATGGTGACGCCGTACAGGCGGTCCATCCGGCTCATGGTCACCGGGTTGTGGGTGATGACGATGAAGCGGGTGTCGGTGCGGCTGCGCATCTCGTGCAGCATCCGGCAGAAGCGATCGACGTTGGCGTCGTCCAGCGGCGCGTCCACCTCGTCAAGCACGCAGACGGGCGCCGGATTGGCTAGGAAGACGCCGAAGATCAGGGCCGCCGCCGTCAGGGCCTGCTCGCCGCCCGACATCAGGCTCATGACCGACAGCCGCTTGCCGGGCGGACAGGCGTAGATTTCCAGACCGGCTTCCAGCGGATCGTCGCTCTCGACCAGCTTCAGCTCGGCCTGACCGCCGCCGAACAGGGCCTCGAACAGGGCCTTGAAGTTGGCGTTGATGACGTCGAACGCCGCCGTCAGCCGCTCGCGGCCCTCGGCGTTCAACTCGTCGATGCCGTCGCGCAGCTTGGCGATGGCCTGGGTCAGGTCGATGCGTTCCGACTTCATGGCGCCCAGACG
>CAYWDO010000091.1:0-3110 GCA_964456995.1 uncultured Brevundimonas sp.
AACGTCAGCGGCGCGCCCCAGAAGCGGGCGATCAGGTCGGACTGCGGGCCGGGGGCGCCAGTGGTCAGGAAGTCGCGGCGCGCCGAGTTCCCCAGGTCGTATTCGGGATGGCGCGCGAAATAGCGTTCCAGCGAGTCGGCCACGGCGGTCGGCTGGCTGATCACCTGGACCCCGGCGGGCAGGGCGGCGGCGAACAGGTCGGCCACGATCTCATAGTGGGTGCAGCCCAGGATGGCCTTGTCCGGGTGACGGCCGATGCGGCGACGCAGGGCGTCGACGTGATCGTCGACCACCACCTTCAGCTCCTCGGCCGGGGCGCCCAGTTCGATCAGGCCGGCCAGGCCGGGGCAGGGCTCGGTGAAGACCGCCAGGTCCTCGCGGCGCTTGTCGATCTCGATCTCATAGACCCGGCTCATGGCCGTGGCGGCGGTGCAGAAGACGCCGGTGACGTCGATCGCCTCCTTCTTCTGACCTTCGTTGCGGCCGTTGCGCTCGGCCTCGTAGGACCAGGGCAGGCCGGTGGCCGCCTCGATGGTGGGGACGATGATGCCCAGGATGTTGACCGGGCGGCCCAGCTTTTCGCGCATCCCCGGAATCCAGGTCTGCTGAAGACGACGCAGCGCAATAGCCGAGGCCGTGTTGCAGGCCAGGACCACGACCGAGGCGCCGGCCTCGAACAGCCGCTCGCACCCGGCGCGCGTCAGCTCGACGATGTCTTCGCCGCCGCGCCCGCCATAGGGGGCGTGGGCCTGATCGCCCAGATAGATGAAGTCCCGCGTCGGAAAGCGGGTCGTGAGTTCGCGGTGGACCGTCAGTCCGCCCACGCCGGAGTCAAAAACGCCTATCGCCATGACGCGGCCTTTAGACCCGTGGGGTTCCGTCGTCCAATGGTTAGGATTACATCAGGCGCAGACGACCGTCCGGGCGAGCACGCCGGGGCATGTCCGAAACAGCTATGGTTGGGAGACCTGGATGCACAGACGCCATCTTCTCATCGGGGGCGCGAGCCTCTTCGCCCTGACGGGCTGCGCCTCCGCCGGCGCCCTGGAGAACGGAATGACCGGATCGGCCACGGCC
Source organism: uncultured Brevundimonas sp. (assembly GCA_964456995.1). Classification (GTDB taxonomy): domain Bacteria; phylum Pseudomonadota; class Alphaproteobacteria; order Caulobacterales; family Caulobacteraceae; genus Brevundimonas. The sequence goes on from CAYWDO010000091.1 coordinate 1,078, forward strand.
GTCTCGACGGCCGAAGAAGCCCGCCTCGCCCGCGCCGTCCTGCCGGCCGCCACGCCGCGCGCCGAGCTGCTGCAGCCCTGGACCGGCCCCTATGAGGGCGTGCCCCCCTGGGACAAGGTGACGGCGCCCAAGATGCGCGAAGCCATCCTGGAAGGCATCGAACTGCAACGCGCCGACGTGGCCGCGATCGCCAACAACCCCGACGCCCCGACCTTCGCCAACACCCTGGTGGCGATGGAGCTGGTCGGCGAGCCGCTGGACCGCGCCATGAACGTGTTCAGCGTCATGACCTCGAACATCGGCGGCGAGCAGTGGGACGTGCTGGAGACCGAGCTGTCGCCGATCCTGTCGGCCGCCTCGGACGAGATCACCTTCAACGAGAAGCTGTTCGCCCGCATCAAGGCCGTGGCCGACGGCGCTGACGCCGCAGGCCTGAACGCCCAGCAGAAGCGTCTGGCCGAGCGCAGCCGCGACAGCTTCGTCCGCAACGGCGCCGCCCTGGACGCCGCCGGCAAGGCCGAGCTGGGCCGCATCAACACCGCCCTGTCGAACGCCTTCACCGGCTTCGGTCAGAAGGTGGTGGCCGACGAGAACACCTGGACCGTCATCACCAATGAGGCCGGCCTGAAGGGTCTGCCGGAGTCCAACAAGGCCGCCGCCGCCGCCGCTGCGCGTTCGCGCAACGTCCAGGGCTGGGCCATCGTCAACACCCGCTCCAGCGTCGATCCCTTCCTGACCTTCGCCGACGACCGCGCCCTGCGCGAGCAGGTCTGGAAGAAGTTCGTCAAGCGCGGCGACAACGGCGACGCCAACGACACCAAGTCGACCATCGCCCAGATCGTGGCCCTGCGTCAGCAGCGCGCCAAGCTGCTCGGCTTCGGCAACCATGCCGAATGGCGCATGCAGGACACCATGGCCAAGACCCCGGCCGCCGCGTCCGAGCTGATGCAGCGCGTCTGGGCCCCGGCCAAGGCCCGCGTGGCTCAGGAGGTCGCCGACATGAAGGCGATCGCGGGTTACGATATCGAGCCCTGGGACTACCTCTACTTCGCCGAGAAGGTGAGGAAGGCCAAGTACGACCTCGATCAGAACGAGCTGAAGCCCTACTTCGAACTGCACGCCGTCCGCGCGGCCTCCTTCTACATGGCCGAGCGCCTGTACGGCTTCGTCTTCAAGGCCATCCCCAAGGGCACGGTCTCGACCTTCGAGCCGGACGTGACCACCTATGAGGTCACCGACAAGGCCAGCGGCAAGCTGATTGGCCTCTATTACGCCGATGACTTCGCCCGTCCGGGCAAGCGTTCGGGCGCCTGGATGACCACCTATCGGTCCTTCTCGACCCTGACCGGCGCCAAGCCGATCCTGGCCTCGAACAACAACAACTTCGTCAAGGCCGAGGCCGGTCAGCCCCTGCTGATCTCGCTGGACGACGCCGAGACCCTGTTCCACGAGTTCGGCCACGCCCTGCACTACTTCTCGTCGGTGGTGACCTATCCGTCGTTCGGCAACACGCCGCGGGACTTCGTGGAATATCCGTCGCAGGTGCACGAGCACTGGGTGCTGAGCCGCCCGATCCTGGACGGCTACATGAAGCACGTCGAGACCAAGCAGCCGATGCCGCAGGCGCTGGTGGACAAGATCGAGGCCTCCTCGACCTTCAACCAGGGCTACGCCACGGTCAGCTACCTGTCTTCGGCCATGGTCGACATGGACCTGCATACGCAAGCCACGCCGCCGACCGACATCGCCGCCTTCGAGAAGGCGTCGCTGGACCGTCTGGGCATGCCCAAGGAGATCGTGATGCGGCACCGCCTGCCGCAGTTCAACCACCTGTTCACCTCGGACGCCTATTCGGCCGGCTACTATTCCTACCTGTGGTCGGAAGTGATGGATGCCGACACCTGGGCCTACTTCGAAGAGTCGGGCGACGTCTTCAACCCGGAGATCGGCGGCCGCTTCAAGTCGATCATCCTGGCGCCGGGCAACACCACGGATCGCGGCGACGCCTATCGCCAGTTCCGCGGCCGCAACCC
>CAYWDO010000091.1:3210-4832 GCA_964456995.1 uncultured Brevundimonas sp.
ATGAGGTTCGGATGTCGGTCGTCGCCTCCTATATCTACAAGGACGGCAAGCGGGTTCGCGAGGCGCCGCTGACCGATGAGGGCTTGCGGCTCAAGCCGGGCGAATACCTCTGGATCGGCCTCTACGAGCCGACGAGCGAGGAGTTCGAGGCCCTGGTGCGGCGCTTTCATCTGCACCCCCTGGCGGTCGAGGATGCGTTGGCGGCGCATCAGATGCCCAAGATCGAGGTCTATGGCGGCGAGCTGTTCATCGTCGCCCGCACCGCCCAGAAGGCCGACGACGCCATCTGGTACGGCGAGACCCACGTCTTCGTCGGGCCCCGCTATGTCATCACCATCCGCCACGGCTCGGCCCGCGCCCATACCCAGCTGCGCGCCCAGCTGGAGGCTTCGCCGCTGCAGCTGAAGCATGGCGCCGACTTCATCCTGCACGGGGTCCTGGACTTCATCGTCGACGCCTATGTCCCCATCGTCGACGACATCGAGGACAGCGTCCTGGAGATGGAGCAGCAGGCGCTGGACAGCTTCCTGTCGCGCGCCGACATCAAGCGCCTGTTCCAGCTGCGCCGCGAACTGCTGAAGTTCAGCCGGGTGCTCGGCCCGATGGAGGAGGTGGCGAACAGGCTGCAGTCGCTGGACCTGCCCTGCATCGACCGCGAGGTCCGCCCCTATTTCCGCGACGTGGCCGACCATGTCCGCCGCGTCTCCAGCCGGGCGGCGAGCCTGCGCGACATCCTGGCCTCGGTGTTCGAGGTCTCCAACCTGCTGGAGCAGCAGCGTCAGGGCGTCATCACCCGCAAGCTGGCCGCCTGGGCCGCCATCCTGGCCACGCCGACGGCGGTGGCCGGCATCTACGGCATGAATTTCGACCATATGCCGGAGCTGCGCTGGACCTATGGCTATCCGGCGGTGATGGGGCTGATCTTCACCGTCTGCCTGGGCCTCTACATCACCTTCAAGCGGACCAAGTGGCTGTGATCAGCCGCTGTTCCTGAGGCCCGCCGCCACGCCGTTGATGGCCAGAAGGATGCCGTTGCTGACGCGGGGGTCGTCGTCGCCGGCTCGCCTACGGCGGATCAGCTCGATCTGCACATGGTTCAGCGGCTCGACATAGGGCATGCGCTGACGGATCAGCCGGTCCAGCTCGGGCTGGCCGCCCAGCAGGTCGTCGTGGCCGGTGATCGACAGGACGGCGTCGCGGGTCCGGTCCCATTCCGCGCGGATCTCGCCATAGATGCGGCCCGCCAGCGCCGCGTCGGGGACCAGCTTGGCGTAGCGTCGAGCGATGGCCATGTCGGCCTTGGCCATCACCATCTCCATGTTCTGGACCACGGTGCGGAAGAAGGGCCAGGCCTGGGCCATGGCGCGCAGCTCGTCCGGGTCCTCGCCCTGGACCGCCGAGCCGAAGCCGTACCAGCCGGGCAGCATGACCCGCGATTGCGACCAGCTGAACACCCAGGGAATGGCGCGCAGGTCCTCGATGGCGGTGGAGGTGGAGCGGCTGGCCGGGCGCGAGCCGATCTTCAGGTCGGCGATTTCGGCGATGGGGGTGGCGGCGCGGAAATAGTCGACGAAGCCCGGCGTCTCATAGACCAGGGCGCGATAGGCCTTCATCGAGGCCGC
>CAYWDO010000091.1:4932-9800 GCA_964456995.1 uncultured Brevundimonas sp.
CCGAAGATGTCCGCCGCCGTGATCAGCCGCGTCAGCCGGTCGTCGGCGAAGGCCGCTCCGTGAGTGCGCACCAGGCTGTCGTGCAGAACGGCCAGCTCGGCGCGAAAGGAGTCAGGGCTTTCATAGCCGGGAGCCTCGAACGAGGCGGGCAGGGGCGCACGGCCCCCGGTCAGGACCAGATGGGTCGCCGACAGCCGCGCATAGATCTGACTCAGGGCGCGGCGATAGGGCTCGTCCGCCCGCTGGACCGAGGCGTCGACAGAGGCCTGGGCCAAGGCCGCCAGCTCCGGTGTTACGGTGGTCAACTCGGCCGAGAGGCTGAGCTCTTCGCCCAGGGCGTTCACCTCCTCCAGATAGAAGCGCAGCACGGCGCGCGACTGGGTGCGGAAGGCGGCGGCCAGAACCGTGGCGTCGACATTGGGATTGCCGTCGCGATCGCCGCCGACCCAGGTGCCGATGCGCAGGAAGGGCGGCAGGTCGGGCGCGTCCAGCAGGGTCCGCCACTCGGCCAGCTGGGCCGGGGCGACGTGCAGGAAGATGCGCTGCAGCCAGTCGGTGACGGTGTTGATCTCGTCCTGCACCACCAGGCCCGAGGCGCGGGTCAGCCGCGTGGCCCAGAGGATGACGATCTGGCGGCGCAGTTCTGCCTTCAGCCTGGTAGGCGAGCAGGCGATCCCGTCGCGGTCGCAGCCGTCCAGCAGACCGCCGACAGCGCCGATGCGGTCGATGACGCTCTTGCGCCGGACTTCGGACGGGTGGGCGGTCAGGACCGGCGAGATCAGGGCGTGGGCCAGCAGGTCGCGCACCGCCGCCCGGTCCACCCCCGCCGCGTCCAGCCGCTTCAGCGCGCCCTCGGGGGTGTCGGCGCGTTCGCCAGCCACGGCCTGTTCCCGCGCGCGGCGCTTGCCCGCCCGGTCCTCGGCGACATTGGCCAGCAGGGAGAAGGCGGCGAAGCCGTGGGTCAGGCCGATGGCCTGGTCCAGCGACATATCGTTCAGCAGGGCCTCCAGCTTGGACGCCCCATGCGAGGCCGGGTCGCGGTGATAGGCCACCGAGGCCTGCCGCACCGCCTCGATCCGGTCGTAGAGTTCCTGGCCGCCCTCGTCGCGGATGACCTCGCCCAGCAGGGCGCCCAGCAGGCGAACTTCATCGCGGAGGGCGTCGTCGGCGGCCTGGATCATCGTGTCTTCCTTCAGCGGGGAGGCTGGGAGCGGAACCGTATCAGCGGAATCCGACCCGGCTAGTCCCCACCGTCAACGCTGAAACCCTTTGTGTGGTTGTCGGGCTCGTGTCGCAGAGTCGACATTTGCTCGCGGATGCTCCATAAGCCGCGGCTTCCGGCGCAATTGAACCTGCGCCTCCTCCGGTACGACCCCGCCTCAAGGTGGACGAGCCCGGCGAGGACCCTCTGCCGACGTGATCGTCGCCAGAGGCCGTTTCTCTATGGAGGTCAGGGTTCGCGCATGAAAGGTTTTGAATGTTCGAGGCTCTGAACGAGCGACTGACAGGCGTCTTCGACCGGATCACCGGCCGCGGCGCCCTGTCCGAAAAGGATGTCGAGGAAGCGCTGCGCGAAGTCCGCGTCGCCCTGCTCGAGGCCGACGTCGCCCTGCCGGTGGTCAAGGACTTCATCAGTCGCGCCAAGGAGGCTGCGACCGGCGAGGACGTCATCCGTTCGGTCAAGCCGGCGGATCAGGTGGTCAAGATCGTCTATGACGGTCTGGTCGAGATGCTGGGCGGCGAAGAGCCGACCCCGATCAATATCAATGCGACGCCGCCCGCCGTCATCCTGATGGCCGGCCTGCAGGGCTCGGGCAAGACCACGACCTCGGCCAAGCTGGCCCTGCGTCTGACCAAGTTCGACAAGAAGAAGGTCATGATGGCCTCGCTGGACACGCGTCGTCCGGCGGCCATGGAGCAGCTGGCGACCCTGGGTCAGCAGATCGAGGTTGCGACCCTGCCCATCGTGGCTGGCCAGTCGGCGGTCGAGATCGCCAAGCGCGCGCTGCAATCCGCCAAGCTTCAGGGCTTCGACGTCCTGATCCTCGACACCGCCGGCCGCATCACGCTGGACGAGGCCCTGATGGCCGAGGTGGCCGAGGTCGCCCGCGTCGCCAATCCGGTCGAGACCCTGCTGGTCGCCGACAGCCTGACGGGTCAGGACGCGGTCCGCACCGCCGCCGCCTTCCACGAACGCCTGCCGCTGACCGGCCTGGTGCTGACCCGCGCCGATGGCGACGGTCGCGGCGGCGCCATGCTGTCGATGCGCGCCGTCACCGGCCTGCCGATCAAGTATCTGGGCGCCGGTGAAAAGGTCGACGCCCTCGATGTCTTCGACGCCCGCCGCGTCGCCGGCCGCATCCTGGGCCAAGGCGACATCGTCGCCCTGGTCGAAAAGGCTGCGGGCGAGCTGGACCAGGCCAAGGCCGAGAAGATGGCCCGCAAGCTGGCCAAGGGTCAGTTCGATCTGGACGATCTGGCCGCCCAGCTGCAGCAGATGAAGAAGATGGGCGGGCTTCAGGGCATCATGGGCATGCTGCCCGGCGTGGCCAAGCTGAAGGCCCAGATGGCCGACAGCAACGTCAACGACAAGATGATCGCCCGTCAGGAAGCCATCATCAGCTCCATGACCAAGGCCGAGCGCAAGAAGCCCGACCTGCTGAACGCCAGCCGCAAGAAGCGCGTCGCCGCCGGCGCCGGCGTCGAGGTCCAGGACATCAACCGCCTGCTGAAACAGCACCGGCAGATGGCCGACATGGTCAAGTCCCTGTCCAAGGGCGGCGGCAAGAACCTGCAGAAGATGGCCGCCATGATGGGCGGTCTCGGCGGAGGCGGCGGCGGAATGCCCGGCCTTCCCGGCATGGGCGGCGGCCCCGACATGGCCCGCCTCAAGGCCCTGGGCGGCGGCAAGATGGCCGAACCCAGCGCCGACGAAATGAAAGCCATTCAGGACCGGCTTGCCGGACTGGGCGGCGGACAACTTCCGGGGGGCCTTCCGGGCCTGCCGGGCTTCCCGAAAAAGAACTGATTTCGACCTTCTAGAAAGAGACTGAAAATGCTGAAGATTCGTCTGGCCCGCGGTGGCGCCAAGAAGCGCCCCTACTACTACATCGTCGTTGCTGACAGCCACGCTCCCCGCGACGGCAAGTTCATCGAGCGCGTCGGCAGCTACAACCCGATGCTGCCCAAGGACAGCGCCACCCCGCGCATCGTCCTGAAGGCCGACCGCATCTCGGAATGGCTGGCCAAGGGCGCTCAGCCGACCGACCGCGTCGCGCGCTTCATCAGCCAGAGCCAGGACGAAGCCCTGGTCGGCAAGGTCGCCTGGACCCAGTCGAACAACCCGAACAAGGGCACCCCGGGCAAGAAGGCCCAGGAACGCGCCGCCGAGCGCGCCCAGCGCGAAGCCGACCGTCTGGAAGCTGAAGCCGCCGCCAAGGTCGAGGCTGCCGAAGCCGCCGCCCGCGCCAAGGAAGAAGCCGCCGCTGCTGCTGAAGCCGCCAAGAACGCTCCGGCTGTCGAAGAAGCCCCCGTTGAAGCCGCTGCCGAAGACGTCGCCGCTGAAGAAGCTCCGGCTGAAGCCGCTGCTGAAGCGACCGAAGAAAAGGCTGAAGGCTAAACCCTTCGGCTTCCCGGTTCCGGCCGGGATGCAAAATGGAAAGCAGCGTCCGATCCCGGGCGCTGCTTTTCTGCTATCTGGCGCTTGGAATTGAGAAACGGAGCCTGTCGATGAGCGACGACAACAAGATGATCCTCGTCGGCCAGGTCGGCGGCGCCTTCGGTGTGAAGGGCGAGGTGCGCATCACCGCCTTCACCGCCGATGCCATGACCCTGATGGACTATCAGCCGTTGTTGAAGGCCGATGGGACGCCGGCCCTGACCCTGCTTTCGGCGCGGCCGGACAAGGCGGGCGTGGTGGCCAGGGTCAAGGAGATCGCCACCAAGGAAGAGGCCGACGCCGCGCGCGGCCAGAAGCTGTTCATCCCGCGCGACCGCCTGCCCGAGCCCGAGGAAGACGAGTTCTACCTGGCCGATCTGGTCGGCATGGAAGCGCGCGAGGCCGACGACACGGCCGTGGGCACGGTCAAGTCGGTGCAGAATTTCGGCGCCTCGGACATGCTGGAGATCGCGCCCAAGGAAGGCGGTCCGACCTGGTATCTGCCCTTCACCCGCGAGGCGGCGCCCGAGCTGCATCTCAAGGACGGCTGGCTGCGCATCGTGCGCCCGACCGAGGTGGACGAGCGCGACGAGGCCTGATCGACCGCCACCGACGCGGTGGCTATTGCGACGGGCGGTCAGGCTTCCAACATGGGAGGTTCAACCCGCCCGGAGCGCCCCATGGCCGACCTGTCCGCCTTTCCGATCACCCGCCAGTATCCGCCGGTCCATCCCGACCGGCTTCAGCTCTATTCTTTTCCGACGCCGAACGGCGTGAAGGTCTCCATCCTGCTGGAGGAGCTGGGTCTGGCCTATGAGCCGCATCTGGTGGACATCGGCCAGAACGAGACCTGGACGCCCGACTATCTGTCGCTGAACCCCAACGGCAAGATCCCGGCCATCCTTGACCCCGACGGTCCGGGCGGGAAGCCGTTGCCCCTGTTCGAATCCGGGGCCATCCTGGTCTATCTGGCCGAGAAGACGGGGCGCTTCCTGCCCGCCGATCCGGCGGCCCGCTATGAGACCCTGCAGTGGGTCTTCTTCCAGATGGCGGCCATCGGCCCGATGTTCGGCCAGGTCGGCTTCTTCCACAAGTTCGCCGGGCGGGAGTTCGAGGACAAGCGCCCGCGCGACCGCTACGTCGCCGAGTCGAAGCGTCTGCTGGGCGTGCTGGAAGCTCGGCTTGAGGGCCGGGACTGGATCATGGGCGA
>CAYWDO010000092.1:0-7695 GCA_964456995.1 uncultured Brevundimonas sp.
CGCGTCCGCTGAAGCGCGTCATCCAGAAGACCCTGGTCGACCCCATGGCCAAGAAGCTGCTGGCCGGCGAGATCGAGGACGGCAGCGTGGTGGCGGTGTCAGCGGGCGAGGAGGGGTTGGAGATCGGGAAGGCGCGGGTGCATTAACAACCAAATGTGCCGCTTCGGCTGCTTGGGGGGAAATCGTTGTTAGAATCCGCTACGATTAGGCGGCCGGGTCTCAGGAACGGCAAATACGATGTGGGTCGAATTCTAGAAGCTCTCCTCTACTATAGGAGAGTTCATCTCGTTTTAGATCTGCAGTCATTTTCGGGTTTGGCGATGGCGCTGGGCCTAAAGAGGCTTCAAACGCTTCTCAATCATGATGATGTTACGGCGACTTTTACCGGCGAATTTCCCTGCATAAAAACCGAATCGAACGGGGTGATGAAGTTGCACCGGTCTGTTTTTGGTAAGTTGCTTGGCGATGACCCTGAAGACGAAAGACCAGCAAAGTTGGCGCTGAATGCGCTGTCTGGTCAGGCTATGTTTTTAGAAACAAAACTCAGAGATATAAGGCCGATAATAAAGCTAACATCTGTATCTAGTTACGAGAAAATACTTGGTGGTCAGCAGCGTTCTGACGATATGTTTTCTTCTTTGGCTACAGATATCCAAACGTTGCGAACTGCTTTGGCTATGGAGGCGGCTCTCGGGGAGGGGGTAGTTGATCGGTCCGCTATCGCGAAATTGCAAATCGAAACCCACAATTTTGATGGCGACATTCTCATCATCTCAGACATTGAACCCAGCAAATTAGTTGGCCGCGGATCTGATTTTGGTTGGGGAAACGTGCTTGCTACGCTTCAAGACTATGTTGTCGATACGACCATATCTCAGCGCTTATCCACAGATTTGGTAGGGTCATCAGAAATCAGAGATCTCGCGACTCAGAGGATCGATTTGTCGCTGCAAAGGGCGCACCGAAGTGCTCAGCAAATCGAGTGCTTTCAGAATGTAGTTTTTGAGGGAGCGGGCGGTTTGGCCGATTGCTACAACTCTGGGGGCATCTCATTTGAGGATGCGCTCAGACTGGTCGATCGAACGACAAAATTCCGAGAATGGCTTATTGGTCTGGCTCCTGATGCTGACATTCTGGCCGAATATCATGCAGCCATCGCCAAGGAGGGCATTACCGACAAGCTCCCCATTGCGGCGGCGCGCTTTGCGTTCTTCACGGCTTCTGGTGCTGGAATTGACGCGTTCACGGGAGGAAGCGGGATTGGCACACTCGCAGGCGTAAGTCTCTCCGCCTTTGATACCTTCGTCATCGATAAAGTTTTGAAGGGGTGGTGTCCCAACATGTTCGTCGAAACTGCGAGGCGTAGCTTCGACTAAATCGCGCTCTTCGACAACTATTCGGCCACTCTCCCTCCCTCTCGTCATCCTCCGGCAAGCCGCGTCAGCGGCGCAGACCGGGGGACCAAGCGGCGCGCGGGAGCGCGAAGGTGTCGAGGACGCCGCGCTAGCCGTGAAGATCGCCTTCGGCGCCGCTGGGTCCCCCGGTCTCCGCTTCGCTTCGCCGGAGGATGACGAAAGCAAAATAGCGGCATAGCTTGTGGTGATGGCGACACATCGCACCTTCATCGCGACCTACATCATGGCGAGCGGGCGGAACGGGACGCTCTACACCGGCTCGACCTCCAACCTCGAAAGCCGGGTGTGGAAGCACAGGGCGCGCACCTTTTCCGGCTTCACCGACGAGAACGACTGCACCCGTCTGGTCTGGTTCGAGCAGCACGCCCTGATGCTTGATGCGATCCGGCGCGAGCGGCGCATCAAGAAGTGGATGCGCGACTGGAAGCTGGCCCTGATCGAGCGGGACAACCCCGACTGGCGCGACCTCGCGGCTGACTGGTTCCCCGATCCCAACTGGACCCCGCCGCCCGACGCGGACTGACTCACCCCAACACCGGCATCACCTCCACCCCGTCGCAGACGAAGATGCTCATGTGCGGGTGGCCCTCGAACAGGCGGGCCGCCGCCTCGTGGCTGTCGGCGCGCACGACCATGAAGACGGTCAGCAGGTTGACCATGTCCGTCACTTGGCCGTCGTCGCCGATGCGCTTGGTCGGGCCCAGCGGGCCGCCCTGATGGACGATGGCGTCGCGGTGCGCCGCCTCCCATTCGGCGACGGCGGCCACGCCGAGGTGGGCCGTCTCGGCCTGCTGGGCCTCGCTCATGGCGCGCCAGGCCCGCCATTTGTGGCCGGTCTTGTCGCTGGTGAAGACGGCCAGGTAGTGGGTCTCGGCGCTCATCGAAACCTCCCGTTTGCGGGGGGGGGCGGACTTTTGCCGGCTGCGGGCAAGCGGCTCTGCATCCCTTCTCCCCTTGCGGGAGAAGGTGGCAGCCGCAGGCTGACGGATGAGGGGTCTCACGACAGCAGATGACAAGGAACAGTCAGAACGCGGCGCAACCCCTCATCCGACCTCGCTTCGCTCGCCCACCTTCTCCCGCAAGGGGAGAAGGGAGGAGGGCATCAGATATGAATCGCGTGGCCCAGGGCGCGCAAGGACGCCTCGTGGAAGGCCTCGCCGAGCGTCGGGTGGACGTGGATCACGCCCGCCACGTCCTCCAGCACCGCGCCCATTTCCAGCATCTGGGCGAAGCTGTTGGACATCTCGGACACGTGCTGGCCGACGGCCTGAATGCCCAGGATGCGGTGGTCGGTCTTCGACGCGATGACGCGGACGAAGCCGCCGTCCTCGCCGGCCTCGATGGCCAGGGCGCGGCCGATGGCGGCGAAGGGGAAGACGGACTGGATCACGTCGTCGCGGCCCTCGACGTCCTGCGGACCCAGGCCCGCCGAGACGATTTCCGGCTCGGTGAAGCAGACGGCGGCGATGGTGACGGGATCGAAGACGCGATCATGGCCGGCGATGATCTCGGCCACGACCTCGCCCTGGGCCGAGCCCTTGTGCGCCAGCATGGGTTCGCCGGTCAGGTCGCCGACGGCCCAGACGTTCTTCATGCTGGTGGCGCAGCGCTTGTCGATCTTCACGAACGGGCCGTCCATGGCGACGCCCATGGTCTCCAGACCCCAGCCCTGGGTGCGCGGACGACGGCCGACCGTGACCAGCACCTTCTCGGCGTCCAGCTGCATCGGGTTTCCGTCCTTGTCGGTGACGTTCAGCCTGCCGTCGCCGAAACCGCCCGCGCGAGCGCCCAGGAACAGCTCGACGCCGTGGCTCGTAAGCCACTTGGCGACCGGGTCGGTCAGGGCCTTGTCGTAGAGCGGCAGCAGGCGGTCAGCCATCTCGACGATAGCGACTTCTGCACCGAGTTTGCGGAAGGCGATGCCCAGTTCCAGGCCGATATAGCCGCCGCCGACGACGACCAGCTTCTTCGGGACCTCCGACAGGCTCAGGGCCTCGGTGGACGAAATGACGTCGCCGCCAAACGGCAGGAAGGGCAGTTCGACCGGCTCCGACCCCGTGGCCAGGATGACGTGTTCGGCGGTGATGACGATGGGGCCGTCAGCCGTCTCGACGCGGCAGGTCTTGGCGTCCGAGAACTCGGCCCAGCCCTTGATGACCTTGACCTTGGCCTTCTTCAGCAGGGCGGCGACGCCGGCGTTCAGCTTCCTGACGATGCCGTCCTTCCATTCGACCGTCTTGGACAGGTCGATGGCCGGGGCCGACGCCGTGATGCCGAGGGTGCCGTCGCCGGCGGCTTTCAGCACCGTCTCATACTTGCCCGCGGCGTGGATGATGGCCTTGGACGGAATGCAGCCGACGTTCAGGCAGGTGCCGCCCAGCCCATCGCCGCCGTCCACCAGCACGGTGTCGAGGCCGAGTTGGCCGCAACGGATGCCCGCCACATAGCCGCCGGTGCCGGCGCCGATGATCAGGACTTTGGTTTTGATCTGCTGCATTAGTGGCCTGGCTCCAGTCCTTGCGACGTACTCGCGCCGATATGCTGGTCGACTATGAAGTCTAAATGGTCAAACACCGTGAAACCGGTCGGGAGCACGGATCCATCGTATTTGGTGTCGGAACTTGAGTATCTGTACTCAAATTTCTTGTGGTGCTCGTGCAGTTTGTTGATAAGTTCGTCGATCCACTCGTTTTCTGGAAAGCCATGCGCACGCGCATTAGTGAGTAGAGATTTCAGATCGTGCCTCATGCTCGGAGAACGAAGTGTCGAAGGGTTGACGCCGGCGTGCAGAAGCCAAGCTTTTAAATAGAGCTCTGCTGCGAACCCTAGGAGAAGGTGGATGGGGAGAAAGACCCCAAGAACATTGGGCCCTTCGCGGTGTGGGCTCTCCCAGATCATCTTCGCCGCCTGCAAATAGCCTCGGGCTGTCGAGTACTGGATGATCGCTGAAGCGCCTTCCGTCATCACCCCATCCACAAGGTCGCCGGGTTTTCCAGCAGCCCCTTGATGCGCGCCACGAAGACCGCCGCGTCGTGGCCGTCGACGATGCGGTGATCGAAGCTGGAGGACAGGTTCATCATCTTCCGCACGACCATCTGGCCGTCCTTGACCACCACGCGTTCGGCGATCTTGTTCGGACCGACGATGGCGACCTCGGGGTGGTTGATGATGGGCGTGTGAACCACGCCGCCCAGCGTTCCCAGGGAGGTGATGGTGATGGTCGAGCCGGACAGTTCCTCGCGCTTGGCCGAGCCGTCCTTGGCCGCGCCCGAGACGCGGGCGATTTCCAGGGCGGTGGCGTAGGGGTCCAGCGCCTCGGCGTGGCGGACGACCGGCACCATCAGGCCGTTCGGCGTCTGGGCGGCGATGCCCAGGTGGACCGGGGCGTGCGTCGTCAGGACGCCGGCCTCGTCGTCATAGTGGCTGTTGATCGTCGGCTGGTCGCGCAGGGCCACGACGATGGCGCGGGCGATGAAGGGCAGGACGTTCAGCTTGGGCTGGTCCTTGGCCTTGGTGGCGTTCAGGTGGGCGCGCAGCTCTTCCACCGCCGTCATGTCGATTTCCTCGACATAGGTGATGTGCGGAATGCGACGCACGCTCTCGGCCATCTTCTCCGCGATCTTGCGGCGCAGGCCGATGATCTTGGTCTCGGTGGCGCCCTCGGCGCGGGCGTAGGTCGAGGAGGGGGCGCCGCTGGGCGCGGCGGGCAGGCTGCCCCCGCGTGCGACGAAGGCGTCCAGGTCTTCGTGCTGGATGCGACCGGCGGGACCCGAGCCCGGCACGAAGGCCAGGTCGATGCCCAGATCACGGGCGCGGTTGCGCACGGCGGGCGAGGCCAGGGCGCGTTCGCCCGGCTGACGGCCGGTCATGGCGGGAAGGGGCTTGGCCTCGGCCTTGGGGGCGGGGGCTGCAGCGGGTTTGGCGACCGGCGCAGGCGCGGCCTTTTCAGCTTTGGCGACGGGAGCCACAGCAGCAGCCGGAGCCGCCGCGACATTGCCCTTGCCCTCGACCTTGAAGCTGACCAGAGGCCCGCCGACGGGCAGTTGTTGTCCCGCCTCTCCATGCAGGGCCACGACCGTGCCGCTGACCGGCGAGGTCAGTTCGACGGTGGCCTTGTCGGTCATGATCTCGGCGACGATCTGGTCTTCCTCGACCGCGTCGCCGGCCTTGACGTGCCAGCCGACCAGCTCGGCCTCGGCGGTGCCTTCACCGACGTCCGGCAGCTTGAAGACGTAGTTGGCGCCGGCGGCGGCCGGGGCGCTGACCGGGGCTGCTTCTGCCTTCGGCGCTTCAACAGCGACGGGGGCAGGCTCGGGTTTGGCGGAGACGGGGGCCGGGGTCGGCTCGGCATCGGCGGCATTGCCGGCGCCCTCGACCTCGAACTCGACCAGGGGGCCGCGCACCGGCACCATCTGGCCCGGCTCGCCGTGGATGGCCAGAACCTTGCCGCTGACCGGGGCGGTGATTTCCACCGTGGCCTTGTCCGTCATGATGTCGGCGACGATCTGATCTTCCTCGACCAGGTCGCCGACCGCGACGTGCCAGGCGACCAGTTCGGCCTCGGCGGTGCCTTCGCCCACGTCGGGCAGTTTGAAGACGAAACGACCCATCTTAACGGCCTCCCGACATGACGGCTTTCAGGGCGTCGGCCACGCGTTGCGGGCCGGGGAAGTATTCCCACTCGAAGGCGTGCGGGTAGGGGGTGTCCCAGCCCGTGACGCGCGCGATGGGCGCCTCCAGATGATAGAAGCAGCGTTCCTGAACCAGGGCCGACAGCTCGCCGCCGAAGCCCGAGGTCTTGGGCGCCTCATGCACGATGACGCAGCGGCCGGTCTTCTTGACCGAGGCCTCGATGGTCTCGATGTCCAGCGGCACGAGGGTGCGCAGGTCGATGACCTCGGCGTCCACGCCGGCGTGTTCGGCGCCGGCCAGGGCGACCCAGACCATGGTGCCATAGGCCAGGATGGTCACATCCGAACCTTCGCGCATGACGCGGGCCTTGCCGATCGGCAGGGCGTATTTCTCGGTCGGGACCTGGGCCAGCTCCTGGGTCTTCCACGGCGAAACCGGCTTCTCGTGCCAGCCGTCGAAGGGGCCGTTGTAGAGGCGCTTGGGCTCGAAGAAGACGACCGGATCGTCGTCCTCGATGGCGGCGATCAGCAGGCCCTTGGCGTCATAGGGGTTGGACGGAATGACGACCTTCAGACCCGCGATGTGGGTGAACAGGGCTTCCGGCGACTGGCTGTGGGTCTGGCCGCCGAAGATGCCGCCGCCGTAGGGGCTGCGGATCGTGATCGGCGAGGTGAACTGACCGCCCGAGCGGTAGCGCATCTTGGCCGCTTCGGAGACGATCTGGTCATAGGCCGGATAGATGTAGTCGGCGAACTGGATCTCGACGACCGGGCGCAGGCCATAGGCGCCCATGCCGATGGCGGCGGCGACGATGCCGCACTCCGAAATCGGGGCGTCGAAGCTGCGGGTCAGGCCGTGCTTTTGCTGCAGCTGGTCGGTGACGCGGAAGACGCCGCCGAAATAGCCCGCGTCCTCGCCGAACGACAGGACGTTGGGGTCTTCCGCCATCTTGACGTCGATGGCCGAGTTCAGGGCCTGGATCATGTTCATCGGCACGACGCCAGCCTTGGGCGCCTCCGACTTCGGGGCATTGTTCTGATCGACCATGTCGGGCTCGAGGCCGTCGTTGCGGTCGGCGTCGGTGA
This sequence comes from uncultured Brevundimonas sp., assembly GCA_964456995.1. Taxonomy (GTDB): domain Bacteria; phylum Pseudomonadota; class Alphaproteobacteria; order Caulobacterales; family Caulobacteraceae; genus Brevundimonas. The sequence goes on from CAYWDO010000092.1 coordinate 7,133, forward strand.
AGGTTTGCTGGGTCATGGTCAGACTCCGACCTCGCGGCGCTGTTCGATCAGGCGCCAGTCCTCGGTCGCATAGACCTCTTCGAACATGGTCTTCACGCTGGGACGCGACTGGCCCAAGGTGCCGATGGCCTCGGATTCCTTGCCGGCGGCGCGGACCTGCTCGACGGCGTCCTTCTCGGCTTCGACCTGCTGCTCGTCCGACCATTCGCCCAGCACGATCAGGTGCTGCTTCAGGCGCGCGATCGGGTCGCCCAGCGGCCACTTCTCGGCCTCGTCGCCGGGACGATAGCGGCTGGGGTCGTCAGACGTCGAGTGCGGGGCGCCGCGATAGGTGAACAGCTCGATCACCGTCGCGCCCTGGTTGGTGCGCGCGCGTTCCTCGGCCCACTGGGTCGCGGCCCAGACGGCCAGGAAGTCGTTGCCGTCGACGCGCAGGGCCGGCAGGCCGTAGCCGATGGCCTTGGCGGCGAAGGTCGTGTCCAGACCCCCGGCGATGCCCATGAAGGAGGAGATGGCCCACTGGTTGTTGACCACGTTCAGGATGACCGGGGCGCGATAGACCG
>CAYWDO010000092.1:7795-9776 GCA_964456995.1 uncultured Brevundimonas sp.
GAGATGGCCCACTGGTTGTTGACCACGTTCAGGATGACCGGGGCGCGATAGACCGAGGCGAAGGTCAGGGCGTTGTGGAAGTCGCCTTCCGCCGTGGCGCCGTCGCCGATCCAGCTGATGGCGATCTTGTCGTCGCCCTTGTAGGCGCTGGCCATGGCCCAGCCCACAGCCTGCGGGACTTGTGTGCCCAGGTTGCCGGAGATGGTGAAGAAGCCATAGTCCTTGGCCGAATACATGATCGGCAGCTGGCGGCCTTTGATCGGGTCTTCGGCGTTGGAATAGATCTGGTTCATCATGCTCGCCAGCGGATAGCCGCGTGCGATCAGAAGCCCCTGCTGGCGATAGGTGGGAAAGCCCATGTCCTCGCGGCTCAGGATCATGCCCTGGGCGACCGCGATGGCCTCTTCGCCGGTGCACTTCATATAGAAGCTGGTCTTGCCCTGACGGTGGGCGCGGTGCATCCGGTCGTCGAAGGCGCGCGTCAGGATCATGGCCTTCAGGCCGCGACGCATCGTCTCGGGGTCCAGCCTGGGATCCCACGGCCCGACGGCCTGACCTTCGTCGTCCAGCACCCGCACCAGCCGGAAGGCGTGGTCGCGCATCTCATAGGGAGCGGTCGAGACCTCGGGTCGGCTGACGGCGCCGGCGGGATCGAACTGCAAGTGGCTGAAATCAGGGGCATCGCCGGGCCGACCCGAAGGCTCTGGCACGCGCAACGACAGCGTGGGCGTATTCTTCATCATGCGTCCCGTCCGGTTGATCCGACCGCGTTTCCTCTATGTAGAGGGCATAGCATGGCGCGTCTCTGTTGGCCTTCCTAAAAATACCCTTGCCAAAAGCTGATTTGGGGTATTTTATTGCGTGAAATCCCCTTTTGGAGAAACGCCTTTGGCTGACGAACTTGATCCTATCGACGCCCGCATCCTCGACATCCTGCAACAGGACGCGGGACTGTCGGTCGCCGAGGTCGCCGATCGCGTCGGCCTCTCGGCCTCGCCCTGCTGGCGCCGGATCAAGAGACTGGAGGACTCTGGCCTGATACGCAAGCGGGTCACGCTTCTGGACGCCGGTCTGCTGGGGCTGGACTTCGAAGTCTACGCTATCGTCAAGCTGAGCCTACCCTCGCGCGAGAACCTCGACATCTTCGAGGCCGCCGTCGCGAACTGGCCGGAAGTGGTCCAGTGCGCCACCATCACGGGCCGCGAGGATTACGTCCTGCGCATCATCACCTCCGACATGCACGCCTTCGACCAGTTCCTGCGCGACAAGCTGCTGACGCTCGGCATCGTCTCCGACTGCGCCAGCCACATCGTCACGCGCGGCGTCAAGAACGTCACCACCCTGCCGCTGGGTATCATCACGCCCCACGTCAGCTAGGCGGCGCCCAACGGCCGGAGAGAGGGCGCCTGTGGGGGAGGGTTTCATGCTCAAATCGTGCGCCCTCGCGCTGGCCTTTGCCGCGCTAGGGGCAGGGGGCGTCATCGCGGCAGTTCCCCTGTCGGATCAGGCCCCGGCGGCGGCCGTCGCCGAATCCGATGTTGCGGCCTTTCGGCGGCTGCGGGCTGAGGCGATGGCGGCGATCACCGCCGATGACCTGGACGCCGTCGCCGGGCTGCTAGTTCAGGCCGACGCCCGCATTCCCAATCATCCGGGTCTGATCCTGTTGGGGGCACGGGTGGCCGCCGCGCGCGGAGACGCCGCGCAGGCCGTGGCCCAGTTGCACCGTTATGGCCGCGCTGGACTGTCCATGAACCTGACGCGCGATCAGGCCCTGTCTTCGGTCGCGGCCGCCCCTGGCTTCGCCGAAGCCGCCGCACGGCTTGAGGCCAATAGCGCCCCGGTCGGCGCGGATCGGCTCTCCGTCGTCGCCGTTCTGGAGGGGGCGGGCCTTGTCGAGAGCCTGGCCCGCGATGCGGCGGGCGGGGGCTGGCTGGTCTCGCGTGTGGCGGGGCGAGACATCGTCCGTCTGGCCGACGACGGC
>CAYWDO010000093.1:0-5284 GCA_964456995.1 uncultured Brevundimonas sp.
ACCCCGGCGACGATCTGTCCCTGTTCATGCCCTTTTCCGGCGATCACGACCACATCTCCTTCGCGCATCAGCGATACAGCGTGGTGAATAGCCTCGCGGCGGTCGCCGATCTCCAGCGCGTCAGGGCAGCCGGCGCGGACCTGGGCGCGGATGGTCGCTGCGTCTTCCGAGCGCGGATTGTCGTCGGTGACGATGGCCACGTCGGCCAGACGGCCGGCGATCTCGCCCATCATCGGCCGCTTGGCGCGGTCGCGGTCGCCGCCGGCGCCGAAGACGACGATCAGACGGCCGGTCGCGTGCGGGCGCAGGGCGTTCAGCACTGTCTCCAGACCGTCAGGCGTGTGGGCGTAGTCGACATAGACCTCGCCGCCGCGCGCGCCCTCGCCGGGGATGCGTTGCAGACGCCCTTGAGCGCCGCGAATGAACTCCATCGCAGGGATCACCCGGTCAGGGTCTTCGCCGCCCGCGATGCACAGACCCGCCGCCACCAGGGCGTTCGAGGCCTGGAAGGCGCCGGCCAGCGGCAGCAGGATGTCGTGGATGCGGCCGCGCGCGTCGATGGTCAGGCGCTGGCCTTCCGGCGTCGCCCGGCGCGCGATCAGCGACAGGTCGCGCCCGCGCTCGCCCACGCCCATGACGCCCAGACCCGCCATGATCGAGGCCGAGGCGAAGGCGGAATAGGCATCAGAGTCCGCGTTCAGCACGGCGGTGCGGCCGCGCGGCAGCAGGGCCTCGAACAGGCGCAGCTTGGCGGCGCGATAGGCGGCCATGTCGCCATGATAGTCGAGGTGGTCCTGGGTCAGGTTGGTGAAGCCGGCGGCGCGGATGGCCACGCCGTCCAGACGGCGCTGGTCGATGCCGTGAGACGAGGCTTCCAACGCCAGGTGGGTCACGTTTTTGGCGGCCAGCTCGGCCAGCAGGCGCGCGGCCTCGGCGGCGTCGGGGCTGGTCAGGCCGGGGCCGGTCAGGGCGTAGGTCTGCTCGCCCTTCTGACCGACGACGCCCAGCGTGCCCATGCTGGCCGACTTGAGACCCAGACCGGCCCAGATCTGGCGGCAGAAGTTGGCCACCGATGTCTTGCCGTTGGTGCCGGTGACAGCGACGCAGGTCCTGGGCTGAGCGCCGTAGAAGCTGCGCGCGGCAAGCGCATAGGCGCGGTGCACGTCGCCCGAGGTGACCAGCAGGGGGGCTGCGCCCGCAGGCGTATCGGACGGGGCCAGGATCGCGGCGGCGCCCTTGGCCAGCGCCTGAGGAATGAAGGCGCGGCCGTCGGCGGTCGAGCCCGGCAGGGCCACGAACAGGGCGCCCGGCGCGACCTTGCGGCTGTCAGACGTGACCGAGGTGATCTCGGGGTCCGAGGAGACGTCGCGGCGCAGCAATTCAGACAGGCGCAGCACGCTCATCGGCCGTCGCCCTCGACGTCCTGGAACTCGGGGATCTTTTCGCCCAGGGCGGTGGACCAGCGGTCGGCCTTGCGCTGGACGCCCAGGAAGGGGGCGATGCGGTCGGCGATCTTGCCGACGGCGGGCGCAGCGACATAGCCGCCGGTGCGCGGATAGGAGGACGGCTCGTCCACCAGGACGAAGATCGTGTAGCGCTTGGCCGTCACCGGGCCGTCGGCGGGGAAGACGGCGGCGAAGGAGCCGACGGCGTGGGTCGGGTCATAGCGGCCGTTGACCAGCTTGTTGGCCGAGCCCGTCTTGCCCCCGACCCGGAGGCCCGGCGCATTGGCGAAACCGCCCGAACCGCGCGTCACATTGCGACGCATCAGGTCCAGCATGGTGGCCGAGGTTTCCGGCGAGACGACCCGACGCGCCTGGGCGTTGGGCAGACCGCCCTTGCGCAGGGTCAGAGGAATATAGCGCCCGCCGTTGGCCAGGGAGGCATAGGCGGCCACATACTGGATCGGCGTGACCATGACGCCGTAGCCGAAGGAGAGCGAGGCCAGGGTCGAGTCGTCCCACTTGCGGATATGCGACGGACGGGCCGATTCCTTCAGCTCGATCGGCGCCGCGTCCAGCAGGCCCAGCCGCTGGAAGTATTCCCGCATCACGTCGCCGCCCATTTCGACGGCCAGGCGCGAGGTGCCGATGTTGGACGAGTGCAGATAGACCTCTTCCAGCGTCAGCACCTTGTTGGTGGCGTGGAAGTCCTTGATGCTGCGGCGGCCGATCTTCAGCGCCTGCGAGGCGTCGAACAGGGTGTTCATGTCGGCGCGGCCAGTGTCGATGCCGGCGGCGACGGTGAAGCTCTTGAACACCGAACCCATCTCATAGTGGGCCGAGGTGACGCGGTTCAGCAGGGCTTCTTCCGGCGCGCTGTTGCGGCGGTTGGCGTCGTAGGTCGGCCAGCTGGCCATGGCCAGGACCTCGCCGGTCTGAACGTCGGTGACGACGGCGACCGCGCCCTTGGCGCCGGCGGCCTCGGCGGCGGCGGCCAGCTCGTTCTCGACCACGCCCTGCACCCGAAGGTCGATCGACAGCTGGAAGTCCTCGCCAGCAGCGCCCGCCGCGCGGATTTCCTGATTGAAGGCCAGCTCCGTGCCGGACACGCCCTCGCCGCCCGTATCGGCGCGACCGATCAGGTGCGCCGCAGAGGTGCCCAGCGGGTAGACGCGGCGATCCTCTGGCTCGAACGAGATACCGCCCAGAGCCAGGGCGTGGACCGCGCTGCGCTCGGACGGCGTCAGGCCGTTCAGCGCCAGCAGCCGACGCTCGCCGCTGAGCACGCGGTCGAGACGCTTGGCCGAGATGCGCGGCAGGGCGCGGCGCAGCTGGGCCTTGGCGCTGGCCGGATCCCAGATCTCGCGCGGGTCGATGTAGAGGCCGTAGTGGGTGATGTTGGTGGCCAGCAACTGGCCGTTGCGATCCACCAGATCGGCGCGCGTCAGGGCGTTGGCGTTGAAGCCCGCGCCCGCCGCGCCGCGCGGCGCGAACAGGGCCGCGTGGGCCGCGCCCAGGGCCAGACAGGCGAAGACGGCGGAAAACACCGCCAAAATCAGGAAGATGCGAACGCGGGTGTCTTCTTCCGGGCGGCCGTCGGCGCGGGCACGCTCGAACGAGTGCTCCATCCACCAAACGCCCGAGGCGACCCAGCGCCCCCAGGCGGCGAACAGACCGCCGACCGACGGCCCTTGCGGGCGCGGCTGCGGACGGCCCGGCGCAGGACGGCGATAGTCCATGCCGTGGTGATCATGAACGCTCAATGCAGGGTCTCCCCGGCGAGGGGTTCAGCGGCGGGCGCGGACGCGGCAGCCACGGGCGCCGGCGTCGCAACCACCGGCGGCGGGGCGATGGCGGGCAGGCCGGCCTCGACGGCTTGGCGACGCACATCAACCGGCCCCAGGCCGATGCCGCGCGACAGAGCCTCCAGGCGGGCAGGCTGTTCCAGACGCGTCGCCTCGGCGCGCAGCAGGCGGACCCGCTGGCGGTTCTCGCGGATCTCGCTCTCGATCCGGCTGATCTCGGCGCTTTCACGGGCGGCGGCGGCCTTGGCGATATAGACCGAGAAGATCAGGGCGGCGACGCAGACCAAACCGATGATCTCGACGCAACGCACGCCGCGGACCTTCCAGTCGAACAGGCGCTGCACCGGAACCGGGACGGCGATCATGACTGCGGCCCCCAGGCCGGGGCCGTGGTGCGGACGGCGGCGCGCAGCTTGGCCGAACGGGCGCGGGGGTTGGCGGCCAGCTCGGCCTCGCCCGCCTCGCGCGCGCCCTTGAACATCAGGTCGAAGCTGGGCTTGCGCAGCTCCACCGCGACCGGAGCATGGCGCGAACCGCCCGGCGCATTGCCGGTGCGCTCGGTCATGAAGGCCTTGACGATGCGGTCTTCCAGCGAGTGGAAGGTGACGACGACCAGTCGCCCGCCCGGCGCCAGGGTCGCCTCGGCGGCGTCCAGACCGCGTTCCAGCTCGCCCAGCTCGTCGTTGACGGCGATGCGCAGGGCCTGGAAGACGCGGGTCGCAGGATGGATCGGAGCGCCGCGACGACCGCCCAGGGCCTTCTCGACCACGGCGGCCAGATCGAGCGTACGGCTGAAGGGCTGTTCCAGACGGCGGCGCAGGATGGCGGTCGCCACCCGGCCCGACTGACGCTCGTCGCCGTACTGCTTGAAGATATGGGCCATCGGCCCGTGATCCCAGGTGTTGACGATGTCGGCGGCGGTCGGCCCCGTATCGCCCATGCGCATGTCCAGCGGCCCGTCGCGCATGAAGGAGAAGCCGCGCTCGGCCTGATCCAGCTGCATCGACGAGACGCCGATGTCGAAGACGGCGCCGTCCAGCTGGGCCTTGCCGCTTTCGGCGAAGGCTTGGGACAGGCCCGAGAAGGGGGTGCGGATCAGCTGGAACTGGCCCGGATAGGCGGCGGCGACCGCGTCGGCGTGCGGCTGGACCGTCGGGTCGCGGTCTAGGCCGATGACCTGGGCGCCGCGATCCAGAATGGCGCGACTATAGCCGCCCGCGCCGAAGGTGGCGTCGATGACGACGTCGCCGGCTTGCGGGTTCAGCGCCTCAAGGACTTCGGCCAGCAGGACGGGCGCGTGCGGCGACGTCATGCTGCGCCTCCGGTCTTGGCGACCGAGGCCTGACGGCGCATCTCGCCGAACTGCTTCAGGCCCTCGCGCGCCATGCGGCGCTGCTCGGCGCGGTGCGCGGCCCACTTGTCCTTGTTCCAGATCTGGAAACGCTCGCCGACGCCGTAGATGACGACCGTATCGGACAGCTCGACCTCGGCGCAGAGATGTTCCGGCAGGGTGATGCGCCCGCCGGAGTCATAGGCCAGCGGCTTCTGCTCGCCGAAGATCGAGGCTTCCAGCGCCGAGCGGTAGGGGTCGCCGAAGGGCAGGCTTTCGATCACGGCGCGGTATTCGGCGAACAGCTTGTCGCCGCCCGCTTCCAGGCAGTCGGCCTCGATGGAGGGAAAGCAGAAGACGCCGTGTTCAGCGCCGTTTTCGGCCGTGCGGAATTCCTGAGGGATCAAGAGACGGCGCTTGCCGTCCAGCTGCTTCTCGTAGGTCGAGAGAAACACGCTTTGCCCCTATCGAGCCCTGCGGCCCGCCCCTGAAGTCCGTTGATGACACCACGCGCCGGGCGACAGCCCCTACTCATGAGGCTGTGGGATAGCATGGGATCAGATGGGCCTCAATGGGATTAGTTGACACCCTTTAACCAAATTACGGATGCGACAGAGGTGTCACACAGTGTAAAACGAGAACATACAAGCAACAGCAAGAGTATTCACAGCCTGTGGACGGCTTTTTCCGCCATGTTTTCAACGCAG
>CAYWDO010000093.1:5384-6638 GCA_964456995.1 uncultured Brevundimonas sp.
AAAAATGCCAGACGGCCTGTAAGCCGGGTTCTGTTCCGCCCCGAAAGGCGGCGACGATCATTCCTCTGGACCGCCCATTGCTGGACGGTTCTCGCGACCTACCCGGACGCCTCGGGCGGTGAACCCTGCGGGCGAACCCGCGCGACGTCCCTATTCGGTCTTGCTCCAGGCGGGGCTTGCCATGCCGCCGACGTTGCCGCCGACGCGGTGGGCTCTTACCCCACCCTTTCACCCTTCCCCGGGCCGGAGCCCAGGCGGTTTGCTTTCTGTGGCGCTATCCCTCGGGTCACCCCGGGCGGGAGTTACCCGCCGCCTCTTCACCGTGGAGCCCGGACTTTCCTCGACAAGAGCAAGCTCTCGCCGCGACCGCCCGGCCGTCTGGCGGGGGCTAAGTGCGCGCGAACGCGGCGCGCGTCAATCCAGAACGCCGGTGACGCTCTCGACCGAGGCCAGTTGCAGCAGGCCGACCAGGCGAGCGCGGGTCTCGCCGTCGGCTATGCCGTCGATGCGGTCGGGCCGCCAGTGACGCTGGAAGGCCTCAACGGTAAGGCGGGTTGCGTCGTCGTATTCGCCGCCCGGCTTCACCCCGTAGCCCAGCCGATGCAGGCCCGAGCGCAGGACGATGACGCCCAGGCCCTCGTCGCCCGGCGACAGGTCGGCGCCCAGGGCGGCGACGCGTTCGGGCGCGGGATCGAACCACAGGCCATGCCCGGCCTCGGCCAGGCGTTTCCACGGGAAGAGTTCGCCCGGATCCTGTTTGCGATCGGGGGCCATGTCGGAATGGCCGATGATGCGGGCGTCCGAAATGGTCCAGCGCGCGCGGATGTCGGCGATCAGGGCGATCACCGCCGCGATCTGGGCTTCAGGAAAATCGCGATAGCCGAACTCATGGCCCGGATTGACGATCTCTATGCCGATGGAGGCGGCGTTGACGTCCGTCTCGCCCTGCCAGACGCCGCGACCGGCATGCCAGGCGCGGCGCTCTTCCGGCACCAGACGCAGGATGACGCCGTTCTCGTTGACGACATAGTGGGCCGAGACCTCGGCGGCGGGATCACGCAGACGGGAAACAGCCGCCTCGGCCGTCTGCATCCCGGTATAGTGCAGGAGCAGCATGTCCGGCGGCGCGCGCCGGGCGTCGAAGTTGGGAGATGGCGCGTCGGTGAAGGTCAGCATGACGCCCGATCAGCGCCCTTCGCGTTCCCAGCCGTAGGCGACCCAGGTGTCGCCGACCTTCTGGGCGTCGATCACGCC
>CAYWDO010000093.1:6738-9566 GCA_964456995.1 uncultured Brevundimonas sp.
GAGGCGCCGAAGGCCGAGGCCAAAGCCTCCCACGGCGACTGCGGCGTGGGGAAGCGCTTGAACCGCACCGATTCGCTGGTCGGGATATTGGCCAGCTGGCGGGCCTTGAGGACGGCCTCGTTCAGGCCGCCCAGCTCATCGACCAGACCCAGACCCTTGGCCTGGGCCCCGGTCCAGACGCGACCCTTGGCGATCTCGCGCACGCGCTCGACCGGCAACTTGCGGCCCGTCGAGACGCGCGCGACGAACTCTTCATAGATGCGGTCCATCGAGGCGGCGAAGGCGGCGCGCTGGCCCTGATCGAAGCCCTGCACCGGCGAGAAGGCGTCGGCATAGTCGCCGCCGACCGACAGGCCGCGCATATCGACGCCGAAACGGCCGAGCGCGTCGGCCAGCACGAACTTGCCGCCGAAGACGCCGATGGAGCCGGTCAGGGTCGAGGGCTGGGCCACGATCCAGTTCGCCTCAGAACTGACCCAGTAGCCGCCCGAGGCAGCATAGGCGCCCATGGACACCACCACCGGCTTGCCCGCCGCCTTGGCCGCGCGCACGGCGGCCAGGATCTGTTCGGACGCCTCGGGCGAGCCCCCCGGCGAGGAGACGCGGAAGACGATGGCCTTTACGGCCTTGTCCTCGATGGCGTCATAGATGGCCTTGGCCGTGTCGTCGGAACGGATGTCCGAGCCCGAGCCGAACGGCGAGGCGCTCTGGCCGCGTCCGGTCATGATGGCGCCCTCGCCGCCCACGATGGCGATGGCCGACTTGCCCGAGCCGTTGCGCGCGCCCTGCATGGAGGCGTAGTCGCCGAACTTGACGATCTTGGCGTCCTTGCCGGCCTTGGTCTTGGCGGCGGCTTCGGCTTCCTCCACCTGACCGATCTTGTCGACCAGCTTCAGCGACAGGGCCTGTTCCGCCGAATAGGGACCGGCCTCGATAGTCGCTTTCAGCGCCTCGGGCGTGGTCTTGCGGTCGCGCGCCGTATTGGCCAGGGCGCTGTCGTAGATGGAGGTCATCCAGGCCGTCATGGCCTCGCGGTGCGGGGCGGTATAGTCGCTCTGGGTGTATTCGTTGACCGCGTTCTTGTACTCGTAACGCTGCTCGAACTCGGGTTTGACGCCGTATTTCTCAAAGGCGCGGCCCAGGAACAGGCTCTCGCTGGACAGGCCCGTGGCCTGGAAGCTGGCGGTGTTCTGCATCCACAGCTGGTCGGCGCTGGACGCGACCATGTAGCTGGAAACCACCGCGCCCACGGGCATGAAGCCCTGGCTGTGGGCGATGACGGTCTTGCCAGAGGCGCGGAAGCGGTTGATCGCCTGGCGCACTTCATCGGCGGCGGCGGGGGTCATGCCTCCCTCCGGCGCGCGGACCAACAGCACCTTGATGCTGGCGTCCTTCTCGGCCTGGGCCAGGGTGTCGACGATGTGCACCACCGACAGGCCCGAACCACCGAAGGCCGCAAAAGGATTGCTGGGCTGCTGATCGGTCAGACCCTCGCGCAGGTCCAGTTCCAGCACAGAGTTGGCGGGCGTGGTCGGCTTGGACGCGCTGGCGGCGGCCGCAAAGAACAGCAGGGCCGCGATCGGCAGCACGACGAAGAAGGCCACGAGCCCGGCGAAGACGCCCAGCATGGTCAGGAAAAACTGTTTCATGAAAAAGGCGGCCGTCCAGTCAGTAAGGGCCACGCGCGGCCAGGCGCGAGCATAGGGCCCGCAGGGAAGGCGTCAAATGAAGGCGTGGTAATGAAACGCGGCAAAGGGCCCGCCGTCGCCGGCAGGCCCTCCCCTTGCATTCCGTTCCGCCGATCAACGGCCGATGTCGTAGGTCCCGGCGATGTCGATGCGGACCGTCAGTTCGCCGGCCGACACGGGGGTCGAGGCGCTGCCCGAATCCATGGCCATGGCGCGGGCGTACATGGGACGCGGCGGTTCAGGGGTGAAGCCGCCGCCCTCGGTCAGGGAGCGAACGCCGCCCAGTTCCACGCCCAGAGCCTGGGCATAGAGGCGCGCCTTGTCCTGCAGGGCGCGCACGGCCAGCTGGCGCGCCTGATCCTCGGCCGCCTTGGGGTCCTTCAGGCCGAAGGCGATGCCGTCGATCTGATTGACGCCGGCCGTGACCACGGCGTCGGCGGTCGTGCCGACCTTGGTCAGGTCGTTGATGATCACGGTGACGCGGTTCGTCGCCTGATAGCCGCGCAGCTTGGGCGGTTCGTTCTGCTGATAGTCGTATTGCGCCGACAGGTTCAGGCCCGAGGTCTGGATGTCGCGCTCATTGATCCCGGCGCGGCGCAGGGCGGCGACGACACGGGTCATCTGCTGCGCGTTCTGAGCCATGGCTTCTTGCGCGGTGACGGCCTCGGTGACGACGCCGAAGTTGATGGTCGCCTGATCCGGCGCGACCTTGACCTCGCCATAGGCGGACAGGTTCAGGGCGGGTTGTTGAGCCATGGCGTGCACCTGCATCGGGGAAGAACCGCCGGGTTGCGATTGGGCAGACGCGACGGCCGGCGCCGCCAGGGTCATCAGGGCCGTGCCCAGCATCAGGGCGCGTGCGGTGCGGGTCATCATAGTCTCCGTGGAAGTCCATCGGCCGGACGTCTTCGCCAGCCACGACCTACCTTGGCCGTTTCAAGCTGAACAAACGCGCCAGCCCCCTGTGCAGGTTCCGTTCATCGGCATGAAAAGCCCGACAGGTCCGGGGCGTCTTTGCAGCGGACGCAACGCCTGCTAGGCACGGCCTCTCCCCTCGGGGGCCTGTAGCTCAATGGTTAGAGCCGACCGCTCATAACGGTCTGGTTGGGGGTTCGAGTCCCTCCAGGCCTACCACCCCCT
>CAYWDO010000094.1:0-6205 GCA_964456995.1 uncultured Brevundimonas sp.
TGGTGACGGTGGCCCTGGGGGAGCGCGGCTTGCGCGCCGGCGCCCCCGCCAAGGTCTGATCGTCGAGGTTAGCTGGCGCCGAGGACGGCGCAGGCCACGCGGTCGCCCGCGCCGCCGATGGGCTGACTGTTGTGGTCGTCCGGGTTGGCGTGGATCACCAAGGCCGAGCCGTCAGTGTCCCACAGCCACTGGCCCGGGCCGTCCTGGCTGATGCGGGCCTTGGTGGTGAAGAACTCACCGTGGGCCGAGCCGTCGGCGGCGGCGTAGAGGTTGGGCAGGTCGCCGTCGTCGGGGCCTTGCGCGTTCAGCAGCCCGTGCGGGGTCTTGGGATCGGTGTGGTTGATGTGGGCGCCGGCCGAGGTGAAGGGCGCCGCGCACTGGCCCGTGGCGTGGATGTGGATGCCATGCCAGCCGGGCGTCAGACCCGTCGCCTCGACCTTGATCAGCAGGCCGGTCGCGCCCTGCGTCAGGGTCGCCTTGCCGATTTCGGCGCCTTGGCCGTTGATGATGGAGGCCTGCCCGGTCTGGCCCGGCGTGGCGCGTGGCGTCATGGCGGAATGATCCATGGCCGTGGCTTGACCATGGCCGGCGTGGCCCATCGCGGCGTGATCGGTGCTCTGGGCAGAGGCGCTGGCCGCGATCAGCGAGACGGCTGCGACGGCGGTGACGGCATAGGGGTTCAGACGCATGGTTTTTCTGTCCTTTTCGGCATGGGGATATCAGCGGCGTTTCTTTGCCACCACGGCCCCCTGATGCTAGAAACCGGAATAGCGGATCACGTTCCGATTCCGGCCATTTAAAGCCTGATTTCCTTGACCGACGACAGCTACGACAACGCCGCACCTTCGGCGCCCGGCGACATCTCCATCATCACGATCGAGGACGAGCTGAAACGCTCCTACCTCGACTACGCCATGAGCGTCATCGTCAGCCGCGCCCTGCCGGACGCGCGCGACGGTCTGAAGCCTGTTCACCGCCGCATCCTCTATTCGATGCACGACCTGAACATGACGCCCGAGCGGTCGTATTCGAAGTGCGCGCGCGTCGTCGGTGACGTGCTGGGTCGCTTCCACCCGCATGGCGACGCGTCGGTCTACATGGCCCTGGTGCGGATGGCGCAGCCCTTCTCGATGGGGCTGATGCTGGTCGACGGCCAAGGCAACTTCGGATCGGTCGACGGCGATATGCCGGCCTCCATGCGTTACACCGAGGCCAGGATGGCCCCGGCGGCGGTGGCTTTGCTGACCGATATCGAAAAAGACACGGTCGATTTCCAGCCGAACTACGACGAGAAGGAACTGGAGCCCGTCGTCCTGCCGGCGCGGATTCCGAACCTGCTGGTCAACGGCGCGGGCGGCATCGCCGTCGGCATGGCGACCAATATCCCGCCGCACAACCTGGGTGAGATCGTCGATGCGGCCGTGGCGCTGCTGGACAACCCCGACATGGGCGACGAAGCCCTGCTGGACATCGTGCCCGGTCCCGACTTCCCCACGGGCGGCGAGATCATGGGCCGCACCGCGCCGCGCAATGCGCTGCGCGACGGACGCGGCTCGGTCATCGTGCGCGGGCGCGCCACGGTCGAGGAGATCCGCAAGGATCGCGACGCCATCGTCATCACCGAACTGCCGTTCCAGGTGAACAAGCAGACCCTGATCGAACGCATCGCCGAAATGGTGCGCGAGAAGCGTCTGGAAGGCATTTCCGACGTCCGCGACGAGTCCGACCGTCAGGGCATGCGCATCGTCATCGAGCTGAAGCGCGACGCTTCGGGCGACGTGATCCTGAACCAGCTCTATCGCTATACGGCGCTGCAAAGCTCGTTCGGCGTCAATATGCTGGCGCTGAACCACGGTCGTCCCGAGCAGATGGGCCTGCGAAAGCTGCTGGAGCTCTTCCTAGAATTCCGCGAGGAAGTGGTCATCCGCCGGGTCAAGTTCGAGCTGGCAAAGGCCCGCGACCGCGGCCACGTCCTGGTCGGTCTGGCCGTGGCCGTCGCCAATATCGACGAAGTCATTCACATCATCCGCTCGTCGGCCGATCCGGCGGAGGCGCGCGAGCGGCTGCAGGCCAAGTCCTGGCCGGTCGGCGACATGATCGCCCTGGTCGAACTGATCGCCGATCCGCGCTCGGTGCTAATCGACGGCGACAAGTTGAACCTGACCGACGAACAGGCCCGCGCCATCCTGGCCCTGACCCTGTCGCGTCTGACCGGCCTGGGCCGTGACGACATCTTCGGCGAGGCGCGCGGCCTGGCCGACACCATTCAGGGCCACCTGACCATCCTGTCGGACCGCACCCACGTCCTGGCCATCATCCGCGACGACCTGCTGGTGGTGCGCGACCAGTTCGCCGTGCCGCGTCGCACCCTGATCGGCGAAGGCGACGCCGAGATGGAAGACGAGGACCTGATCCCGCGTGAGGACATGGTCGTCACAGTCACCCTTGGCGGCTACGTCAAGCGCGTGGCGCTGAACGCCTATCGGACCCAGCATCGCGGCGGCAAGGGCAAGTCGGGCATGACGATGAAGGACGAGGACGCCATCACCGGCGTCTTCTCGGCCTCGACCCATACGCCGGTCCTGTTCTTCGCCACCAACGGCAAGGCCTACAAGCTGAAGACCTGGCGTCTGCCGCTGGGCAACCCAACCTCGCGCGGCAAGGCCTTCGTCAACCTGCTGCCCATCGAGCCGGGCGACAGCATCATGAACGTGCTGCCGCTGCCGGAAAACGAGTCGGAGTGGGACAACTACGACATCATGTTCGCCACCAAGTCCGGCGATGTGCGGCGTAACAAGCTCAGCGACTTCGCCACGGTGAACCGCGCGGGCAAGATCGCGATGAAGCTGGAAGACGGCGACCACATGGTCGGCGTGTCCATCTGCAACGCCGACGACGATATCCTGCTGACGACCAAGCTGGGCCGGGCCATCCGCTTCAAGGCCGACGACGTGCGCGTCTTCAAGGGCCGGGATTCGACCGGCGTGCGCGGCATCCGCCTGCAAGGCGACGACGAGGTTATCTCCATGGCCGTCCTGGGCCGTGTGGACGCCTCGCCGGAAGAACGCGCCGCCTACGTCAAACACGCCAACGCCATGCGCAAGGCCCTGGCCGGCGCGGACGCGGACGAAGATGTTTCCACGGTCGAGGCGGACGACGAGGAGGTGGCCGACGCCGCTCTGTCGGTTGAACGCATTGCCGAACTGGGCGCGGCCGAGCAGTTCATCCTGACGGTCACGGAAACCGGCTTCGGCAAACGCTCCTCGGCCTATGAGTATCGCCGCACGGGTCGCGGCGGGCAGGGGTTGACCGCCCACGGCCTTGGCGGTCGCGCCGGCACCCGTCTGGCCGCGGCCTTCCCGGTCGAGGACACGGACGACCTGATGCTGGTCACCGACGGCGGCCAGATGATCCGCACCCCGGTCAGCCAGGTCCGCATCGTCGGCCGCTCCAGCCAGGGCGTCACCATCTTCCGCACCGGCAAGGACGAGAAGGTCGTTTCGGTCGAACGCCTGCCTGATTCGGGCGGCGGCGACGACGGCGCGGACGAGCCCGCGACCGAAGAGGGCGGCGAGGGCTGACTTTCGCCCTCCCGCTCGCCCCGGCGGACGCCGGGGTCCAGTCCTTTGGCTTCAAGGTCTACGCCGGCCTTGAAGCAAACGGCGGCGCGTGTGGCTCTCACCGGATCCCGGCGTCCGCCGGGATGAGCGGAGGTTTGCATGATCGCTGAAATGCAGATCGACGGCCGGCCCGCCAGCGCCGCCGACCTCGGCCATTTTGCCTTGTCCAACTATGGCGCCTTCACCTCGATTCAGGTGGAGGACGGCGGAGTGCGGGGTCTGGACCTGCATCTGGCCCGGCTTCACGCCGAGGCGGTCGAACTGTTCGGCGTCGCCGTGTCCGAGACAACCTTGCGCCAACGGATGCGACAGGCGCTGGACGGGCGCTCCGGCCGGTTCAGCCTGCGGGTCAACCTGTTCTCGGACGCCGTCAGCCTGCGGGCGCCGGATGCGGTGGTCGAGCCGTGCGTCCTGACAACGCTGTCGCCGCCTGCTTCGCCTCTGACGACGCCGCTGCGGCTTCAGAGCCAGGTCTATGCCCGCGAAGTTCCGCATCTGAAGCACGCCGCCACCTTCGGCCTGACCCGCGCGCGGCGTCAGGCGGTTCTGGCCGGGTTCGACGACGCCCTGTTTGTCGACGCCGAGGGGCGGATTTCCGAAGGCTCCATCTGGAATATCGGCTTCGTCCAGGGCGAGGCGGTGGTCTGGCCCGAGGCACCCCTGCTGGCGGGGACTGGCCAGGCCCTGCTGCAACGCGGGATGGCAGAGTTCGGCCTGAAGGGCGTGACGCGCCCGGTGCATCTGTCCGATCTGGCAGCCTTCGACGCCGCCTTTATCTGCAACAGCGCCACGCCCGCCTGCGCGGTGGCCGCTATCGACGGCCATCCCTTCCGCCCGGCGGAGCCCCTGATTTCGCGGCTGATCGACGCCTGGCGATCAAACCCGTGTCAGGCGATCTAGGCCGTTGATTTCGCACCTGCTAGACGAGACGAAACGCGGGGAGGCGAAGACCATGCGCATCGGACTGTATCCGGGGACTTTCGACCCGGTCACGAACGGCCACATGGACATCATCGGGCGGGCGATCAAGCTGGTTGATCGGCTGGTGATCGGCGTGGCCCAGAACGACGACAAGGGGCCGCTGTTCTCGACCGCCGAGCGTGTCGAGATGCTCAAGGCTGAGGTGGCCCGCTTCAACTTCGATATCGAGGTGCGGCCCTTCTCCAGCCTGCTGATGCATTTTGCCGAAGAGGTCGACGCCAACGTCATCGTGCGCGGCCTGCGCGCCGTCGCGGACTTCGAGTACGAGTTCCAGATGACGGCGATGAACCAGCGCCTCAACAGCGACATAGAGACCGTGTTTCTGATGGCCGATCCGCGCCATCAGGCTATCGCCTCGCGGCTGGTGAAGGAGATCGCCCGTCTGGACGGCGCGATCGAGAGCTTTGTCAGCCCGGCGGTCGCCGCCCAGGTGCGCGCCAAGGTGCAGCGCTAGATTTCAGGATAGACATGAACCTTAAGATGCTTTTTGCCGCCGCTGCGGTCTCGATGATTGCAGGCGGCGCGGTCGCTCAGACGGCAGAGTGGCGTACGGTTTCGCCCGACAACCTGTGGGTGATCGACACCTCCAAGGGCCGGGTTCTGGTCGAACTGGAGCCGCGCGCCGCGCCGGCCCACATCGAGCGTATCCGCACCCTGACCAATCAGGGCTTCTACGACGGGTTGAAGTTCCACCGCGTCATCCCGAACTTCATGGCCCAGACCGGCGATCCGCAGGGGACGGGCGAGGGCGGCAGCGAACTGCCGGACGTGAAGGGCGAGTTCAGCTTCCGGCGCGGGCGCGACAGCGGTTTCGTCGCGGTCGACAACAGCGGCCCCGGCCTGCGTGGGATCATGGGCAGCCTGCCGATCACGACCCAGCCCGACGCCCAGATGTTCGTGACCGCCGACTTCAAGACCTCAGCCAATGGCCTGTTCTGCCCCGGCGTGGCGGGCATGGCGCGCGCCGGTTCGCCCGACAGCGCCAACAGCCAGTTCTTCCTGATGACGGGCCAGAACGACAATCTGAACGGCGGCTACACGACCTTCGGTCGCGTGGTGCAGGGACTGGACGTGGTCAAGGCGCTGAAGGCCGGCGACGACGCCAAGGACGGCGCCGTCGGCGCCGACGCCGACGTCATGACCAAGGTGCAACTGGCCTCGGCCCTGCCGGAAGGCCAGCGCCCGACCGTGCGGGTGGCCGTGCCGGGCTCGCCCGCCTTCAACGCCGCCGTAGAGGCCGCCCGCACTGCGCGCGGCGCCCAGTTCGGCATTTGCGACGTCCAGCCGGTGGCCGAGGTCGTCGGCGGCTGATTTTCGACTTGGGGGAGGGACGAGGATGCGCTTTTCAATGGCTCTGGCGGCGGCGTCCGTCCTGATGCTGGCCGGCACGACGGCGGGGGCGCAGGAGGCCGCGCCCGTGGCGGCGGCTTCGGCTCCTGCGTCCGACTGGCGTGCGGTTCCGGCCGAGAACCTGCTGGTGATCGACACCAACAAGGGTCGTGTCCTGGTCGAACTGGCCCCAGAGGTCGCGCCGGGTCATGTGGAGCGCATGCGGCTTCTGGCGGCGCGCGGCTTCTTTGACGGCCTGGTCTGGCACCGGGTCA
>CAYWDO010000094.1:6305-9528 GCA_964456995.1 uncultured Brevundimonas sp.
ATGCGGCTTCTGGCGGCGCGCGGCTTCTTTGACGGCCTGGTCTGGCACCGGGTCATCGATCAGTTCATGGCCCAAACCGGTGACCCTCTCGGCACCGGCGAGGGCCAGAGCCCCTATCCCGACCTGAAGGCCGAGTTCACCTTCCGCCGCGACGGCCAGACGCCGTTCACGGCGGTGGCGGCGCCCGCCGGGGCCGTGCTGGGCTTCCTGCACTCGCTGCCGGTCCAGACCCAGCCCGACGCCTTCATGGCCACGACGGCCGATAAGAAGGTCCACGCCTGGGGCCTCTATTGCCCCGGCGTCGCCGGCATGGCCCGCGACGAGGCGCCTGACAGCGCCAACAGCCAGTTCTTCCTGATGCGTCAGCCCTATCCGTCGCTGGACAAGCGTTACACCATCTTCGGCCGCGTGGTGTCGGGGCTGGACGTGGTGCGCGCGCTGAAGGCCAGCCCCAACCCGGACGGCATCGTCACAGGCCCTGACCGGATGACGCGGGTGCGGGTGGCGTCCGACCTGGCTGCGGCCGAGCGGCCGACGGTGCAGGTTCTGGATACCAACTCGCCCCGGTTCCGCGCCCTTTCCGATGCGGCGCGTCAGGCCAAGGGGGCTGACTTCTCGGTCTGCGACATCGACCTGCCGGTTCAGGTCGCGGGAGCGCCCGCCGCCTGATCGCCGCCTGAGCGACCCCGACGACGGCGTCGGCGGGGTTTCTGGCGGTCTTCGCGCATCCGTTGCAGCAGCAAGCCCTCGCGCAGGCCGCGGTCGGCGACGCGCACGCGTTCGCACGGCCAGGCGCGCTGTACGGCCTCAAGGATAGCGGCGCCGGCCAGCACCAGATCGGCGCGGTCCGGCCCGATGCAGCTTTCCGCCGCCCGGCCCGCCGGACCCAGGCTCTTCAGCCGCGCCGCTGCCGCCTCGCAGTCGCCGCGCGTCATCCACAGACCGTCGACCAGGTCGCGCTGGTAGCGGCGCAGGCCCAGATGGATGCCGGCCAGACTGGTGATTGCGCCGGACGTGCCGACCATATGCACCCGTCCGCTTTCAAACAGGCCGCGAACCTTGTCGTCGTTCGGCCCGCCGGCTGCCAGATGCTCGCCGACATCAGCCACCATGGCTTCATACCAGGCCTCGGTGTCGTTCGCCGGCTCCGGGTGGCGTTCGGCCAGGGTGACGACACCCAGAGGGGCCGACATCCAGCCCTTGCTCTCAAAGCCTCGCGCGCTGCGCATCAGCCAGGACAGCTCTGTCGAGCCGCCCCCCACGTCGATGACGAGCACCGCCTCGGCCCGGGGGTCGAACAGATTGAGACAGCCGGCGACGGACAGGCTGGCCTCCTCGGAGGGATCAATGATCTTGAGCCTTAGTCCGGTGCCGCGTCTGACCCGTTCTATGAACTCTTCGCCGTTGTCAGCCGCGCGGCAGGCCTGTGTGGCGACCGCAGTCAGGCGTTCCGCGTCCAGACCTTTGCGGGCTACGCGCTCGGCACACAGGGCAAGGGCGTCATAGGCCCGGTCCATAGCGCGATCATCAAGGCGACCGGTGCGGGACAGGCCTTCGCCCAGCCGTACGATGCGGCTGAAGCTGTCGACCACCCGGAACCCGTCGCGCGCCGGACGCGCGATCAGCAGGCGGCAATTATTGGTCCCCAGGTCGAGCGCGCCATAGAGGGGCGCATCGCGACCGGAGGCCCCGGAATCACGGGACCTCGTGGGCAGGGACCTCGCGTCGCGCCGAGCGGGCGCGCCAGGGGTCTCCGGCATGGGCCGAGCTTTCATGTGGGCGGTCCGAAACGGCGCCCGTCCCCAACAGCGTAAACCGGGATCAGCGGCCACGCCAAGTCATTCTGTCGCAAAGATGAACAGGTCGCGATGCATCCGCTTCAACTTGGGGCGCGTATCGAATGCGCATGACCCAAGTTCACACAGCCCGGTTCGGCCTCGGACAGATCGTCCGCCATCGCGACCACGCCTTCCACGGCCTGGTCATGGATGTGGACGCCCAGTACGCAGGCCCGGCCGATGAGACGGGCGCGATCTCGGCAGATCAGCCCTTCTACAGCATTCTTGTCGCCAACGCCGCCGGTGGCCTCATCGCCTATGCCGCCGAAGAGGCGCTGGAGGCCAGTCCCGACGTCGATCAGCTGTCGCCGGACGACGAGCGGCAGTGGTTCACCATCGACGCCCAGGGGCGGCACGCGCCGCGGTCCTACACGCTGCAATAGACGTGCGTGACGGCGGTCGGATCGCGCGCTAATCTGCCCGCAACGGCCGTCAGAGCCGCGAGGAGCGTTCCTATGTCTGATTTCGAACACGTCTTTGAAGCCCCGCCCGAAGGCGCCGCCGCCGACTGGACCATCCCCCAGAACTGGGCGGACTATACCGACGTCGAGCATCAGACCTGGGACACCCTCTACGCCCGGCAGATGAAGATCCTGCCCGGTCGCGCCTGCGACGCCTATATGCGCGGGCTTCAGGCGCTGGACCTGAACACGGGCGGTATCCCCGACTTCGAGGTGATGAACCCCAAGCTGCAGGCCCTGACCGGCTGGACCGTGGTCTGTGTGCCTGGACTGGTGCCGGAGGATGTCTTCTTCGACCATCTGGCCCATCGGCGATTCGTTTCCGGCCAGTTCATCCGGAAGCCGGATCAACTGGATTACCTGCAAGAGCCCGACATCTTCCACGACGTCTTCGGCCATGTGCCGATGCTGACCGACCCCGACTTCGCCGCCTATATGGAGGCCTATGGCAAGGGCGGGCAGAGGGCGGCGTCGCTGGGGATGCTGGACAAGCTGGCGCGGCTGTATTGGTACACGGTCGAGTTCGGCCTGATGAAGGAGGCCGACGGCCTGCGCATCTATGGCGCGGGCATCGTCTCGTCGGCGACCGAGAGCGTGTTCAGCCTGGAAGACGCCTCGCCCAACCGTCTGGGCTTTGACCTGGAGCGGGTGATGAAGACCCTGTATCGGATCGACGACTTCCAGCAGGTCTATTTCGTCATCGACAGCATCGAGGAACTGAAGGCCGTGACGCTGCAGGACTTCGGCCCGGTCTATGAACGGCTGAAGGGGGCCGAGGACCTGCCGATTGAGGCCGTCCTGCCCAGCGATCAGGTGTTCACGCGCGGAACGCAGGCCTATGCGGCCAGGGGCGGGCGGTTCGCGGCCTGAAGGCTGGCTCGCAAAAAACAGAGTCCAATTCGTCTGAATCGTCTGAAATCCCCT
>CAYWDO010000095.1:0-1886 GCA_964456995.1 uncultured Brevundimonas sp.
CCGTCGCCTGCGGTCAACAGTCGTGTCCTTGTGTTTCCCCCGTCTCGCCACGGTCACGGTTTTCGGCTAGAGGAAGTCATGACAGACAAGATGACCCCCCAGGCGGCGCTGGACCGCCTCGAAACCCTCTACAATCAATCCGTCGCCAATCTGCGAGCCGCAGTGAAGCGCTTTATCGAGACCGGCGAGCGCGCCGATCCCGAAGCCCGGGCCGCCGGCCTGTTCGCCTATCCCCGACTGACCGTCAGCTGGTTCGGCGACCGTCCGCAGGACCTAGAGACACGGGCCTTCGCCCGCCTGTCGCGCACCGGCGTCTATACGACCACCGTCACCCGCCCTGACCTGTACCGTGATTACCTGCTGGAGCAGCTGAGCCTGCTGGTCGCCGAGTATGGCGCTACCCTGACGGTGGAACCGTCGGATCAGGAAATCCCCTTCCCCTATGTGCTGGACGGTTCCGGCGTGGCGCTGGACAGCACCATGACGGCCTCGATCGCGCGCTGGTTCCCGACCACGGACCTGGCCCACATCGGCGACGAGATCTCGGACGGCCTGTTCGCGCCGGGCGAGGACTTCCCACTGGCCCAGTTCGACGGCCTGCGCACCGACTTCTCGCTGGCCCGCCTGCGTCACTATACCGGCACCCCGGTCGAGGACGTGCAGTCCTATGTCCTGTTCACCAACTATCACCGCTACGTCGATGAGTTCGTGCGCTGGGCCTGCGCCCAGCTGGCCGATCCGACCAGCGTCTATCAGACCCTGTCGTGCGCCGGCGGGGTGATCATCGACCGCGAGACCCCCGACCCGGAACGCGCCATCATGGACGCGGCCTGGCGCCGGCATCAGATGCCCGCCTATCACCTGACGCGGGCGGACGGTCAGGGCATCACCTTGGTCAACATCGGGGTCGGGCCGTCGAACGCCAAGACCATCTGCGACCACCTGGCCGTCACCCGTCCCCACGCCTGGATGATGATCGGCCACTGCGGCGGCCTGCGCGCCAGCCAGACCATCGGCGACTACGTCCTGGCCCACGCCTATCTGCGCGACGACCATGTGCTGGACGCGGTCCTGCCCGCCGACATCCCGATCCCGTCGATCGCCGAGGTGCAGCGCGCCCTCTATGACGCGACCAAGCTGGTCTCGGGCGCGCCGGGCGAAGAGGTCAAGAAGCGGCTGCGCACCGGCACCGTCGTCACCACCGACGACCGCAACTGGGAGCTGCGCTATTCCAAGTCGGCCCTGCGCTTCAACCAGAGCCGCGCCGTCGCCATCGACATGGAAAGCGCCACCATCGCCGCACAGGGCTATCGTTTCCGCGTGCCCTACGGGACCCTGCTGTGCGTCTCGGACAAGCCGCTGCACGGCGAGATCAAGCTGCCGGGTCAGGCCAATCGCTTCTACGAAGGCTCGATCTCGGAGCACCTGCAGATCGGCATCCAGGCTGTGGACCTCCTGCGGGCCGAGGGCTCCAGGCTGCATTCCCGCAAGCTGCGCGCCTTCGACGAGCCGCCATTCCGGTAAGAAGAGAAGGGCGCGCTTTCTCCCTCCCCTTCATGGGGAGGGTGGTCGCGTCAGCGACCGGGTGGGGAGGGCGTGGTGATACGGGCGCGGCGCTTGAACTGCCGAAGCGCCCCACCCGTCTGCCGCTTCGCGTCAGCCACCCTCCCCATGAAGGGGAGGGAGAGACGATGTGCGTCAGCCCTTGCGGAACAGGTAGAGGCCGAAGCCCAGGTAGGGGGCGCCGAAGTCGAGCATCATCTTGATGCGGTGCGCCGTCGCCGCGACCGATGGGGCGTCGGCGTGGTCGGGGTGAGCGTCCAGCCAGTCGGCGATGGCCGTCTCCATGCTGGTGCGATAGGCGGCCCATTCGGTCTCGTCGCTGA
>CAYWDO010000095.1:1986-3978 GCA_964456995.1 uncultured Brevundimonas sp.
CAGGGCGGCGAAGACGGCGGCGGGTTCGCGCAGGCCCTTGCCCGCCGGCTCGGTCGAGCCGATCGCCACGATCAGGTCGAAGGGGGGGAGGGCGGCCAGCGCCGCCGCCGAGGTCTCACGTCGCAGCGTCATGCGGTCAGACAGGCCCGCCGCCGCGATCCGGGCCTCGGCGCCCTCCGCCATGACCGGGTCCAGTTCGACGGCGGTGACGCGGGCGTCAAAGGCGCGGGCCAGACGGATCGACACCTCGCCGTAGGCGCAGCCGATGTCCATGACGGCGGCGCCCGGTTTCAGCCCCGCGCGGCGCACGGTCGCTTCCAGCCGCTCCATCGACAGGGCGTTGCAGATGGTCAGGGGTTGATAGGCGATGTGATGAAAGGCGACGCGCATGACCAAGGCCTAGAATGCCTCGCGCGTCCCGTCTCAGAAAAAGAACTTTACAACATAAAGTTCTTGGCGCACTTTCTGATCAACAGGCAGGGAGAGACGCCATGACCCGAGATCAAGTTCAGTCCGTCCACGACGACATCGCCTATATGAAGGCCCTGGCCCAGGAGGGGCGGCGCGCTCCCTTGCTGGGCGGGTCGATCCTGATCGCCGCCGGTCTGGTGTTCGGCCTGGCCTCGATCGCCGCCTATGGGATCGACAGCGGCATCCTCAGTGTGCCGCCGGTCGCCTACGCCTTTCTGTGGGGCGGGGCGGGACTGATCTTCTTTGCGGTTCTGATGCTGCAGGTTCGTCGAACGACCGGCCGACCCGGCGCAAACTCGGTGGTGAACCGGGCCGGAGGCGCGGGCTGGATGGGGGTCGGTCTGGCCATCTTCGTCATGGCCCTGGCGATGACGGTGGTCAGTTGGAAGACGGGGAGCGACGTGAGCTTCATGCTCTTCCCCTCGCTGATCTTCGCCCTCTACGGCTCGGGCTGGGCGGTGTCGGCGACCATGAGCGACCAGAAATGGCAATGGACGCTGGCCATCTCCTGCTGGATCGCCGCGCCGCTGATCGCCTTCCTGACCGGCAGTCCGCTGATGTGGCTGGCCTATGCGGCGGGCCTGTTCCTGTTCGCCCTGCTGCCCGGCGTCCTGCTGGTGCGTCAGGAACCGTCGGAGGTGATCTGATGGCTTCGGACACGGCGGGGGATGCGGCTGACGCCTTCGACATCGGCCGCATCGACGAGGTGATCCACGGCCGGGTGCGTCTGGGGATCATGGCCTATCTGTCGGGCGTCGGGACGGCGGACTTCAACGAGTTGAAGACCCGGCTGCAGGCCACGGACGGCAATCTGTCGGTGCACCTGAGAAAGCTGGAGGAGGCGGGCTTCGTCGAGGTCGCCAAGAGTTTTCAGGGTCGCAAGCCCCTGACGCGGGCGACCATGACGGAGGCTGGACGCGACGCCTTCGTCGCCTACCTGGACGCCATGTCCGGTCTGGTCGGCGCCCGTTAGCCTTGGCGCATGAATAGTCTTAGGAAGGCGGTCATGAGCGACCGCCTTCTGCCGTTTCAGGCCCTCGATAACTTCCGCGACTATGGCGACTACGCTGTAGCAGGAGCCCGCGTGGCGCGCGGACGCCTTTACCGCTCGGCGCATCAGGCCAGGGCGACCGAGGCGGATCTGGCGCGGTTGGCGCAGTTGAACCTCGCGACGGTGGTGGACCTGCGTCGCCCTAGCGAACGGCGCGACCAGCCGTCGCGGCGGCCCTCCGGCTGGGCCGGCCAGGTGATCGAGAGCGCCCACGACGACGGCGGCGAGGCCCCGCATATCACTTTTCTGAAGACCGCCGACCTGACCGAGAATTCCGGTCGCGCCTTCATGACTTCCACCTATCGCCGCCTGCCGTTCGAGCCGGCCCATGTGGACCTGTTCAGCCGCTATTTCCGCGCCCTGGCCGAGACCGACGGGCCGGTGCTTATCCACTGCGCGGCGGGCAAGGACCGCACCGGCCTGCTGGCGGCCCTGACCCACAGCCTGCTGGGCGTGTCGCGCGACGACCT
>CAYWDO010000095.1:4078-9471 GCA_964456995.1 uncultured Brevundimonas sp.
GAGCCGGACAGGGTTTTCGTCGGCGCGGTCGATGACGTAGCGCCCTTCGACGCCCTGCGCGATCCCGAGTTCGGGGGCGGCGGCGTGGTCGGGCTGATGAGCTATGACGCCGGGGCGCGACCGGCGACCGGCGCGCGGGCCGAGGTCTGGCCTGACCTGATGCTGGCCCGTTACCCGGCTCTGCTGGCCTTCGACCACGCGGCCCCTGAAGTGCTGGTGATCGGGCGCGGCGTGGACGCGGCCGGGGCCGAGGCGCAGGTCCGACGCGCGGCGGAATGGCTGGCGGATGGGGTTGATGCGTCGATACCGTCTGCTCCGGCTTCGGAGTTTGAGGCCGAGGCCGAGGTCCACGCCTATGAGGCCGCCGTGGCCGACGTTGTGGCGCGCATCGGGGCTGGCGAACTATTTCAGGCCAATATCGCCCGCGCCTGGGATGGTCGGTTGGCGGCGGGGCGTGATCCGTTCGAGGTCTTTCTGCGGCTGTCGGCCGAACGCGGCGCGGCCTATGGCGCCTTCTGGCGGCTGGGCCAGCGGGCGCTGGTGTCCAACTCGCCGGAACTGTTCCTGACCTTTGATCCCGGGACAGGCCGCGTCGAGACGCGTCCGATCAAGGGCACGCGGCCCCGACACGCCGATCCCGTTCGCGATGCAGCTTTGGCCGCCGAGCTGGTCGCCAGCACCAAGGATCGCGCTGAAAACCTGATGATCGTCGATCTGATGCGCAACGATCTGGCGCGGGCGGCAACGCCCGGCTCTGTGCGGGTCGAGCGCCTGTTCGAGGTCGAGAGCCACCCCACCGTGCATCATCTGGTCTCGACCGTCACGGCGACGGCGCGGCCCGGCGTCGAGGCCGCCGAGGTGCTGGAGGCGACCTTCCCGCCGGGTTCGATCACCGGCGCGCCCAAGCATCAGGCCATGAAGGTGATCGCGGGCCATGAGCCGCCGCGTGGCCCTTGGTGCGGCTCTCTGTTCGGGCTTGGGCTGGCGGGCGACGGCGGTCTGACGGCCTCGGTGCTGATCCGCACGGCGTCGTTCGAGCTCGACGCCGTGGGCTGGGGGTTTCGCGCCTTGGCCGGCGCCGGCATCGTGGCGGACAGCGACCCCGGCGCCGAACGCGAGGAGACCGAGGCCAAGATCTCGGCGCTGAAAGACGCCCTGATCGGCGTCTAGCAGTTGGCGCAGACCACCTTGTTCACCGTTCGCGGCCGCAGGTAGTAGCTGCGGGTGAAGGTGATCGGCTTCTTGATGACCTGACCGAAGGCCGAGGTGTATTTGAACTCGGTTTCGCCCATGATCAGGCTTTCCTCATTTTCGATCAGGCCGGCCGGAAGGTCTGTCACAACGGTGTTCTTTCCCAAGGCGCTCAAGGCCTTGTCGTTGCCGCGGCTCCAATCGATTTTCGCCACCCCCTTGTCGTCTCGTGTCACGCTGGAGACGCGGATGGACAGTTGCGAAGAGGGGAAGGGCCGCATGATCATGTCGCCGATGGCGAAGATCTGGGTCAGGTCCTGGGTCGAGGTCGCGTCGGATTGCGCCACCAGGTCGGCGACGATGGAGGCGGTGTGTCCGGCGCGGCGGCTGGCCATATAGCCCTGGCAGAACTCCACCAGCCCGAAGTAGAGCAGCATCATGATCGGGGCGATGAAGGCGAATTCGATCGCCGCCACGCCGCGTTCGTCGGGCCAGAAGCGCCGCAGGGATCCGGTAGCGATACGGCGGATCATTGATAGGGCTCGTTACGGAAGGCCAGGGCGGTGGTCAGCAGCACCTTGTGATCCGTGGTCCGCGACAGGGCCTGGGCGATGAAGGGGGTGACGACCGGCTGTTCATACCAGATCCGCACCAGGACGCGGTCACCGGGTCCGCCGGGCTCATAGGTGAGCTTGGTCGGATCGAACAGGCCAGACGCCAGGGGGTCAGGGGCGACGGGGGTAGTGAAGCTGTCGATCACGCGGATGTCGATGAAGGCGCGCGTCGGGCAGTCGCCGGCGAAGACGCTCATGCGGGCGCAAAGCTTCTGCTTGATGGCTTCGGGAGTCATCGCCTGCTGCTGGGCCTGGCCAGTGCGCACCAGGCGGCCAGCGTCCGAGACCGCCGTCTCCACGACGGCGTCGAGCAGCAGCAGCATTCCGATTTCGAGAATGCCGAACAGCAGAATGAAGAAGGGAAAGGCGAGCAGGGCGAACTCCACCGCCGTGGAGCCTTCCCGCGCGCGTTTGCGTCGCCGCGTCAGCGACATCCGGGCAGGACGGAGGAAAAGCAGCCCCATCGTGCGCGCGATCAGGGGGCCGGAGCGGCCCGCACGCTGGGCGAGCAGGAGGAGCCGCAGGCCATCTCCGTCGCCTGGGCGCCGCGCCAGACGCGGACCGATCCGGCCGAACCGGCGCTGACCACGACCTGGCTCTGGAACAGGGGGCGACCCAGGGCGTCGACGGCGATGATCTCGGTCACGCCGTAACCCTTGCCGGTGATGAACAGGGTGTTGGCGTCCACCACGGTGACGTCGGCGATCTTGGGGTTGGCCACGATCACGGACCCGGCGGGCGCCCGCAGTTGTACGCGCGTGGCGTGGTCGATCTCGACGTTGAGCGGCCGCGACTGAGCCTGAGCAGCGCCAGCGCCGACGCTGAGGGCGAGCAGGGCGGAGCCGAAGGCGAGCCTGTTTAAGGTCCTGAGCATGGGGGACGGCTCCGAATGGATGAACGAGCGCGCGCGAGCGCTAGGCGTGAAACCTCGCCCTGAAAGATCAAGATTTCCTGAAGGGCGGCGATAACCGCCAAGCTCCGGGGTCATCTATAGTAAACGGGACAGTAACCATCAATAATCCGGGGTCATGGTCTTGGTTTTACTCGCCCTTAAGGATCGGCGACGCATTGTCGCCATGCAAACGGGGGTCAAGCGGGCAAATCCGGTGACCCTGACGGTGGAACTGTTGCTCGCTTAGACAAAAAAGGAAGATCATCATGCGTAACTTCATCAAGAACTTCGCCAAAGACGAGTCGGGCGCCACGGCCATTGAATACGGCCTGATCGCCGCCCTGATCGCCGTCGCCATCATCGGCACGCTGACCCTTATCGGTCCGAAGCTCGATGGCGCCTTCAAGAAGGTCGAAGCCGGTCTGCCGGCCGCCTAAGCCAGGCTGCACCTGAGGGAAAGGGTCGGAACGGAAACGTTCCGGCCCTTTTTCTTTGCCGCAGACTGGCAACCTCGCCTTAAAGATTGCCCTGTTATCGAGAGCGGATGAGCGACCTGCTTCTTCTGCCGTTGAGCATCCTGCCGGTCCTGGTCATTCTGGCCGGGCTGCGTGACCTGACCACGATGAAGATCCCGAACTGGATTTCGGGTCTTCTGTTCCTGGCCTATTTTCCGACCGCCTTCATGCTGGGCCTGCCGCTGGCGACGATCGGCGTATCGCTGGGCCTGGCCCTGCTGGTGCTGGTGATCGGCGCGGCTATGTTCGCCTTGAAATGGATGGGCGGCGGCGACGCCAAGTTGATCGCCGCGACGACCATCTGGATGGGGACGGCGGGGATTCTGCCGCTACTCCTGTTCACCGCCCTGATCGGCGGGGGCTTCTGTCTGGTGCTGATGGCGGCGCGAAGCCAACTGCAGGTCTTTGCGATGAATGGACCCGGATGGGTCGCGCGGCTGATGCAGCCCAAGGGCGATCTGCCCTATGGTGTGGCCATCGCCATCGGGGCCCTGCTGGCCTATCCCTACAGCCCTCTGGTTCAAGCCTTTACCAGCGCCTAGCGCGCCTTGTGGCCGCTTAGGGCCGCGTTAACCGACGGGCCTCATTGTCGTTAACGGCAGAGGGCGAAGAACCGAATCCACGTCGCCGCGCCTGCCGGAGACCGTCGATGAAGCCCGCCAAGATCGCCGTCATCTGTATCGCCGCCGTATCGGCCATCGGCCTGGCCCTTGTGGTCCGCGCCATGGGCTCGTCCGGCGAGCCGACCGCCGTCGCTGTGGCCGCGGTCGAAACCCGGCCCATGGCCAAGGTTCTGGTCGCCGCCAAGGATCTGGAGCCCGGCAGTCGCCTGACCGATTCCGACCTCGCGTGGAAGGACTGGCCTGTCGCCGAGGTCAATCCCGTCTTCATCACCGACGGCAGCGTGCCCGTTCCGACCGCCGCGGCGCCAGCAGACGCCAAACCCGCAGACGCCAAGGCCGAGATGGCCAAGAAGGCCGAGAGCGCCGCCGCCCAAGTGTCACGCGCGGCGAACAATCTGGCCACCGGCGGGGCCAAGGCTGACTTTATCGGCGCCGTCGTCCGCGAACCCATTCTGGCCGGAGAGCCCATCGTCGCCCGTAAGATCGTGCGCGCCGGGGACAGCGGCTATATGGCCGCTTATCTGGAGCCCGGCATGCGGGCCATGGCCATCCGCGTGACGGTCGAGACCGCCGCCGGCGGCTTCATCCTGCCGGGCGACCGGGCCGACGTGCTGCTGACCCGAGAGGTCAAGTTAACCAATCTGGCGAATGTCGCCTCTGCGGATAGCGGCACGAAATTCGTCTCGGCCACTGTGATGCAGAACGTCAAGGTGCTGGCTATCGACCAGAATACCCGGGCCGCCGAGAACGAACAGGCCGTGGTCGGCGCGACCGCCACCCTGGAGGTCAGCGGTCGTGACGCCGAGATTCTGGCCCTGGCCAAATCCGAAGGCGAGCTGTCGCTGGTGCTGCGCTCCTACGCCGACACGGCTGGGCCGTCGGGTCGAACCGCCGCTGCTACAGCCCGCGGGGCCGCTCCTGCGGTAGGCAGCGTCGTGCGCGTCTATCGTGAAAATCAGGTCGAAGCAGTCGCCGTCCCATGAGGAAACCGGGCATGAATCGTTTGGTCGTGGCGGCCTGCGCCGCCTTGATCGCCCTGGGCGGGGCAGCCTCGGCGCCCCTGGCCCAGACCCGCGCCGCCGTGTCCACCGGATCGGCGCCGCAGATGATCAATCTGCCGCGCGGCACCTCCTTCGCCGTCGATCTGCCGGCCGATGCGCGCGACGTGATCGTGTCCAATCCGCAGGTGGCCGAGGCCATGCTGCACTCGCCGCGCCGCATCACCGTGATCGGGGTCGCGCCGGGCGAAACCGATGCGGTCTTTCTTGACGCCGCGGGCCGCACCATCCTGGCTCTGCGCGTGCGCGTGGACGCCGGGACCAGCGCCCTTCAGGACACGCTCAGCCGTGTCGCGCCGGGATCGAACGTGCGCGCCGAAGCCGTCAACGACAGCATCATCCTGACCGGCACGGCCTCGACGCCGGCCGAGGCCCAGCGCGCCGCCCAGGTCGCTCGCGCCTTCGTCTCGGCGCCCGAGAAGGTGGTCAACATGATCAGCGTCTCAGGCTCCGACCAGGTGACGCTGAAAGTCCGCGTGGTCGAGGTGCAGCGCAACGCC
>CAYWDO010000096.1:0-4971 GCA_964456995.1 uncultured Brevundimonas sp.
GCCTGCTCCTGGGCCGAGGCCGAGATTTCCGAGACCAGGCTGTCGATCTCGGCCACGCGGCTGACGATACGTTGCAGCGCCTCGCCGGTCTGGCCGACCAGGGTGACGCCCGCGCCGACCTGCTGACCCGAGGCGGAGATCAGGGTCTTGATCTCTTTCGCGGCTTCGGCCGAGCGCTGGGCCAGGGCCCGGACTTCCGAGGCCACGACGGCGAAGCCGCGACCCGCATCGCCTGCACGGGCGGCTTCGACGCCGGCGTTCAGGGCCAGAAGGTTGGTCTGGAAGGCGATCTCGTCGATCACGCCGATGATGTCGCCGATCTGGTTGGACGACTGCTCGATCTGGCTCATGGCGGCCACCGCATCACGAACCACATTGCCGCTGGTCTCGGCGTCGCCGCGCGCCTGCTGCACCACGCCCGAAGCCTGACGGGCGCCGTCGGCGGTCTTGTTCACCGTGGCGGTGATCTGGTCCAGGGCGGCGGCGGTTTCTTCCAGCGACGCCGCCTGCTGTTCTGTGCGGCGCGACAGGTCGTCCGACGCCTGCGAAATCTCGCTCGCGCCCGAACGGATGGCGGCGACGTTGGAGACCACGACCGCCACCGCCTGCTCAAGCTGCTCGATGGCGGTATTGAAGTCCGACTTCAGCTGTTCGGCGCGCGGCGCGACCTCGACGGTCATGCGGTGCGTCAGGTCGCCGCCCGCCATGGCCTGAAGGCCCTGCCCCAAGGCCGTCATGGCGATGCGATCCTCTTCGGCCGTGCGAGCCTTTTCCGCCTCGACGCGGGCGCGCGCGTCCTCGGCCGCCTGACGCGCCGAGGCGGCCTCGACTTCCAGCTGATCCTTTTCAATCGCCGCGTCGCGGAACACTTCCAGGGCGGCGGCCATGCGGCCGATCTCATCGTGACGCGCCAGTCCGGGAATGGCGGTGGCCTTGTCGCCGTCCGCCAGGCGCTTCATGCGCTCGCCCAGGGCCACGATCGGTCGGGCGACGGAACGGCCCAGGGCCCATCCCGCTACGCCCATGGCCAGCGCGACCAGCAGCGCCATGCCGCCCAGGCCCAGGGCCGCCCTGCCGACAGCGGCGACGATCTGATCGGTATAGACGCCCGACCCGACCACCCAGCCCCAGGGCTTGAAGGCCTTGACGTAGGACACCTTGGGCGCCGGCTCGTCCTGGCCCGGCTTGGCCCAGCGGTAGTGGACGAAACCGGCGCCGTCGCGACGCGCGACCTCAGCCATTTCTCGGAACATGAAGACGCCGTCGGCGTCCGTCTTGGCGCTCAGGTCCTGACCTTCGAGTTGCGGGCTGAAGGGGTGCATGACCATGCGCGGATGCAGGTCATTGACCCAGAAATAGTCGTCCTGGCCGTAACGCAGGGCGCGCAGGGTCGACAGGGCCGCCGCCTGGGCCTGGGGCCGGGTCATGACGCCCAGCTGTTCCTGCGCCTGATAGTGGGACACCACGCTGTGGGCCACCTCGACAGTCTTCTTGGTGCGGTCGGCGATCGCTTCGCGCATCACCCCGTCAAGCTTCATCAGCGACAGGCCTGTCACCAGAAGCAGGCCGGCCACCGCCAGCACCGACAGCAGGTTCACCCGCCCGCCGATCGTCAAACTGCGCATCACGTCATTTCCCCAAACTCTCAGGTCAGGGATAACGACGGCCGGTAAACGCGGCGGAAAATCAGGGCTGCGTAAAACTCCCTATATGTGGGACGAAACGCGCTCGAACTCGAGGAAGATCGGCGCGGTGTCGCCCAGCTTCTTTTCCTCATAGCGGGTGACGACATGGTCGGCGGGGACGGCGAACCAGTCTTCGCCCGGCGCCTCGATCCGCGTCAGGCCCGGCGTGCGGTCCAGACGCTCCAGCGCCCACTCGGCATAGTCCAGCCAGTCGGTGACGAAGCGCACCCGGCCGCCGGGCTTCAACAGGCGGGCGATCTCGACCGCCGTCTCATCCTGCAACAGGCGGCGC
Organism: uncultured Brevundimonas sp.; assembly: GCA_964456995.1. GTDB lineage: Bacteria > Pseudomonadota > Alphaproteobacteria > Caulobacterales > Caulobacteraceae > Brevundimonas. The sequence goes on from CAYWDO010000096.1 coordinate 1,978, forward strand.
TTGTTGTGACGCACCTTGTGCCAGGGGTCGGGGAAGAGGATCATCACCCGGTCCAGCGACGCGTCGGGCAGGGCCGCCATCACGGCGCGCGCGTCGTCGGCGTGCAGGCGGACGTTCTTCAGACCGCCCTCCTCCACATGACGCAGGGCCGAGGCCACGCCGTTGAGGAAGGGTTCGCACCCGATCATCAGGGCGTCGGGATGGCGCGTCGCCTGTTCGGCCAGATGCTCGCCGCCGCCGAAGCCGATCTCCAGCCAGACTTGTTTCGCGTCCGGCATCAGGGCCAGGGGATCGATCGGCCCCTTGGTCGGGTCCGGCACGGCGATCTGCGGCATCAGGGTGTCGAACAGGGCCGCCTGACGCGCCTTGATCGGCCGCGACTTGATGCGCCCGAACGAGCGCAGCGGGCCGTGGGCCTGGGCCCATTCGGGACGGTCGCTGTCGAAGGCGGGCAGGTCGGCGGGGTCGGACTTGTCGGTCATGGCGCGCGCTCTAGCGGTTTACGCCCGAGGGCGCAAAGTCGATCCGCCTCAGCCTAGCCCCAGGGACCGCGCGACGTCGCTCGATCAGACGGGGTGGTCGGCACGCTGGTCGAAGGTCGCGGGGAAGCGACGGGGGCCGCCGCCGGACGTCGGCTCATGCCCATGGTCGCGCCCAGCTCCATCAGGGCGCGGACGCGGTTGCCCGTCGCGGGATGGGTCGAGAACAGGCTGTCGGCGCCCTTGCCGTTCAACGGGTTGATGATGAACATATGGGCCGTGGCCGGATTACGCTCGGCCGGGACGTTCACCGCCCCGCGCGCATAGGCCTCGATCTTTTGCAGGGCCGAGGCCAGGGCGTGGGGATCATTGGCGATCTCGGCGCCGACCCGGTCGGCCTCGTATTCGCGCGAACGGCTGATGGCCATCTGCACCAGACCCGCCGCCATCGGGGCCAGGATCATCAGCGCCAGGGTCCCGATCATGCCGCCCGGCCGTTCGCGGTCGTCCGCGCCGCCGAAGAAGAAGGCGAAGTTGGCCAGCATGGCGATGGCCCCCGCCACGGTGGCCGTGACCGTCATGGTCAGGGTGTCGCGGTTCTTCACATGGGCCAGTTCGTGCGCCATGACCCCGCGAACCTCCTCGCGCGTCAGCATGTCCAGCAGGCCGCTGGTGGCGGCCACGGCGGCGTTCTGGGGATTGCGGCCGGTGGCGAAGGCGTTGGGCTGGTCGTTGGGGATGATGGTGATGGTCGGCAGGGGCAGGCCAGCGTCCGTCGCCATCTGCCGGATGTCGGCCACATAGGCGCGGACCACGGCGTTGGGATGGGTCTCGTCCACCACCTGGGCCTTGTACATCTTCAGCACGATCTTGTCGGCGTTCCAGTAGCTGAACAGGTTCATCGCCCCCGCCACCGCCAGGGCGATGACCATGCCCATGGCGCCGCCGATCAGATAGCCGATCCCCATGAACAGGGCGGTCATCACGGCCAACAGGGCGAAGGTCTTGAGATGGTTCATCGGGTCCGGGCGTCGTCAGGGGTGGCGTCGAAGGCCTGAACCTCTATTTGAGGCTGTGCACCCCCGCCCTCAAGGCAGACCCCCTGTGACCGAACAGCCCACCTCGCCCGCCGCCAATGACGTTGAGCCGGCCCCCGCCTTCAACGCTGACGTGCCCCACGCGACGCCCGAGCGTCCATTGAACGACGTGGCGCGCCGCGCCCTGCTGGAAGCGGCCGAACGTCGCAAGGCCGACGAAGCTATGGTTCTGGAAACTGAACACGGCGGTCCGCGGGGTCCCGAGCCGACCCGCTACGGCGACTGGGAGAAGAAGGGCCTGGCCATCGACTTCTGATCGCCAGCGCCTAGTCAGTTCGCGCGTCGGGAGAATAATGAACGCTTCTGCTCGAACCGCATTAACCTTTGCGGCTGAAACAAGGAGCGTGGCCATGAAGGCTGTTGCATATATCGCTGTCGGCGCGGCCCTGTTCGCCGCCGGAACCGCCGAAGCCCATCAACGCCAGGCGCGCTACAACGCAGCTTCCGGCTACGCGCAGCAGGGCTACGCCCAACGCGGTCCCATCGTCGAGAGCCGGGTCCAGACCTATTACAGCGACAGCGGCTGGCAGGGCGGCTACGGCCCGGTCGAGGCCTATGGCTACGGCTATGGATACGGCGGGGCCGGCCAGCGCCCGCCGGTCGTCATCGCGCCGTCTCAGGAGCCCATCCGACACGGTGGCTACAGCGGCTACAGCGGCGTGACCCGTTCCATGCCCTTCGGCTACGTCGTGGATGGCTATGGCCGCTATCCGTGGCGTGGCGGCGGCTACAGCCAGGCGCAATATGCCCAGGGTCCGGTCCAACAAGGCTATTATCAGCAGGGCGGCTACGGCCAGGGCTGCGGCCGCTGCGGCCCGCCGCCCCAGCCGGTCCATTACCGGCCCGAGCCGATCTACGTCAGCCAGCCCCCGGTCTATGTCTCGCAGCCGCCCGTCTATGTGGACTCGCCGCCGGTCTATGTTCAGCCGGCCCCGGTCTATGTCGAACCGGCCCGCGTCTATGTCTCGCCGCCGCCGGTCCATGTGGCCCCGGCCGACGTCCACGTCGCCCCGGCCCAGGTCGAGGTCGCCCGGCCTCAGGTCCACGTAGCCCCCCCGCGCATCGAGGCCGCGCCGCCCCAGGTCCATTTCGAGCAGGGCTACTACGCCATGCCCGACGGCCCGCCGCCGCCCCCGCCTCCCCCGCCGCCGCATCACCGGTCGCGGACGGAACGTCCCTATGCCCAGGAACCGGGCGAGCGGGGCTGATTCACGACAAAGGGCGGCCCCGCGAGGGAGCCGCCCCTTTTTGTTTCACGTGGATCAAGGGCTTGAGCGCGGTCGTACGCGTGCCATCCCTGCCGAGATCGACCTTTAAATCAGCGTGATCTCTGCCGAGATCGCTTGCGCCGCCGCACGCGGATCGCCCGCCGCCGTGATCGGACGCCCGATGACCAGATGGGTCGCGCCGGATTCCAG
>CAYWDO010000096.1:5071-6793 GCA_964456995.1 uncultured Brevundimonas sp.
CGCCCGCCGCCGTGATCGGACGCCCGATGACCAGATGGGTCGCGCCGGATTCCAGCGCGCTGGCCGGGGTCGCCGCCCGCGCCTGATCATCCAGAGCCGCGCCGGTGGGCCGCACGCCCGGCGTGACGATGAGAAAGTCGTCGCGGCCCGCCGCTTGTGCGATCTCGCGCACCCGCGCCGCCTCATGCGGGCTGGAGACGACGCCATGGACCCCCGCGTCCAGCGCCTGACGCACCCGCAGCTCGACCAGGTCGGCCGCCGAAAGGCTATGATCGTCCGCCTGCAGATCCGCCTCGGTCAGGCTGGTCAGGACGGTGACGCCCAGGATCTTCAGGTCCGAGCCCGCCGCGCCGCGCGCCGCCGCCGCCATCACCTGGGGCCGGGCGTGGACGGTCAGCAGGTCGCAGCCCGCGCCCGCCAGCACCGCCGTCGCCTTTTCCACCGTCGCGCCGATGTCGTGCAGCTTCCAGTCCAGAAACACCTGATGGCCCGCCGCCTTTAGCTCGCGCGCCAGCCCCATGCCGTCCGAGGCGAACAGCTGCAGCCCGACCTTGTAGAAACCGACCGCGTCGCCGATCCGCTCCACCAGGGCCCGCGCCTCGTCGGTCGTCGGCACGTCCAGGGCGCAGATGACGCGCGGGTCGAAGGGGCGGTCGGGGCGGTCAGGTGACATTTCCGGCTCTCGGCGGGTTGCAGGCGCGCGCGGATGCCCCGATAGGTGGGACCAAGGGTCGCGGGGTGCGCGGCGGGATTTAAGGGCGGGGCGAAGCAATGAACGCGGTCGATCTGGGGGTCAACCTGTTCGTGGCGCTGTTCGCGCTGCTGGACCCCATCGGCAATGTGCCGATCTTCGCCGCCGCCACCGCCGGGGCCTCGCTGCGCCAGCGCATCAGCGTCTCGGCCATGATCTGCGGCTTCGCCGTGGTCTTCCTGGGCTTCTTCTTCTTCACCGGCCTGGGCCTGCTGCAGTTCTTCGGCATCTCGCTGGCCGCCTTCCGCATCGCCGGCGGCATCCTGCTGCTGCTGCTCGGCCTCGACATGGCGCGCGAGGACTTCCTCAAGATCTTCGCCGACGCCGACCCCGCCACCGACGCCAAGGACGTGCGGGGCTACGCCAAGCGCCGGTTCAAGCGGATGATCGTGCCCTTCGCCATTCCCCTGATGATCGGCCCGGGCGCCATCTCGGCCATCATCATCAACGCGGGCGAGGCCCAGAAGCTGGGCGCGGCGGGGACGGCCTCGTCGCTGATCGCCATGGCCGCCGCCTGCCTGGTCACCTTCTTCTGCTTCGCCGCCACCGGCCCGATCAGCCGCCTCCTGGGCGACGTCGGCATGGCCATCGTGGTCCGGGTCCTGGGCCTGATCCTGTGCGCCCTGGCGATCCAGTTCATCATCGCCGGCCTGGGCGAGGCCATCCCCGGCATGTTCAGCATCGGGGTCACGGCGCCCTACCCCGCCGGCGGTCACTGAACTCAACCGTCATCCCGGAAGCGGCGACGCCGCTATCCGAGACCGCACAAGGCTCAACGGTCGGTATTTTGGCGGTCCCGGATAGGCGCTCGCCTTCCGGGATGACGGCGCGTCTTTGCTAAAGCCGGTCCAGCCGCTTGGCGTGGCCGCCGACCATCTTCAGCGCCAGGCTGTCGGGCAGCAGTCCGCCCAAGGCCGCCAGCACATTGTTGGCGACGCCCGGCGTGACGCGCGGCCGATTGGCCTCGACCG
>CAYWDO010000096.1:6893-9374 GCA_964456995.1 uncultured Brevundimonas sp.
GCCAGCACATTGTTGGCGACGCCCGGCGTGACGCGCGGCCGATTGGCCTCGACCGCGTCCCAGCCAATGCGGGCCACGCGGTCGGCGTCCATCCACATCCATTTCGGATAGGCGTTCGACACCTGCTCGCGTGAGCCGTTGACGTCATGGAACTCGGTATAGGTGTAGCCGGGGCAAAGTGCGGTGACGTGCACCCCGGTCCCTTGCGTCTCCAGCCACAGGCCCTGCGACGCCTTGATCAGGAAACTCTTGATCGGGCCGTACAGGGTGTCGCCGCCGGTCGCCGGCATCTGCCCCGCCAGCGAGGCCACGTTCAGCACCCGACCCCAGCCGCGCGCGACCATGCTGGGCAGCAGCAGGCGCGACAGCTCGACCGGCGCGGTCAGCATGACCCGGATCATGGCGGCGTGGTCGGCCGGATCTGTGGACAGGAAACCCGTGGTGCGGCTGAAGCCCGCGTTGTTGATCAGACCGTCGATGCGCAAGCCCCGCGCCGCGATCGCCTCGACCAGAGCGGCGGGCGCCCCCGCCTCGGCCAGATCGGCGGTGATGACGCTGGCGACGACGCCATATCGCGCCGTCAGGTCTTCGGCCAAGGCCGTCAGCGGCCCCTCGCGCCGGGCGGTCAGGATCAGGTCGTATCCGCGCGCGGCGCACTCACGCGCCAGGGCCGCGCCGATGCCGGCGCTGGCCCCCGTGATCAGGATGGTGCGTCGCGGCTCCCCCAAGCGACGCGCGTCAGGCAGAGGCGACGGGACAGGAGGCGTGCGGCGCAAAGGCGCGCAGCGACGCCGGGTCCGCTTCCAGCAGGTCGGCAATGGTAATCTTCGACAGAGCCTCGCCCGCGGCCTGATCGGCGGCGGTCAGGGCCTTGGCCACCTGGCGGGGGATATGCTCCCCCACCGGACAGCCCTTGGCCCCGGCCGGCGGCGAACCCAGGTGGGCGCAGCCGTTTACGGCCTTCAGCACCTCGTCCATGCAGATGTCTTCCGGGCGGCGCAGCAGCCAGGACCCGCCCGAGGCGCCGGGCCGCGTGGCGATCAAGCCGGCCTTGGCCAGCAGGGCCGTCACCCGGCGGATGACCACAGGATTGGTCGGCACCGAAGCGGCCAGCACGGCGCTGGGCGCCGCGTCCGCAGCCGAATAGGCGCCCTTGTGGGCCAGATAGGCCAGGGCATGGGCGGCTACGGGGAATCTTTGGCTGTCAGACATCTCGGTTTCGTACTCCAGACCGGAAGGTAGGGCTTCCGCGGCCGTTTTCCAAATCCATCCGCAACAAAAACTGTTCTAATTATCGCAAAGCTTCATGCCCCGGCCTTGCGGGCGAAGCCCCAGGCGGCGTCCGACAGGGGTTCGACCTGGGCCGCCATCGTCTTAGCATGGGCGCTGGCGGCGGTGCCGTCGCGCACCCGCCCGGCGATGCCCTGACAGATGGCGGCCAGCCGGAACAGGTTGTAGGCGAACAGCCAGTCCAGATTCTGCGGCGGCGCCGTGCCCGTCTTTTCGGCATAGCGTTCGACCGTCTCCTCGACCGAGGGAATGCCCAGTTCTTTCAGGTCCGCGCCGGCCAGGCCATTGCGCAGAGACGCCGGAATGGCCCAGCCGATGAGCAGATAGGAAAAATCGGCCATCGGGTCGCCGAGGGTCGACAACTCCCAGTCCAGAACCGCCCTCACCTTCGCTTCGCTCGGGTCCAGAATCAGATTGTCGAGGCGGAAGTCGCCGTGAACGATCCGCGTCGGCCCCTCCGGCGGCAGGCTGTCGGGCAGGAAGGCGATCAGCCGGTCCATGGCGGCGATGGGCGCGATCTCCGAGGCCCGATACTGCTTGGTCCAGCGCCCGACCTGACGCGCGAAATAGTTGCCGGGCTTGCCGTAGTCCGACAGGCCGATGGCGGCGGGGTCGAAGGCGTGCAGGGCCGCCAGCGTATCCGTCTGGGCCTCATAGATGGCGCGACGTTCGGCGGGCTGAAGCCCCGGCAGCTTCAGATCCCAGAAGACCCGCCCCTCGACCTTGTCCATGACATAGAAGATCGAGCCGATGACGGCTTCATCCGTGCACAGAGCATAGGGCCTCGCCACCGGGAAGCCTTGCGCGTGCAGGGCCGAGATGACGGTGAACTCGCGGTCCACGGCGTGGGCGCTGGCCAGCAGGACGCCCGGCGGCTTGCGGCGCAGAACATAGGTCCGGCCCGGCGTGGTCAGTTCATAGGTGGGGTTGGACTGCCCGCCCTTGAACTGGCGGAGCGTCAGCGGCCCGGCGTAGCCCGCGACATTGGCGGTCAGCCAGGTGTCCAGCGCCGCCTCGTCCAGCCGATAGCGTTCGTCCACCTCGCGCGTGCCGGCAAAGGCCGACTGGGCATCCATTTGATCGGTCATGTCTCGTCTCCCCCGCCGACGCTCTGTGGCGTGCGTGCGATCACTCGGCGGCGATGATGGCGGCCTTCACCGCCCCGCGCCAGCCCTTCAGCAACCGCGCCCG
>CAYWDO010000097.1:0-3614 GCA_964456995.1 uncultured Brevundimonas sp.
GTGCAGTCCAGCCGCGTCACGGCGTTGCGCAGGCGCGGCGGGGCCGGATCGCCGACCTCGAACTCGTCCTCCGACAGGGTGCAGACGCCCCAGGCGAAGCGGTCCGACATGGCCTGGTCCTCAACCGGCAGGACATGGACAGCGAACCGCTCGGCCCCGGCGAAGGCGTCATGGCGATCCGACTTCACATCCATGCACCACAGCACCAGCGGCGGGTCCAGCGACACCGAGGTGAAGCTGTTCACTGTAATGCCCAGCGGCCCCTCGGCCGTATGGGCCGTCACCACGCAGACGCCGGTGGCGAAACCGCCCAGCGCCTTGCGATAGGCCTTGGCGTCGAATTCGGAAGAAGATGAGGTCATGGTCACAGGCCTGACCTAAGCCGTGGGTCGCTGCGCGGCAAGGTGCCGCCCGGAAACGACGGCGCCGCAACCGCTTCTTAACGGGCGGCGTGGGATTTACGGCTAACAGACGACGTTAAGATTGGCCTGCCCATGTCCGTGAGCGATCGCCCGATCCTCATCAAGAAGGTGAAAAAGGTTGTCGCCGGGGGGCACCACGGCGGCGCGTGGAAAGTCGCCTACGCCGACTTCGTGACCGCCATGATGGCCTTCTTCCTGCTGATGTGGCTGATCAACACGACCGACCCGGAGCAGAAGCGCGGCATCGCCGAATACTTCGCCCCGGCCAACGTCTCGGCCTCGACCTCCGGTTCAGGCGGCATCCTGGGCGGCACCGCCCTGGGCGACGACGGGGCCAAGAGTTCCGGCTCCATGGCCGTTGTCGAACAACTGGCGCCCGAAGCGCCGCAATCGCCCGAAGAAGCCGGCCAGAGCACCAACCTGGCCGCCGCCAGCGAATCCGCCCTGCGCGCCGAGATCGCCAAGCGCGAGGCCGCCGACTTCTCCAGCGCCGCCGAATCCCTGCGTCAGGCCATGCAGGCCATGCCCGAACTGGCCGAGTTGTCGAAACAGCTGATCATCGACCAGACGCCCGAGGGCCTGCGCATCCAACTGGTCGATCAGGAAGGCCGCTCGATGTTCGAGAACGGCTCCTCGCGCCCCAACCCGCGCGCCCAGATGCTGCTGCGGGCCATCGCCAAGGTCATCAACCAGCTGCCCAACCGCATCTCGATCACCGGCCACACCAGCGCCGTCGCCGGCTCCAGCCGCGCCAGCGGCGCGGGCGACTGGTCGCTGTCGTCGGCTCGCGCCGACGCCTCGCGCCTGACGCTGCAGGGCGCGGGCGTGAACGCCGACCGGGTCTATTCGGTCGCGGGCAAGGCGGGGTCCGACCCTCTTTATCCCGACGATCCGTCGCTGGCCGGCAACCGCCGCATCGCCATCGTCCTGCTGCGCGAGGCGCCGGTCCTGCCCACCGACACCAGCCTGTGACCGCAAGCGCCGCTCTCACGGCGCTTGCGAAATCCCCCGGTTGCGCGCCAAATCGGCCCATGAAGATCAGCCCGGCGAGCACCGAAACGGACCTGAGGCCGTGACCCAGCATTTCCCAACCCGGCAGTTGCGGTTCTTCATGACCGCCAACGCCCCCTGCCCCTACCTGCCTGGTCAGTACGAGCGGAAGGTCTTCGCCAACCTGCCCTTCAGCGACGGCGCCGACGTCAACGACGCCCTGACCCAGGCCGGTTTCCGCCGCAGCCAGAACATCGCCTATCGCCCGGCCTGCGAGGCCTGCGCCGCCTGCGTCTCCGTTCGCATTCCGGTGGGCGAGTTCGCCTTCTCCCGGTCCCAGCGCAAGATCCTGAACCGCAACGCCGACCTGTCGCGCGACCTGGTCGAGGCCGAGGCGACGATGGAGCAGTTCGAGCTGCTGCGCCGCTATCTGACCGCCCGCCACCCCGGCGGCGGCATGAGCGACATGGGCTGGTCCGACTATGTGTCCATGGTCGAGGACACGGCCGTCCGCACCCACCTGATCGAATACCGTATGCCCGCCGACGACGACGGCCCCGGCGATCTGGTCGGCGTTTGCCTGACCGACCTGCTGCATGACGGCCTGTCGATGGTTTACAGCTTCTTCGACCCCGAGTTTGAACGCCGCAGCCTGGGCCAGTTCGCCATCATGGATCACCTGCGCCAGGCAGCTCTGGTCGGCCTGCCGTACGTCTATCTGGGCTACTGGGTGCAGGGTTCGCCCAAGATGGCCTACAAGGCGAAGTTCCGCCCGATGGAGGCCCTGCGCCCCCTCGGCTGGGAACGGCTGGAAGACTAGCGCCGCGCCTCTCCCTCCCCTTCATGGGGAGGGTGGCTGAGGCTGAAGGCCGAAGCCGGGTGGGGGCGGCCCGGCTATTCAAGCGCATTACCCAGGACCACCTCGCCCTCCCCACCCGGTCGCTTCGCGACCACCCTCCCCATGAAGGGGAGGGAGAAGATGCCTCAGGTCAGCGGCACCGCCGTCCCCGAGGTGACCGACGGCGTCGGCCCCTCATCCCGCCCGCCACCGAACTTCACCAGGGCCGCAATCCGCTTCTCGATCGGCGGATGGGTGGCGAACAACCCGGAAAACCCCGCCTTGTCCGCCGTATTGTCCAGGAACATCCCGCGCAGTTCGTCCGGAGCGCTCAACTTCGACTGCCCCGACACCTTCCTCAGCGCCGAGATCATGGCGTCCGGGTTCTTGGTCAGTTCCACCGCCCCGGCGTCGGCCACATACTCCCGCGTCCGCGACAGGGTCATGCGGATGACCGCCGCCAGGCCGAAGCCGATCACCCCGATGGCCAGACCGATCAGGATCAAGGGCATGGCGTTCTTGTTGTTCCCCCCGCGACCGCCACGCACATAAAACAGACTGCGGAACACCAGTTCGGCGACCACGCTGATGATCCCCGCAAAGATGGAGGCGATCACCATGGTCCGCACGTCCTTGTTGATGACGTGGGTCAGTTCGTGGGCCAGGACGCACTCCATCTCGTCGCGGCTCAGGGCCTGCATCAGGCCGCGCGTGACGGTGACGCTGTAGTTCCCCTCATGCAGCCCTGACGCATAGGCGTTCAGCGACGGGCTCTCGATGATCCGCAGCGTCGGCGTCCGCAACCCGCGCGAGATCGCCAGGTTTTCCAGCAGGTTGTAGAGCTCCGGCTCCCCCCGGCGCTCCACCTTCCTCGCGCCGGTCATGGCGTCGATCATCACCTGATTGCCGAAATAGGCGATGACGAACCAGATCGCGGCCACGACCAGGGCCGTCGGTACGGTCCAGCCCAGCATCGAAGCCGCCAGCGCCAGATCCTGCGACAGACTGCCGCCCGAGTTGGGCAGCAGACCAAACCCCATCATCAGCACCTGAATCCCGAACAGGATCAGCACCAATAGGACCGGGAACCCGGCCAGCAGGATCGCCGACCGGGTGTTGTTCTGCCAGATGTGGGTCTTGAGGCCGACGGCCTGACCGAAAACCGCCATTGGGGCTTAGAACTTCACCGTCGGCGGCGCCGCATTCAGAGCCGCGCGTTCCCCGTCGCCCACATCAAAGAAGGGCTTGTCCGACGCAAAGCCGAACATGCCGGCGAACAGCACAGTCGGGAACTGACGGCGCACGGCGTTGAACTCGCTGACCGCGTTGTTGAAGAACCGACGCGCGGCGGCCAGCTTGTTCTC
>CAYWDO010000097.1:3714-9262 GCA_964456995.1 uncultured Brevundimonas sp.
ATCAGGTCCTGACGCTGCTTCAGCTGCACGTCGATGTCGGCGAACGACTGATTGGCCGCCTGATCCAGCGCCACCAGTTTGTTGTAGGCCCCGACGACGACGAACAGCAGAACGACGACGATGACGCCGATGATGATCCAGGTGATCATTGAGCCTCCTCCAGCATTTCAGAAGGAATATGCGGGGCCGCAGCCTCGGCAACCAATGAATTCGGCGTCACCCTTCCCTCTCCCGCTGGGAGAGGGTTGAATTTAACGGAACTTGCGCATCCCGCGCGGACCCTGGCGACCGGCGCTGGCGCGCTTGCCCAGCCAGTCCTTCCAGTCGGGCCAGTTGCGGCGACGACCGCCGCCGTCGGCCCATTCCGGCCCCGTCTCGGCGTTGAACACCGCCACGTCGGCCAGACCGCCCTGCTTGTAGCCCTGCAGCTTGACCCCCTTGCCACGGCCCATTTCGGGCAGCTCGGCGATGGGGAAGATCAGCGCCTTGATGTTCTCGCCGATGACCGCGACGTGGTCGCCGGTGACGCGCAGCATGGCCAACATGTCGCCGTTCAGCACCTGCTTGCCGCCGCGCTTCTGGGCCAGCAGCTCGTTCTCGGGGGCCACAAAGCCGTAGCCCGCCTTGGACGCGACAAGAAGCTTCGCATTCGGTTCGTGCGCCAAGACATTGATAATCTCGGCTTTTTCGTCGAGATCGATCATCAGGCGCAACGGCTCGCCGTGACCCCGGCCAGAGGCCAGCTTGTCCGCGCCGATGGTGAAGATGCGCCCGTCCGAGGCGCCCACCAGAATCTTGTCCGTCGTGAAGGTCGGCACCAGGAAGGCGAGACTGTCGCCCTCCTTGAACTTCAGTTCCGACGGGTCCTCGACCTTGCCCTTGGCGGCGCGGATCCAGCCGCGTTCCGACAGGATGACGGTGATGGCTTCGCGCGGGATGAAGGCTTCGGGCGCCACGAAGGCCGAGGCGTCCACCGCCTCGCCGATGGTCGTGCGGCGCGGCGAGATCAGCGCCTTGCGCACGACCTCCAGCTCCTTGGAAATGGCCTTCCACTGCTTGCCTTCCGAAGACGTCAACGCCTTCAGCGCCGCAAGTTCTTCGGCAAGAGCATTGAATTCCTTCTCGATCGCCATCTCCTCGATCCGCGCCAGCTGACGCAGACGGGTGTCGAGGATGTAGTCGGCTTGCGGCTCGCTCAGACCAAAGCGCGCGATCAGGACCGCCTTCGGCTGCTCCTCCTCGCGGACGATGCGGATCACCTCGTCCAGGTTGAGGAAGACGATGCGCAGGCCTTCCAACAGGTGCAGCCGCTTCTCGACCCGCTCGATACGCCATTGCGACCGGCGGTTCAGCACCACGCGGCGGTGATCGAGGAAGGCTTGCAGGCAGTCCTTCAACCCCATGACGCGCGGCGTGCCCGTGGCGTCCAGCACGTTCATGTTGATCGGGAAGCGGACCTCCAGATCGGACAGCTTGAACAGGCTCTCCATCAACATCTCGGGCTCGATGGTGCGGTTCTTGGGCTCCAGGATCAGGCGGATGTCTTCCGCCGACTCGTCGCGCACGTCGCCCAGCAGCGGCGCCTTCTTGTTCTCGATCAGGTCGGCCAGGGCCTCGATCAGCCGGCTCTTCTGCACCTGATAGGGCATCTCGGTGACGATGATGCGCCAGACGCCGCGCCCCAGGTCCTCGGTCTCCCAGCGGGCGCGCAAACGCACGCCGCCGCGACCTGTCTCATAGGCGTCCAGGATCGAGGCATGGCCCTCGACCGACACCCCGCCGGTCGGGAAGTCCGGCCCCGGCACGATCTGCACCAGTTCCGTCGTTGTCGCCTCGGGCCGTTCCAGCAGCAGCTGACAGGCGTCGATCAGTTCACCGACGTTGTGCGGCGGGATCGAGGTCGCCATGCCCACGGCGATGCCCGACGACCCGTTGGCCAGCAGGTTGGGGAAACCGGCCGGCAGCACCACCGGCTCCTCGTCCTGATCGTCATAGGTGGCGCGGAAATCGACCGAGTCCTGGTCGATGCCGTCCAGCAGCAGGACGGCGGCGGGCGTCAGCTTGCACTCGGTGTAGCGCATGGCCGCGGCGCTATCGCCGTCGATGTTGCCGAAGTTCCCCTGACCGTCGACCAGCGGATAACGCTGGGCGAAATCCTGGGCCAGACGCACCAGAGCCTCATATATGGAGGCGTCGCCGTGCGGGTGATAGCCGCCCATGACCTCGCCGACGACCTTGGCGCATTTGCGCGCCGCCGCCTGCGGGTTCAGCCGCATCTGGTGCATGGCGTACATGATGCGGCGGTGCACCGGCTTGAAGCCGTCGCGCACGTCGGGCAGGGCCCGGTTGGTGATCGTGGACAGGGCGTAGGCGAGGTAGCGCTTGGACAGCGCCTCGCTCATCGGCTCTTCGACGATGCGGCCGCCTTCAGGCGTCGGGGTGTGGATGGTCATGTGTTTTCGAATCGGTGATCTGAACGACAAAGTCTAGCGCAGCCTGCGGCTGACGCGGGGACGATCCGCGCCTATCTGTGGAGCGCCGCCGCCGAACAGGTCAGGAACCCGCCATGAAGACCGCCCTCACCGACCGCCTGGGTCTCGATCCGCCGATCATTCAGGCCCCGATGGCCGGGACCTCCACGCCCGAACTGGCGGCGGCCGTGTCGAACGCCGGGGCGCTGGGCTCCATCTCCATCGCCTCGGTCGATGCGGTCGAGGGACGGCGTCAGATCCAGGCGCTGAAGGCCCTGACGACGCGCCCATTCAATGTGAACCTGTTCTGCCATGCGCCGACGCCGCCCGATCCGACGCGCGACCGCGTCTGGATCGACAGCCTGCGCCCGCTCTTCGCCGCGTTCGACGCCGCGCCGCCCAAGACGCTAACCGAGATCTACCAGAGCTTCCTGACCGACGACGCCAAGCTGGCGGTCCTGCTGGACGAGAAGCCCGCCGTGGTCAGCTTCCACTTCGGCCTGCCGCAAGCGGAGAAGATCGCCGCCCTGAAATCCGCCGGCTGCCTCCTGATCGCCAGCGCCACCACGCCGCAGGAAGGCCGTCTGGCCCAGGCGGCGGGCATAGACATGGTCGTGGCCCAAGGGTTCGAGGCCGGCGGCCATCGCGGCGTCTTCGATCCGGCCGACGATCCGCGCTTTGCCACCCTGCCCCTGACGCGGCTTCTGGCGCGCGAGCTGGACATCCCGGTCATCGCAGCGGGCGGCATCATGGACGGCGCCGGAATCGCAGCCGCGCTGGCGCTGGGCGCTGCGGGCGCGCAGCTGGGCACCGCCTTCGTCTCCTGCCCCGAGTCCGCCGCCAACGCCGCCTATCGCGCCGCCCTCGCCGGCCCGCGCGCTGAACGCACCCGCGTCAGCGCGGCGATCTCGGGTCGCCCGGCGCGCGGCGTCGAGAACGCCTTCATGCAGCGCGCCGACGAAGCCCTCGCCGCCGGCTACCCCTACGCCTACGACCTCGGCAAGGCGTTGAACGCCGCCGCCAGCGCACAGGGCGACGACGGCTACGCCCCGCAGTGGGCCGGTCAGGCCGCCCCGCTGGGCCGCGCCCTGCCCGCCGCCGAACTCGTCGAGGCTCTGGCCCGGGAAATCCGCGCCGCCATCGCCGATCTTCAGCAGCTTCTGTAACCTCGACGCCATCCGTTACGTAGTCCGCTGCGTAACCCCACGGCCTGAGCCCCGAGGACTGACACGATGCTCCTGATCCTGCTGTCCTATCTGGCCGGGGCGCTGACCATTCTCAGCCCCTGCATCCTGCCCGTCCTGCCGTTCGTCTTCGCGCGAGCGGGCCAGCCCTTCATGAAAAGCGGCCTGCCCCTGTTGCTCGGCATGGCCCTGACCTTTGCGGGCGTGGCGACGCTGGCGGCGGTCGGCGGCGGCTGGGCGGTGCAGGCCAATCAGGTCGGACGCTGGATCGCCCTGGCGGTCATGGCGGTTCTGGGTCTGACCTTGATCATGCCCTCGCTGGCGGACCGGCTGACCCGGCCTCTCGTCGCTCTAGGCTCACGCCTGACTGAGAAGGCCAGCGCGGAGCAGCAATCCGGCGGCGGCGTCTGGCCCTCCTTCCTGTTGGGCGTGGCCACCGGCCTGCTGTGGGCCCCTTGCGCCGGCCCGATCCTGGGCCTGATCCTGACCGGCGCGGCGCTGCAAGGCGCCAGCGTCGGCACCACCCTTTTGCTGGCCGCCTACGCCGCCGGGGCCGCCACCTCCCTGGCCCTGGCCCTGCTGATCGGCGGCAAGGTCTTCCAGACGATGAAGCGGTCGCTCGGCGTCGGCGAATGGGTGCGAAAGGGTCTGGGCGTGCTGGTCCTGATCGGCGTCGCGGCCATCGCGCTTGGCCTCGACACCGGCCTGCTGACCCGCCTGTCCAGCGGCGGGACCAACCGCATCGAACAGAGCCTGCTCAGCCGCTTCGGCGCCGCCCAGCCCATGAACGCCGCTCGCGCCCCGCTGAACGCCCTGCCCATCGAAGGCGCCATGCCGCCCCTGACCGGCGCGACCGAGTGGATCAACAGCCCGCCCCTGACCCCGGAACAGCTGCGCGGCAAGGTCGTGCTGGTCGATTTCTGGACCTACTCCTGCATCAACTGCGTGCGCACCATCCCCTACGTCCGCGCCTGGGCCGAGAAATACCGCGATCAGGGCCTGGTGGTGATCGGCGTCCACACGCCCGAATTCGCCTTTGAAAAAGCCCCCGCCAACGTCCGCGACGCCGTGCGCCGCTTCGGCGTCACCTACCCCGTGGCCATGGACAACGCCTTCGCCATCTGGCGCGCCTTCGACAACCGCTACTGGCCCGCCCACTACTTCATCGATGCCAAGGGTGACATCCGCTACCACCACTTCGGCGAGGGCGACTACGAGCACTCGGAGCGGGTCATCCAGCAACTGCTGAAAGAGGCCGGCGCCGCCAATGTCGATCAGGCTGTGGTCCAGGTCCGCGCGCAAGGGGCCGAGGCCGCCGCCACCGCCGAGGTCGCCTCCCCCGAAACCTACGTCGGCTACGCCCGCGCCAAGCACTTCGTCTCGCCCAGCGGCTTCGGCTTCGACGTGCGCAAGACCTATGCGGCCGCGCCCCTGAAACTGAACGACTGGAGCCTGTCCGGCGACTGGATCGTGCGGTCCGAACACGCCGACCTGCAGGCCACGGGCGGACGCCTCGCCTTCCGCTTCAAGGCCCGCGACCTGCATCTGGTCATGGGGCCGAGCAACATGGGCCAGCCCGTGCGCTTCCGCGTTCGCATCGATGGTCAGGCGCCGAGCGCCGACGCCGGCGTGGACATTGACGCTCAGGGCCTGGGCCGGATCGACAGCCAGCGCCTGTATCAACTGGTGCGCCAGTCCGGCGGCGCCCGCGAACGGACCTTCGAGATCGAGTTCCTCGACCCCGGCGTTCAAGTCTTCGCCTTCACCTTCGGCTGACTAGAGCCGCCCGGCCTCGGCCAGCCGCTCGATCATCCACACTCGCGCGGGCGGCAGCGGCTTGTTCAGGGCGTGAAAGACGAACTGTTCCAGGAAATGCCCGGTCAGTTCCAGCCC
>CAYWDO010000098.1:0-9080 GCA_964456995.1 uncultured Brevundimonas sp.
CGCCGCAGCCGGGGCGGCCGTCGGAACCACGGCCGGGGCCGCAGGCGTCGCACCCGCCGTCGCGGCGGCGGCGCGGGCGGCGAACTGCTGCGACTGGAAGCGCTTGGCCAGTTTCTCGGTCAGCTCGCGGGCGCCGGCGGGCGGCATCTGGGCCATGATGGCGGCCAGGGTCCGGGGCCGCATGGCGGCGGCGACGGGCAGACGCACGCTGTCGTCCAGGGTGTTGAAGACGGCCGCCGCCTCCTTGGGCCGCATGGCGGAATAGACGGCGACCAGACGGTCGTTCTCGGCCTTTTCCTTCTCGTCCACCTGACCGACCAGGGCCGCGATCTCGCCCTTGAGGGCTTCCAGCGCCTGCAGCTTGGCGTCCAGCTTCTGCTCGGCGGCGACCATCAGCGGCAGGGTGGTGGCGAAGTCGGCGTCGCGGGCGTCCAGGGCGTCGCGGCGCTTGGACAGGGACTGGATGATGCGCAGCTCGGCCGGCGAAATCCCCGCCTGCTGGGCCAGTTGCTCCGGTGTCAGGGCGCAGACTGCGGGAACCGGCTTGGCGGCCGCAGCCCCCCCGCCCTCGCCCGGTGTTTCGGCGGTCACGGCTTCCTGGGCCCAGGCGGTCGCGCCCTGGAACAGCTCCGGCGCCACGCCCGCCGCGCGCACGGCCACGACCCCGCCGATGGCGATGGCGATCAGGGGCAGAAGGCGGGGAAGCTTGCTCATCGGTGGCACTCGGTAAGGCGGTTCAGACGCCGCGCAGGCATAGGGGCTACAAAAACACTTCGCCCCTCAAGTCGTCCAAGGCCGCGCCTCGGACATAGGGGCCACACATCATGCAGCGAAAAGATCTTCGTCCAGACTACGACGGGCGCGGTTTAGGCTCTGTTGCGCAGCATGGTTAGCGGCCAGGGCCTGACGCACAGGGGCGAAGGTTTCTGGGGGCGCGGCCGGAGCAGCGACAGGACGGGGCGCCGGCGCCTTCATCACGGCGCGCGCGCCTTCGATCCGCTCCATCAGCGAGGCCATCCGACGGGCGCGCGCCTCGTCGTCCAGCAGGGGCGCGACCTGCGACGCGGGCACGTTCAGCTCCAGCACCGGCTCCTCGCGGACCTCGACCTGAGGCTGGGACTGCGCGGCGCCGCGCGACGGCAGACCGGCCGGGGCGCGGGCGATCAGCACCTCCAGCTCCTGCTTCACGGCGCGCGCCTTGATGATCCGGTCGTGCAGCAGGTCGGTTTCCTGACCCGAGGCGCGCAAGGTCGCCAGGGCCTGTTCGGCGCGCCCGGCAGCTGAGTTCAGCTCCGTCACCGCGCCGGCGAAGGCCAGTTGCCCCTCGCGCAGGGCCTTGAGCTTCTTCTCCAGCTTGATGCCGTAGCCGATGGCGGCGGCCAGCAGCAGCATCAGGATGGAATCGAGAATGATGCCGGTCATGTCAGCGTTTTCCTCGGCTCAGGTTGGCGGCGATGTCAGGGTTGATCGGGCCTTCGACCCGCACGGCGATATGCTGGCCGCGACGGCCCATCTTGCCGGTCGTCAGGGGAATGGTCCCGGCGCGCACCGAGACTTCGGAATCCGGCGTGGCGTTCAGCATAAGGGTGTCGCCGACCTTGAAGGCCAGCACCTGCGACAGGGGCAGCTGCTGCTCGTCCAGCACGCAGCGGACCTCGGTTTCCGTGGTCCACAACTCGGTGGCCAGGTGGCCTTCCCAGATGTTGTCGCGGCCGAACTTCTCGCCCATGAACTGCTGCAGCAGCATCTTGCGGATGGGCTCCAGCGTCGAATAGGGCAGCAGCAGCTCGACCCGGCCGCCCCGGTCTTCCATGTCGATGCGCAGCTTGACCAGGATAGCGGCGTTGGCCGGTCGCGCGATGGCGGCGAAACGCGGATTGGTCTCCAGCCGGTCCAGGGTGAAATGCACGGGGGTCAGCGGCTCGAAGGCGGCGCGCGCGTCGTTCAGGATCACCTCGACCATCCGCTGCACCAGCACGCGTTCGATGGTGGTGTAGGGCCGCCCCTCGATGCGCAGGGCCGCCGTGCCGCGCCGCCCGCCCAGAAGCACGTCCACAATCGAGTAGATGAGATTGGAATCGACCGTCAGCAGGCCGTAGTTGTCCAGCTCCTCGGCCCGGAACACCGCCAGGATGGCCGGCAGCGGGATGGAGTTGAGATAGTCGCCGAACCGGATCGACGAGATGGTGTCGAGGCTGACCTCGACATTGTCCGAAGTGAAATTGCGCAAGGATGTCGTCATCAACCGCACCAGGCGGTCAAAGACGATTTCGAGCATCGGCAGACGCTCGTAGGACACCAGGGCCGAGTTGATGATGGCGCGGATGCCGCTCCGTTCGGAGTCGTCGCCGTCGCCCATGTCGAAGCCCAGCAGGCTGTCGATCTCGTCCTGGTTCAGCACGCGTTCGGACAGGGCGGCGCCCACGTCCGCTTCGCCGCCGAAGGGGTCCAGTTCGTTCTCGGCGGCCAGGGTGTCGGTCATGCCTTACGACACCAGCATTTCTTCGATCAGCACGGCGTCAACCTTGCCCGGGGCCGCGATCAGGTTGACCCGACGCAGGATCTCGGCGCGCAGCTGATAGGAGCCGGCCGATCCGGCCAGGTCCTCGGGCCGCAGTTCGCGCAGGAAGCCCTGGAACATGTCCTGCATCCGCGGGGCCTCGCCCTGCAGATGCGTCGCCAGCTCGGCGTCCTTCATCTCCAGCGTCAGCTTCAACTTCAGATAGGTGGGCCGGCCGTCCGCCGACTGAATGTTCACGATCAGATCCGGCAGGGTGTAGAAGGTGACGCCGTCAGGCCCCGCCGCGATCTTGCCCGCCGCAGGGTCGGCCTCGCCGCCTTCCGCGCCGCCGTGGCCCCCGCCCTTCTTCTCTTCCTTCTTGCCGTGACCGTCGTCCTTCTTTTCGGCCGCGCCGTGTTCGCCCGCCGCTTCGGCCTCGGCCGGCTTGGGCTTCATCAGCAGGAAGGCCGCCGCTCCACCGCCCCCCAGCACCACCAGGGCCACCGGAATGATGATGAACAGCAGAGGCAGCTTCTTCTTGGCGGGCGCGCCCTCCTCGCCGTCCGCCACGGCGGGCAGGTTGGCGTCGTCGCCGCTCGGCGCCGCGTCTTTCTTCTTGCCCAGCTTCAGCTTCAGCATCCGCACGTCGCCCCAATCCTCACAGCCTCCCTGATGGGGCGTTTTTGGTTAACGAGGCGTTTACGATCGGCAAATCCTGCCGGGCGCCGCAGGGCGAAAACAGGCCAGAACCCTTGCTGCGCCTGAGTTAACCCTGTTGGCACGGTCGTTGCGACGAGAAGGGCGTAAGGAGCCGCACTCGTGGAAAACGCCGCCTATATCGGATTGTCACGCCAGATGACGCTGCGCCGCGAGCTGGACATCGTGGCCAACAACGTCGCCAACGCCGACACCACCGGGTTCAAGGTCGAACAGTTGATGGTCGGGACCGAGGTCGGTCAGCGCGCCCGCAACGACAACATCCGCCCCTCGGCCAGCTTCGTGCTGGACAAGGGCGTCGGCCGCGACTTCGGCCAGGGCTCGCTGAAGCAGACCAGCCGTTCGCTGGACTTCGCCATCGAGGGCGAAGGCGCCTTCTTCACGGTCCAGAGCGGCGCGGGCGAGGCCTATACCCGCGACGGCGGCTTCACCACCAACGCCGAGGGCGTCCTGACCACCAAGCAGGGCCTGCCGGTCCTGGGCGACGGCGGTCCGATCACCCTGGACCCCGAACGCGGCCCCGTCAGCGTGGCCCAGGACGGCACCATCAGCCAGGAAGGCCAGCCTGTCGGCCGCCTGACCGCCGTCCGCTTCGACGCCCTGGCCGTGCTGCAAAAGACCGGCGACGGCCTCTATCGCAACGCCTCCAACGCCCAGCCTCAGGACGCCCCTGACGTACAGATCCGCCAGGGCATGCTGGAAGGGTCGAACGTCAACACCCTGCAAGAGATCACCAATCTGATCGAGATCAGCCGCGCCTACGAGCGCGTCACCAAGATGATCGAAAACGCCAACGACCTGTCACGCCGCTCGGTCGAGCGGCTGGGCCGGGTCGGCTAGTAAGGAAAGCCCGAACGATGCGCGCTCTCAGAACCGCCACCTCCGGCATGCTGGCCCAACAGCTGAACGTCGAGGTCATCTCCAACAACATCGCCAACATGAACACCGTCGGCTTCAAGCGTCAGCGGGCCGAGTTCCAGGACCTGCTGTACCAGAACGTCGAACGCATGGGCGCTCAGTCCTCGACGCAAGGGACAGTGGTCCCGACCGGCATCCAGATCGGCGCCGGCGTCAAGGCCGGCAGCGTCTATCGCATCACCGAACAGGGCAGCCCCACGCGCTCGGGAAATCCCTACGACATCGCCATCGACGGCAAGGGCTATTTCCAGATCACCATGCCTTCGGGAGAGCTGGCTTACACGCGCGCCGGCAACTTCGCCGTGAACGGCGAAGGCCAGCTGGTCACTGACGACGGCTATGCGGTTGAGCCGGCCATCACCATCCCCCAGGACGCCATCGACGTCTCGATCTCCAAGTCCGGGCAGGTGCAGGTCACGACCCAGGGCCAGGCGGCGCCCCAGGTCGTGGGACAGCTGGAACTCGCCACCTTCTTCAACGAAGCGGGTCTGGAAGCCATCGGCGACAACCTGCTGCTGGAAACCGCCGCCTCGGGCGCAGCCACCATCGGCGCCCCCAATGAGCCCGGCTATGGCCACCTGCTGCAGGGCTACACCGAAGCCTCCAACGTCGATGCGGTCAGCGAGATCACCAACCTGATCGTGGCCCAGCGCGCCTATGAGATGAACTCCAAGGTCATCACCACCGCCGACGAAATGCTGTCCGTCTCGGCTCAGGTGAAGAGCTAGGTCATGGCCATGATCCGCAGCCTTTCTCTGGCCCTGGCCCTCGCCGCCCTCGCCGCTCCGGCCCTGGCCGGCCCCGTCAGCCTTCTGCCCGATCCGACCGACGACGACGGCCGCGTCACCCTGGGCGAGCTGTTCGACGACGCGGGCGCAGCGTCCGGCGTCGTCGTCGGCCAGCGCCTCGGCGCCACCGCCGTCTTTGAGGCCAGCCAGATCCAGGCCGCTGCCCGCCGCGCCGGTCTCGACTGGGCCAACCCCCAGGGCCTGCGCCGCATCGTCGTGCGCGAAGGCGGCGCCGCGCCCGCAGAGGCCTCGGCTCGCCCGGCGGCCGCCACCGTGGCCTCGCGCCCCGGCGCCACGGTCGAGGTCCTGACCTACGCCCGCAGCCTGGCCGCCGGCGACATCGTCCAGCCCGCCGACGTGGTCTGGTCCACGGTTCAGGCCCATCAGGCCCCGGCCGGCGGTCCCCAGGACGCCGACCAGGTCGTCGGTCTGTCGGCCAAGCGGGCCTTACGCGCCGGCGCCGCCGTCACCAGCCGTGACCTGGCCTCGCCCCAGGTCATCGCCCGCAACGACATGGTCCAGGTCGCCTATATCGTCGGCGGCGTCGAGCTGACCGTGACCGGCAAGGCCACACGCGACGCTTCGGCGGGCGAGGCTGTGCCGGTGCTGAACGTCCAGTCCGGCCGCACCATTGACGCCGTCGCCGTCAGCCCTGGCCGCGCCGTCGCCGGTCCCGCCGCCCAGATGGCCCGCGCCAATCCGCAACAGTTCGCCGCCCGCTAAGAGCGCAGAAAGATCCTGTCATGCGTAAACTCCTGATCCTCGCCGCCGCCTCCGCCCTGTCACTGGGCGCCTGCTCCACGATCTCGGAAACGGTGAAGGGCCCGGACCTGGCCCCCATCGGCTATCCCGCCGCCCTGGTTCCGGTCGAACAGGCCTATCTGCCGACGCCCACGCCCGCATCGGCCAACAGCCTTTGGCGCACCGGCGCCCGCAGCTTCTTCGGCGACCAGCGCGCCCGTCGCGTCGGCGACATCCTGACGGTCAACATCGACATCAACGACCGCGCCCAGACCCAGAACTCGACCCAGCGCGCCCGCAGCAACGCCATCTCGGGCGGCGTGACCAACTTCTTCGGCCTGGAGAACAGCCTGGGCCGCGCCTTCCCCGGCGGCTTCGACCCCGCCAAGATGGTCGGCACCGAGGGCGAGTCCAACGCCTCCGGCTCGGGCAGCGTCAACCGCTCGGAGCGGGTCAACCTGACCGTGGCCGCTGTCGTCACCGCCGTCATGCCCAACGGCAACATGGTCATCCAGGGTCGGCAAGAAGTGCGCACCAACCGCGAGGTCCGCGAACTGACCGTCGCCGGCATCGTGCGGCCAGAGGACATCTCCTCGGCCAACACCATCGCCCACACCCAGATCGCCGAGGCCCGCATCAGCTACGGCGGTCGCGGCGACATCAGCCGGATGCAGGCCAGCCCCGCCGCCCAGTCCCTGGTGGAGCGCTTCAGCCCCTTCTGATCCCCGTTCAGCGAAGCGTGTGATTCCGGCGACAGGCGCGCCCGGAATCACAGGCGCTCAAGCGGAGCGGTGAACCCTTAACGGCCTAACCGCGTTTGCCTTGTCGAACGCGAGTGATTTGTGATGTTGAAGTCCATTGCCCCCGCCGTCGCCGCCCTGGGTCTCGCCGCCCTGGCGGGACAGGCCATGACCAGCCCGACGACCGCTTCGGGCGAAGCCGCCGCGAGTTGGCACCTGTTGCATGAAGGCTCCATGGCCAAGCTGGCCTATGGCATGGCGGATTCCGATCAGGTGGCTCTGATGCTGACCTGCTCGCCCGGCGACCGCACCGCTGTGGTCTATGGCGACGCCCAACCGCAAAGCCCGGCTCTCAGCCTTGCCGCCACTGGGCCTCAACCCATGGATCCGCTGTCGGACGGCGAAGCCTATGAGGCTCGCTTGCCCTTGACCGACGCCGCCCTGACCCGTCTGGCGCGCGGTGGACGTATGGCCGTCCAGACCGAGGCCGGCGCCCAGCAACTGACAGCCTCGCGGTCGGAGCGTCGCCTGGTGCAGAACTTCCTCGGCTATTGCGCTTCCAGCCACGCCTGATCAAAGTCCCCTTCGCACCAATCAGCGGGGGCTGAACCATGACCGCCTTGCTCGGCCTAGCACTGGCCCTGACGCTTCAGACCACGCCGTCGCCACAGGCCGAAGCCTGGACCTGGACCCTGTATTCGGACAGCGGGCCCCTGGTTCTGGCCAATGAGATTCCGGATACGCCGCGTCTGCGCGCCACCCTGGAATGCGCGCCCGGCTCCAGCATCGTACGGCTGACCCTCTATGGCGCCGCGCCGGCCGAGGGCATCGCCGTCATCACCTCCGGCACGGCTTCCGCCAATGCCGAGGCCCGGCCCCGGCGTGGCCAGCTTCAGACCATGCTGCGCGCCGACCACCCCGTCTTCGCCGCCTTCCTGGCCAATGGGAAACTGCAAGTCGCGGTCGGCGAACAGACATCTCCCGTAGAGATCGACCGGGCGAATCTGTCCAAGCTGCGTCGGTTCGCCGAACTCTGCACCGGCTAAGGAATCTCATGCGCCCTGCTATCTGGCTCGTTCCCGCCATGACGACGCTCGCCCTGTCTGCCTGCGCGCCCACGGCCGGTTTGAACCTCGCCGCCGCCTCCAGCGGCGCCCCTGCCCCGGTGGCCGGCTACGACTGGCACTTCAACGCTGACGTTGAAGAGGCCAGCCTGTCCTATGGCATGGCCGAGACCGACGACGTGCCCCTGGACCTGTCGTGCCAGCCCGGGTCCGGCGCCCTGCAAATCCTGCAGACCGTATCCGAGGATCACCCCAGGGTCATCGCCCTGGAATCCGGCGGCGACACCGAGACCTATCCGGCCAAGGCCGAGCCCTCGGCCCTGCACGACGGCCTGGACCTGACCGCCGCCGCCCGCACCGCCGATCCGGTCTTCCTGCGCTTCCGCAAGCTGGGATGGCTGGCCACCTATGGCCCCGACTACCGCACCCCTCTGGTGGCCCAGCCAGGGTCGGATCAGCAGATCGAACGCTTCTTCGCCCTCTGCGGCTAGGCCCGCGCCGACGCAGCTTGACCGTCGCCCCCCGTCCCTGTCTGCTCCCATCGCTTGAGGGAGGACAATATGGACAAGCGAATTCTGGCGGGACGACTTCTGATCGGGGCGACTCTGGCGGCCTTCATGGCGGCGACGCCAGCTCTGGCCGGAGCGCCGCAGTCTGCGCCGGACGCCCAGGCGACAGCCCCCTCGACCGCCCCCTCGACCGCCGAGGCGGCGGCCCTTGCGGCCATCCTGACCGACTACGAGACCTATCTGCGCCGCGTCGATCCGATCAGTTCGGGGATGGACGGCGACCGCGAGGCCCTGTCGCGCCTGCCCGATCCCAGCCGCGCGGGCGATATGGCGCGTCAGGCTCCGCTCGAAGCCCTGCTGGCGCGACTGGACGCCATCGCCCCCGCCGCCCTCGACGAGGACCAAAGGCTCAACCACGCCTTCACCCGCTACCTGATCGCCCGCGATCTGGAACGGATCAATCTGGACCCGTCACGTCTGGCCTTTGATTCCGAGGGCGGCCCCGGCCAGACCCTGTCCTACCTCGCCGGCTCGACCCGGATCGCCAGCCGCGCCGACGCCGACGCCTGGATCGCCCGGCTGGAAGCCGCGCCCGCCTATTATGACGCCGGGATCGCCAATGCCCGACGCGGCCTGTCCACCGGCCTGCTGCAAGCCCGCTCCGTGGTCGAAAGCGCCCTGGGTCAGGCCCAGCGCGATGTCGCCGCCAATCCCGACGGCGACATCCTGATGAAACCCTTCGTCGCCCTGCCCGCCAATATTCCGGCGGCGGATCAGGCCGCCCTGCGCGCCCGCGCCCAGGCTCTGATCGACGGGCCGATCACCGCCCGCCGCCAGGCCTGGCTGGCCCTGCTGCGCAACGACTACTTGCCCAAGGCCCCGGTCGAGCCAGGCCTTGTCCACCGGACGGGCGGCAAGGCCCTCTACGCCTTCCTGGTGCGCAGCGACACGACCACCGACCTGACCCCGGATCAGGTGCATCAGATCGGCCTGGAAGAGGTCGCCCGCATTCGCGCCCGGATGCAGGACGAAATGCGCGCCGCCGGCTGGACCGGCGACTTCGCCGGCTTCCTCCACTTCCTGCGCACCGATCCGCAATTCTA
>CAYWDO010000099.1:0-9026 GCA_964456995.1 uncultured Brevundimonas sp.
GGCACGGTGGCGGCGATCTTGGCGATCAGGTCGCGGGCGGCGCGGGCCAGGGCCGGATCGCCGCGCGCCGCCACCCATTGCGCCCCCAGCACCGCCGCCTCGATCTCGTCCGAGGTCAGCATCAGCGGCGGCAGGTCGAAGCCCCCGTCCAGCACATAGCCCAGCCCCGCCTCCCCGCGGATCGGCACCCGCTGGCCCATCAGGGTGGCGATGTCGCGATAGATGGTGCGTCTGGAGGTCTCCAGCTCGGCCGCGATGGCGTCGGCCGTCACCGGCCGCGAGGCCCGGCGCAACACCTGGATGATCTGGAACAGTCGGTCGGCGCGTCTCATGTCCCACCCTCGCCGAAGACTGCTGACAGCATGGTGGCAGCAGGGTGGCAGTAGTCAAGACGGACGGCCGCCGACGCCCCGTCGCGGCGCGATATCTGGGAGGATTATCGATGCTGACCCTGTTCCACGCCCCCTGGTCCCGTTCCTCGCGCCTGGTCTGGCTGATCGAGGAACTGGGGGCCGATTGCCGCATCGAATATTGCGACATCCGCCGCATGGACGGCACAGGCGCGGCCGACCCGAAGAACCCCCATCCCGACGGCAAGGTCCCGGCCCTGCTGCATGACGGCGCCCTGATCACCGAGTCGGCGGCGGTCGCTCTTTATCTGACCGGCCTGCACTCCGAGGCCGGCCTCGGCTTTCCGCCTGACGCGCCGCAGCGGGGGCCGCTGCTGACCTGGATGGTCTGGGCCACAGGCGAACTGGAACCCGCCCTGTGGAGCAAGATCAGCGGCGCGGTCGATGCTGATGCCTACGCCAGGTCCCGCTACGACGCCGCCGTCACCCGCCTGCTGGAGGCCCTGTGGGAAGGCCCCTGGCTGATGGGCGACCGCTTCACCGTGGCGGACGTCCTGATCGGCGGCGCTGTAGCCTGGGCACGGGAGCACCTGCAGGAAAGCCCCCTGCTCGACGCCTATGTCGCGCGGCTGGCGGCCCGCCCGGCCCATGCGCGCGCCATAGCCCGCGACGGCGCCCCGCCGCAGTACGCCCAGGCCAGCTAGGCGCTCAGCTCCGCGCTGACGACCACATCATCGTCGGCGCGGACGTCCACGCTCCTAAGCGCCCCCACATAGCTGTCGCGCCAGATGCCGACATCTGTGTCGCGTACCACCTGCATCAGCGCCTTCCATTTTCGGATACGCTCTTCCAGCGGCATGGTCAGAGCCCTCTTGATGGCTTCCGACAGCTCCTCGCGGCTGAAGGGATTGACCAGCAGGGCCTCGCCCATCTGTTCTGCGGCGCCGGCGAAGCGCGACAGGATCAGCACGCCGGGATCGTCTGGGTTCTGGGCCGCCACATACTCCTTGGCCACCAGGTTCATGCCGTCGCGAAGAGGCGTGACCAGACCAACCTTGGCGGCGCGGTACAGACCCGCCAACTGATCCCGGCGGAAGGTGCGATTCAAATAGCGGATCGGCTGCCAGTCCATGTCGGCATAGGCGCCGTTGATGCGCCCCGCCAGCGCGTCCAGCCGTCCTCGAATGTCCTGATAGGTGTCGACGTCGTCGCGCGAGATAGGCGTGACCTGCAACAGGAAGACCTCGCCGCGCATGGCCGGGTTGTCCTCAAGGAACTGTTCAAAGCCCAGCAGCCGCTCCTCCAGCCCCTTGGAGTAGTCCAGCCGATCCACGCCGACCATCATTGACCGGAAAGCGGATGAGGCCGCCATCCGGTCATACGTCTTGCGGCCCAGCACCGAGTCGCGTGCGGCCAGGAAGCCGTCCACGTCGATGCCGATAGGGAAGACGCCGCACTGGACCCGACGCCCGAAGGCCTCAAGCACGTGGTCGGGCGAGACCCGGCCCTTTGCCTCGATCTCGACGTAGCGTTCGAACAGGCCGAGCCACTCGTCTGTATGGAAGCCGATCAGGTCGAAATAGAACATCGACTCCACCAGGCGCCGATGGTGCGGCAGGGTCACCAGAAGCTGACGCGCCGGCCAGGGCGTATGCAGGAAGAAGCCGATCCGGTTCTTCACCCCCAGGCGGCGCAGATCCCGCGCCATCGGGATCATGTGATAGTCGTGGATCCAGATGATGTCGTCGGGCTGGATCAGAGGCTTCAGGACTTCGGCGAAGCGCCGATTGGTCCGCTCATAGCCCTCGCCATAGGACCGCTCGTAAGCTGTCAGATCGACCCGGTGGTGGAACAGCGGCCACAGCGTTTTGTTGGCGTAGCCGTTGTAATATTCGTCGACGTCCTGCGGCTCCAGATCGACGGTGGCGACGGTGACGCCGGCCCGGTCCTCGATGTTCAGTTCGCCGGTGAACTGCTCCACCGTTTCGCCGGACCAGCCGAACCAAAGGCCGTCGTATTTTCGCAGCGCCGCCGACAGGGCCATGGCCAGGCCGCCCGCCGACCCCGCCGCCGGGTCTTTCGGCGCCGAGACGCGGTTCGAGACGACGATCAGACGGCTCATCGCGCGTCCGTCCACGAACGACTGAGCAGGACGGCGCAGTTGATGATCCCGACCAGGGAGTAGGTCTGCGGATAGTTGCCCCACAGCTCGCCATCCTGAAGCGAGATATCCTCGCTGAGCAGGCCCGCATGGGTGCGCTGGCTCAGCATCTGCTCGAAGATCTCTCGCGCCTCCTCGGTTCGCCCGTTCAGATGCAGGGCCTCGATGAACCAGAAGGTGCAGAAGTTGAACGCCGTCTCCGGCTCGCCGAAATCATCCGGGTGGATGTAGCGGAACAGGTAGGGACCCTTTTTCAGGTCGCGCTCGACCGCCTCGAAGGTCTTGACCTGGCGCGGGTCGCGGGCGTCCAGGAAGCCCAGATCCGTCATCTGCAACAGGGAGGCGTCCAGCTCCGTGCCGCCGAAGCTGGCGGCGAAGCGCCCTTCGTCCGGCAGATAGGCTTCCGCCTCGATACGTTCGCGGATCAGGCGGGCCCGCTCATCCCAAAGCTCCGCTCGCTCAATCAGGCCTAGGTGGCGCGCCGCCCGTCCCAACCGGTTGCAGGCCGCCCAGCACATGACCGACGAGTAGGTGTGGACACGGGCGATGGTGCGGAACTCCCACAGGCCGGCATCGACCTGGTCGTGCATGGCGAAGGCGCGCTCGCCGACCTTTTCCAGAGCGTGGAAGTCATCGACCGTGCCGGGGCGCAGCAGACGTTCATCGAAGAAGGCTTGAACCAGAGGCAGGACGATCTGGCCATAGACGTCATGTTGCAGGTGCTCGTGCGCCTGATTGCCGACCCGGACCGGCTTCATGCCGCGATAACCTTCGACGCTGTCGACGATCCGCTCCCCGATATCGGCCTCAAGCCCCACGCCATAGACAGGCTGGACATGGCCCCCGTTCGACGCGTCGACCAGGTTGCGCAGATAGCCGAGATAGTTCTCCAGAATGTCCACTGCGCCCAGACGATTCAGCGCCCGCACGGTGTAGTAGGCGTCGCGGATCCAGCAGTAGCGATAGTCCCAGTTGCGCCCGCTCTCGGGGAACTCCGGCACCGAGGTGGTCATGGCCGCGACGATTGCGCCGGTCTCTTCATAGACGCAGAGCTTCAGCGTGATGGCGGCGCGGATCACCGCCTCCTGCCAGTCCAGCGGCACATAGAGGGTGCGGGTCCACAGCTTCCAGTGCTGAATGGTCAGGTCCAGGGCCGCCGTGACACCCGCGGCGACCGACTGGTCATAACCCTCGTCCGGGCCGAGGAAGAAGGCCAGTTCGCCTTCCAGCCGGAAGGTGCGCTCGTCCAGCACATGGGTGACCGGGCAGTTGGTGGTCAGCCGCAGCGTCACATCCGTGCACAGGTAGCGGATATGGTTCGAGCCCGAGGTCTGCGCGGCGCGACGGGCACCCCAGTCCGCCGAGGGGCGCAGCCGGACAGTGATGCGCGGCGCGCCGGCCAGGGGCCGCACCACCCGCGCAAAGGCTATCGGACGATAGATGCGCGAGTGCTTCAGATGGCGGGGGGCGAAATCAAGGACCTCGACCGAGGCTCCGCGCGCGTCTGTCATCACGGTCCGCAGGACGGCGGTGTTGCGTATATAGGCCTGCTCGATCGACGCCTGATCCTCAAGCTCGACGGACCAGAAGCCGTGCTCGGGATCGCTGCCGTCCATCAGGGCCGAAAAGACCGGATCGCCGTCCACGCGCGGCGCGCAGGCCCAGACGAAGCGACCATCACGATCGATCAGGGCGCTGACCGAACAGTTGCCGATGGGCGCGAGATCGAGATTGGGTCGGGTCATGCTGCGGCTCCTGCAATCTCATCCAGCCAGTCGAGAACATCGGCGACGTCCTCCAGCCGATAGCGCGCCGCCGTCGGCCGCTCGGGTCCGACGAGGACGCCGAACCCGCCCAGCGCCTCGGCGGCTTCAAATCCGTGCTCGTCGGTCAGGTCGTCGCCGACCATGATGGGCGTCGCCCCCTTGAAGGGCGCCTCGGCCATGAAGGCGGTCACAGCCACCCCCTTGTCCGTGCCGGGCGTCTTCAGCTCCAGCACCATGGAGCCGGGCTGCAAGGCGAGACCGGTCGCCTGCGCCAGCGACGTCGCCAAGGCTATCGCGTCTTCTGATGCGCCGGGGGCCTGACGGTAATGCAGACCCGCCGACAGCTCCTTGTCCTCCACCAGGACGCCTGGACGGTCGGCCGCAAAGGCGTCGAACGCCGCGACCGCCTGGCGGATGGCCGGATCGGGGGTCTGGTTGGCGAAGGTACCGTCCCCGCGCCGCCTTTGCAGGCCATGCACGCCAGAGGCGGCGCGCGCCGCGCCGTCGCTGATCCGGTCGATCTCGTTCAATGTCCGGCCGCTGACGATGGCGACCCGCCCGTCCAGCCGCTCCGTAAGCCGCGTCAGCACCTCGGTTCGCCGCGCATCAGGTCCTACCGCGTCCGGCGTTGGCGCAAGCGGCGCCAGAACACCGTCGAGATCCAGAAACATGGCGGGCTTGGTCGGCGTGACGGGCGGCTTGGGCAGGCGTGAGGCGATAGCCTCGGATGCAGACGGCATAAGGTCCGGACTCGTTTTTCAGCTGATGTCGAGACTGACCTTAACGCATAGAGGCCGGTAAGGTTGTCTTCTCGGGTGACAATTCCGCCGCACCCTCGCCATTGTGCGAACAATCCAGATGGGGCAATTCGCGATACGCCATGAAGAACCGCCGCAGCGGTCCGGCGCTCAGGAGTCCAAGCGATGCCCGATTCGATTCACTCGTCGCCCGAGCAGATCGCCGCCATGACTGACCGAGCGCGCGAGGTCGTCCGGCTGAACATCGAGGCGCTGGAGGCGCTGGAGCGGTCCATAGACGTAGCGATCGCGCGCGCCTGCGACATCATCCTGTCGCGCCCCGGCTATCTGGTCGTCACCGGCATGGGCAAGTCAGGGCACATCGGCGGCAAGATCGCCGCGACCCTGGCCTCGACCGGCACCAACTCCTTCTTCGTCCACCCTGCGGAAATGAGTCATGGCGACCTGGGGATGCTGCGCCCTGACACCACGCTTCTGGCCATCTCCAACTCGGGCGAGAGCCGCGAACTGCGCGATCCCCTGCTCTATTGCCAGCGCAACGACATTCCCGTCATCGGCATCACCCAGCGCGCGGGCAGCTTCCTGGGCCGCCATTCCGCCGTCAGCCTGACCATGCCCAAGGTGGCAGAAGCCTGCCCCAACGGCCTGGCCCCCACGACCTCGACCCTGATGACCCTGGCCATCGGCGACGCCCTGGCCATGGTGCTGATGGATCGTCGCGGCTTCACCCGGGAGGACTTCGGCCTGCACCACCCGGGCGGCGCCCTAGGCATGAGCCTGCAAAGCGTGCGGGAATGGATGGGCGATAACGCCGCCACCCCGGCCAGCGTGCCGCTGGACGCCAGTTTCACGGACGTCGTCTCGGCCGTCAGCGCCGGTCGCAAGGGCGCGGTCGCCGTTCTGCACTCCGATGGGTCCCTGGCCGGCATGATCACCGACGGCGACATTCGCCGGGCCTTCTCCAGCGACATCGCCGCCCTAAGCGCCGAAGACATCATGAGCCGGACCCCGATCACCGTGGACCCCGACGCCCGGATGAGCGACGTGGTCGATCTGCTGAGCAGCAACAAGATCGCCAATCTGTTCGTGGTCGATAACAACCGTCCGGTGGCGATCATACACGTCGCCGAGCTGATGCAGGCCGGCTACGTCTCCTGATGACCCAGGACATTCTGTTCGACGCCAGCCGGCTTCTGAGCCGCACCGACCGCAGCGCCCCGACCGGCGTGGACCGGGTCTGCCTGGCCTATGCCGAATGGCTGGTGGAGCACCCCGACTACCGGATGGTGCCGGTTCGCTCGCGCCACGACCAGTTGGCGGCCGTGGATCCGCGCTGGTTCCGGGACTGCATGGTCGAACTCCGCAGCCGCTGGACCGGAAGCCCCTCTGACCGCGCTTTGAATCCTGACGAACGTCGTCTCTTCGCCGCGCTTGAGGCCGAACAACCCACCACCTCCGTCATCGGCGACGCGCCCGATCCGCACCAACCCAAGGCGAAAAAGAAGACCCGCGTCTGGAAACAGTATTTCCGTTCGCGCCGTGTGGCCGCCCCCCCGCCGGCCCAGCTCTATTTCAACGTCGGCCACACCAGTCTGAACACACCCGAAATCCTGACCAGTCTGGGGGCCCAGGGGATCGGTCGCGTGGTCATGCTGCATGACCTGATCCCGATCACCCATCCGGAGTTCTGTCGCCCCGGCGACGGCGCCAAGCACCGCCGTCGCGTGCTGACGGCCCTGCATCACGCCTCACGCATCGTGGTCAACTCCCGCTACACCGCCCATGAGCTTCTCGCGTTCGCCGACCGGGAACGTCTCGCCGCTCCCCCCATCGACGTCGCCCATCTGGGACTGGAGCCCATCTTCCTGAAAAGTGGGCCGAGCGCCGCGCGCCGCCCCTACTTCGTCCATGTCGGCACCATCGAAGCGCGCAAGAACCTGGCCTTCCTGCTAACCATCTGGCGCCGCCTCCAGGAGAAGATGGGTGATCAGGCGCCGCGCCTGGTGTTGATCGGCCGCTATGGCTGGGAGAACGAGGCCGTGCTGGATCACCTGCAGCGCTCGCCCAACCTCCAGGGCCTGGTGCATCAGGTGGAAAATCTGCCGGACACCGCCCTAGCTGACCTAATGACCGGAGCGCAGGCGGTTCTGGCGCCTTCCTCCGTCGAAGGCTTCGACCTGCCGGCGGTCGAGGCCTGCGCGCTCGGCGTGCCGCTGATCGCGTCCGACATTCCCGCCCACCGCGAACTGGTCCCGCAGGCGACCCTGATCGATCCCTTGGACGGTCTGGGGTGGCTCAAGGCGCTGGAGGCGGCGACGCGAAACCGCCCAGCTGCGCCAGCCTATTGCGCCCCGACCTGGAAAAACCATTTCCAGTCGATCGAGGATCATCTGCTGCCCCCACTGGCGGCGACCGCCCCAGCCGGGTAAGCATTCGGCGACAACTTAAGCAGAGCCGCAATGACCCGTACCGCCGCCAGTCTGATGATCTTCGCTCTTCTTGCCGGATGTTCGACGCTTCCCCGCGACGGACCATCGGGCTCTGGCGTCGTCAAGAGCGCCAGCACGTCCGAACGGCAAGGCGACTACGCCATGGTGGACCTCGACTTCGCCCTCAGCGAGCGCCTGAAGGCGGCGCCCGCGCGGTCGTTCAGCACCCTGGCCCTGGCGTCCAGCGATGCGCCGACCGACATCATCGGTGTGGGCGACACCTTGGCCGTTTCAATTTTCGAACCCAGCGGCAGCCTGTTCGGCGCACGCAGCTCGGGAACCAGCGTCCAGTCCGGCAACCAGTCGCTGCCCCCCCTGGTGGTGGATCGCAACGGCGCCATCGCCGTGCCCTTTGCAGGCGCGGTTTCCGTTCAGGGGATGACGCCGGCGCAAGCGTCAGCCGCCGTTCGTCGCGCGCTCATCGGCAAGGTCGGCAACCCCCAGGTTATCGTCACCCTCGCCGATAACGCCTCCAACGCGGTGACCGTGCTGGGCGAGGTTCGTGAGCCTGGCCGCAAGCCGCTGGCGGCGAACAGCGACCGGATCCTGGATGTCATCGCCGCCGCAGGCGGCTCTTCGCGGTCCGTCTATGACATCACCGTCCGCATCCAGCGCGGTGGTCAGACCTATTCGGCCCCGATGTCGATCGTCACGACCGAGTTCAACGAGAATGTTCGTTTGCAACGCGGCGATCAGATCAACCTCGTCTATCAGCCCCGCCGGTTCAGCTCCTTCGGCGCCTTCAACGCCGTGGCCCGCAGCGAGCTGCCGCCTGGCCCGCTGACCCTGGCTGAAGCGCTCAGCGGCGTCGGCGGCCTGGATTCCAACCTGGCCGACGCCAAGTCGGTTCTGGTTTTCCGCTTTGAGCGCCCCGAGGTGGCCCAGGCCCTGGGCATTCAGCAGCCCTCCACGCCGCGTGGCGTGCCGGTGGTCTATCGCCTGAACCTCAACGAAGGCTCTGGCTTCTTCATCGCCAGCAATTTCCAGATTGAGCCTGACGACATCATCTATGCCCCGCGGTCCGGCGCCGCCGAGGCGCGCAAGTTCTTCGAGTTCGTGCAGAGCGTGACCCGTGTGGTCTACGACGTCTCCGTCACGAGCTCCCTCAACGTCGACTAACCTGATGTTCGGTCGTTTCGGGCGCCGACGTTTCGAAACCCCTTCAGGGGATTTGACAAGCGATGAGCCCGGAGCGGACGCTTCAAAAACAGACCTGTTGTCGCTGCTTGAAACGATCGAGGCGGCGGCAGGTCAGGTCTATGGCCGGAACGGCCTGCCGCAGAGCCCTGGACACTATCGCCGCCCTGCCGAGGGCGGCGCCTGGGAACCGCTGGGCGTCGCCCTCACCCCCGCCGAGAAATGGGCCTTGATCGGCGGAGCCTCCGATGGCGGCCAATGGCGCTATTGCGCGTATGAAGCCTTGGGCGCTAATTCAGACCTTCCCGCCGTGCGGCAGGCCTCGGCGATCCTGGCCGCCTGTCAGGGCTTACGCCTGCGCCTTG
>CAYWDO010000100.1:0-9022 GCA_964456995.1 uncultured Brevundimonas sp.
CGGCCCGGATGCGGGCGGGCCATGGAGGCGAAGAATCCGGAGACGGCGTCCTCGACATGGACGCGGTTGAACACTTGACCGGGTTTACGCACCAGTCGCGCCGTTCCGTCGCGCAGGCGGTCCACCGGCGAGCGGCCGGGGCCGTAGAGGGCGGGCAGGCGGAAGATCTGCACCGTCAGCCCCATGCCGCGTCCGGCGTCCAGCCAGTCCTGCTCGGCCCGCACGCGCCGCGCGCCCTCGAGGCTGGCGGCGTTCAGTTCGTCGTCTTCGAAGGCCCAACCGCCTGCCCGGTCGCCATAGACGGCGGTGGAGGAGACATAGCCGATCCAGTCGGGATAGGCGCCTGATGCTGTGAGAGCGGGGACTAGGGCCTTCAGCCCGGGGCAGCCCGCGCTGTCAGGCGCGGCGGTGATCAGGATGGCTGAGGCGCTCGCCACGGCGGCTCTCAGCGCCTCGGCGTCGGTCGGATCGACGGCGGCAACCCCGGCTGCGGTCAGTTCGGCGCGCCGGGCCGGGTCGCGCGACGTGGCGAAGGCGCGACCGCCGCGTCGGATGGCCTCTCGCGCCGCCTCAAGGCCCAGATAGCCGCCGCCGAAGACCAGCAGGGATGGGGCGGCGGAGGCGGGCTCGGTCATGACGGTCCGGTCAGGCGATGCGGGCGGCGGGCGGCGTTTCGACGGTGGCGCTTGACTGTAGAGCCTGGGCGCGCTTGCCGTTCCAGCTGGAGACGCAAGGGATCTTGGTCCGGTCGGCCCGGTCAGCGTAGCGGCGGGCGATGTCGGTCACATCGGCCATCAGGCCCTCGGCCAGGGTGATCGGCTTCAGGCCCAGGTCGCGGAACTGGTCGTTGGCGACGACCAGTTCGTTCTCGTCGGCCTCCTGACGCGGGTTGGGCACGTTGTGGACCTCGGCCCCGGTCATGTCGGCCACCATCTGGGCCAGGTCGCGGACGCGGCGGCTCTCGGTCATCTGGTTCAGGATCTTGACCCGGTCGCCGGATTTCGGCGGGTTGTTCAGCGCCAGTTCGACGCAGCGCACCGTGTCCTGGATGTGGATGAAGGCCCGCGTCTGACCGCCCGAACCATGGACCGTCAGCGGGTATCCCACCGCCGCCTGCATCAGGAAGCGGTTCAGCACCGTGCCGTAGTCGCCGTCATAGTCGAAGCGGTTGATCAGGCGCTCGTCCTGACGGGTTTCCTCGGTCTGGGCGCCCCAGACGATGCCCTGATGCAGGTCGGTGATCCGCAGGGCGTCGTTGCGGGCGTAGAACTGGAACAGCAGGGCGTCCTGCGTCTTGGTCATGTGGTAGATGCTGCCCGGGTTGGGCGGGAACAGGATTTCCTGCTCGGTCGGGCCGTGGTCGGTGTCCACCGTGACCTTCAGATAGCCCTCGGGGATGCGCAGGCCGGCGGTGGTGTAGCCATAGACCCCCATGGTCCCCAGGTGGGCCAGGTGCACGTCCAGCCCGCTCTCGACCATGGCCGCCAGCAGGTGGTGGGTGGCGTTGATGTTGTTGTCGACGGTGTAGAGCTTGTGCCGCGCCGACTTCATCGAATAGGGGGCGGCGCGCTGTTCGGCGAAGTGGACGACGCTGTCGGGCTTCCAGTCGCGGATCAGGGCGACCAGGCGGTCGAATTCCTTGCCGACGGTCATGTTGACGAAGTCGATGGTGCGGCCCGAGACCTCGCGCCACGCGGCGATGCGCTCGCCCATGGTGCGGATGGGGGTCAGGGACTGGACCTCAAGCTCGTTGTCGATGTTGCGGCGGCTGAGGTTGTCGACGATCAGAACGTCCCATCCGCGCGCCGACAGGTGCAGGGCCGTGGGCCAGCCGCAGAAGCCGTCGCCGCCCAAAATCATTACGCGCATCGGTCGAACCTTCGTCTCATCTTCGCTTACTGCCTAGCCGAACGCGCGAGGGGGCGAAAGCGTGGCGCTTGGGCGCGGGGAAAAGCGAAGCGTGGGAAAAAACAGAGTCCAATTCGTCTGAATAGTCTGAAATCGGACGGCAGGTCGGGGCGGGCGGTCATGGTGACGCGGCGGGAGGGTAGGGCGCGCCGAATGGCGCCGGCGGAGAGGCGGGTGTTGAAAGGGCGAGGTTTTTCGGGACTGGATATGCGCGTTGAAGCGTTCAGAGCGGACCCTTCTCCCCCTCGGGGGGGAAGGCGGCCGGGTGAGGGGTTTTGCAACATCAACCAACAAGACGCTGTTGATAGCGTGGCGTGACCCCTCATCCGTCATGCTTCGCATGCCACCTTCTCCCGCAACGAGAGAAGGAAGTTAGAGCAAAGCGGTGATCGCGGCGCGGGTGGCTTCACCCAGGTCGGGGCGTTTCAGGGCCAGGGCGACGTTGGCGCGCAGCAGGCCGATCTTGTCGCCGCAGTCGTGGGTGACGCCTTCATATTCATAGGCGGTGAAGGTCTGGGTCTTCATCAGCCGGTCCATGGCGTCGGTCAGCTGGATCTCGCCGCCGGCGCCGCTTTCCTGGGTTTCCAGCAGGTCGAAGATTTCCGGTTGCAGGATGTAGCGGCCCGAGATCGACATGTTGGACGGGGCGGTGCCCTGGGCCGGCTTTTCAACCATGCCCTTCATGGCGAAGCGGCGACCGTCCTGAGCCGAGGGGTCGATGATGCCGTACTTGTGGGCGGCGGCTTCGGGCACGGCCTCGACGCCGATGACATTGCCGCCGACCTCGGCGTAGAGATCCGCCAGCTGTTTCAGGGCGCCCGGCTGCGAATCGACGATGACGTCGGGCAGGATGACGGCGAAGGGCTCGTGGCCGATGATGTCTCGGGCGCACCAGACGGCGTGGCCCAGGCCCTTGGGCTGCATCTGGCGGGTGAAGCTCATCTCTCCGGCCGTGGCCAACTCGGCGTTCATGGCCTCCAGAAGCTCGATCTTGCCCTTGGCCAGAAGCTGGGCCTCCAGCTCGATCTGGTGGTCGAAATAGTCCTCGATGGCCTGTTTGGCGCGGCCGGTGACGAAGACGATGTGCTCGATCCCCGCCTCGCGCGCTTCCTCGACGATGTAGGACAGAATCGGTCGATCGACGACGTTCAGCAGTTCCTTGGGCGTGGTCTTGGTGCCGGGCAGGACGCGGGTGCCCAGGCCAGCCACGGGAAGAACCGCCTTGCGAAGGCGTGCGGGGGAAGTCGTCATCAGTGGTCCTGAACAGCCGTTAGGCTGCTTTAATAGGCGTAAAAGGTGACGGTTCCAAACGTTGCAAACCTCGCCCTTCTCCCCTTGCGGGAGAAGGTGGCCTGCGGAGCAGGCCGGATGAGGGGTGTCGGCGCGACGGCCTAGGGGGATGTCGCTGCGGGCGGGGTCTGCTTCGGATGGGCGACGCTCACACCCCTCATCCGAGCGCCTCGGCGCCCACCTTCTCCCTCAAGGGGAGAAGGATTCGTAGGGCGCTACCGCCCTTCGGGCTGCTTGAGCGCGGCGCTACTCCACCGTCACCGACTTGGCCAGGTTGCGCGGCTGATCGACGTCCGTGCCCTTCTGGACGGCGGTGTAATAGGCCAGAAGTTGCACCGGCACGGCATAGACCAGGGGCGCGATCAGCGGGTGGCAGTCGGGGGCGTCGACGCGGCGGATGCCGTCGCCGTGCGGCGCAGGGGCGGTCGCCGGGGCGATCATGATGACGGGGCCGCCGCGCGCGGCGACCTCGGCCAGGTTGGAGGCGGTCTTTTCGAACACCTCGTCCAGCGGGGCCAGGGCGATGATGGGGGTCTTTTCGTCCACCAGGGCGATGGGGCCGTGCTTCAGTTCGCCCGCAGCATAGCCCTCGGCGTGGATGTAGCTGATCTCCTTCAGCTTCAGCGCGCCCTCCATGGCCAGGGGGAACATGGCCCCCCGGCCGAGGAAGAGGACATCGGTGGCCTTGGCCAGGTCCTGGGCGATGGCGCGGATCTGGCCGTCCATCTGCAGGGCCTCGGCGATCAGGCGCGGGGCCTCGAACAGGGCCTTGACCAGTTCGGCCTCTTCGTCAGCGTCGATGCGGCCGCGCGCCACGCCGGCGGCGACGGCCAGGGCCAGCAGGGCAGCGACCTGGGCGGTGAAGGCCTTGGTCGAGGCGACGCCGATCTCGGGCCCGGCATGGGTCGGCCACAGCAGGTCGGCTTCGCGCGCCATGGACGAGGTGTGGACGTTGACGACGGCGGCGGTGCGCAAGCCTTGCGCCTTGCACCAGGTCAGGCTGGCCAGGGTGTCGGCGGTCTCGCCCGACTGGCTGACGGCCACGGCGACCGTGCCTGGGGTCAAGGCGGGGGAGCGGTAGCGGAACTCGGACGCGATCTCGACGTCGCAGGGCAGGCCAGCGTATTTCTCGAAGGCGTATTTGCCGATCTGGCCGGCGTAGAAGGCGGTGCCGCAGGCGATGATCTGGAGGCGGTCGACCGTGGCGAAGTCCACGCTCTGGGTCTTGGCCGTGCCGGTCACCAGGTCGAGGTATTCCGACAGGGTGTGCTGGACGCTGTCGGGCTGTTCATGGACTTCCTTTTCCATGAAGTGACGGTAGGCGCCCTTCTCGACCATGGCCGAGGAGGCTGAGACCTGGACCACGGCGCGGTCGGCGGGGCGGCCGTGCGCGTCGAACATGTGCGCGCCCGACCGGGTCACGGCGACGTAATCGCCTTCTTCCAGGTAGCTGATCTTCTGGGTGAAGGGGCCGACGGCCAGGGCGTCCGAGCCCAGGTACATCTCGCCTTCGCCCCAGCCGACGACCAGGGGGCTGCCGCGACGGGCGCCCAGGATCAGGCCTTCCTCGCCCTCGATCAGAACGGCCAGGGCGTAGGCGCCGGTCAGGCGGTCCAGCGTCGCCTTGAAGGCGTCCAGCGGGGCCAGGCCCGCCGCCAGCTTGTGATCCAACAGGTGGGCGATGACCTCGGTGTCGGTCTGGCTCTCGAAGACGCGGCCCTCGGCCTCCAGCTCGGCCTTCAGCTCGGCGAAGTTCTCGATGATGCCGTTGTGGACCAGGCAGACGCGGCCGGCCTTGTGCGGGTGGGCGTTGGTCGTGGTCGGCGCGCCGTGGGTGGCCCAGCGGGTGTGGCCGATGCCGATGGTCCCGGTCAGCGGCTCGGCGGCCAGGACGGCCTCCAGCTCGCGGATCTTGCCCTTGGCGCGGCGGCGTTCGATGCGGCCGTCGACGACGGCGGCGATGCCGGCGGAATCATAGCCGCGATATTCCAGCCGCTTCAGGCTGTCGATCAGGCGGGGGACGACGGCGCCTGCGCCCGTAATGCCGATGATGCCGCACATGAGGTCTGCTCCGGTGAAGGGGCGAGGCGGTCTCGCTTTGCGCGCGACCGCCGTAAGGGGTAAGCGAGAGGGTTCCGCCCGTCCCGCCCTGTGAACTTGCGTCTAGGGGAAGCGAAGGCCGGCGACATCAAAAAATGGGTTTCGGAAGGTTTCTTTGAAAACCGTCCGGCGCCCCGCCATCAAAGGACGACGCCCTTGGGCGAGAGAAAATACTTCGGCACCGACGGCATTCGCGGGCGCGCCAACAGCCATCCGATGACGGCGGAGGTGGCTTTGCGCGTCGGTCTGGCGGCGGGCAAGCTGTTCCGCACCGACGACGACCGCCGCCATCTGGTGGTGATCGGCAAGGACACGCGGCTGTCGGGCTATATGATCGAACCGGCGCTGGTGGCGGGTCTGGCCTCGGTCGGCATGGACGTGCGCACCTTTGGTCCCTTGCCGACGCCGGGCGTGGCCATGATGACGCGGTCGATGCGCGCCGATCTGGGCATCATGATCTCGGCCTCGCACAACGACTACGCCGACAACGGCATCAAGCTGTTCGGGCCAGACGGCTACAAGCTGTCGGACGAGATCGAGCTGCAGATCGAGGCCCTGATGGACGGCGGGCTGAACGACGACCTGGCGCCTTCGGACAAGCTCGGCCGGGTCAAGCGCATCGACGACGCCCCGCCACGCTATATCGAGATCGCCAAGTCGGCCTTCCCCAAGAGTCTCAGCCTCAAGGGCCTGCGCATCGCCATCGACTGCGCCAACGGCGCCGGCTACCGCGTGGCGCCGACCACCCTCTATGAACTGGGGGCCGAGGTTTTCCCGGTCGGCGTCGAGCCGAACGGGGTGAACATCAACGCCGACTGCGGCTCGACCCATCCGGCGACGGTGTCCGAGGCGGTCAAGCGCTATCGCTGCGATATCGGCATCGCGCTGGACGGGGATGCTGACCGGCTGATCATCTGCGACGAGAAGGGCCATGTGGTCGACGGGGATCAGATCATGGCCCTGATCAGTCTGGACTGGGCCAAGCGCGGGCGACTGGCCGGCGGCGGCGTGGTCGCCACCGTCATGTCCAACCTGGGGCTGGAGCGGAAGCTGAAGGCCGAGGGGCTGACGCTGGAGCGGACCAAGGTCGGCGACCGCTATGTCATGGAGCGGATGCGCGAAGGCGGCTTCAACATCGGCGGCGAGCAGTCGGGCCACATCATCCTGAAGGACCACGCCACGACCGGCGATGGGCTGATGGCGGCGCTGCAGGTGCTGGCCGTTCTGGTCGAGGCGGGCGTGCCGATGAGCGAGCTGGCGCGCCAGTTCGAGCCGGTGCCGCAACTGCTGCAGAACGTGCGCTACACCGCCGGCAAGCCGCTGGAGGACGCGAACGTCAAGGCCGCCATCGTGGAGGCGGAGGCCGCCCTGAACGGATCAGGCCGCCTTCTGGTGCGCCCCTCGGGCACGGAAAAGCTGATCCGCGTCATGGCCGAGGGCGACGACGAGGCCCTGGTCAAACGGGTGGTCGCCGATGTCTCGGCGGCGGTGAAGGCGGCGGGTTAGGCCGTCAGCACGTCCGTCAGCGCCTCGATGCGCTGGCGGATGTCGGGAACGGCGATGGTTTCCCAGAAGGCGGCGCGGGCGGGCGGGCCGAGGACGTAGAGGTCTGGGCCCGGCGTTCCGTCGGCGTGGAGAACGCGACCGGCCTCGTCCAGGTCCAGACCGAGTTTGAGCGGATCGAGGCGGGCGCGCCCTTCGGCGATCAGGGCGGCGGTCAGCGGCGTCGCGGCCGGGTCATGGCCGGGGCCGGTGCAGTCGATCAGCCAGGCGGCGGCGACGGTTCTCGGGGTTTGATCCTTGTGCGGATCAATGGTGCCGGTCACGGCGTCGGCGGAGGCTGAGACCTCGCGGATGCGGGCCGCGCGCACGGTCAGACGATCATCGGCTATCAAGGCATTCAGTCTGGCCTCGACCTGTGGCGCGATGCGGTGACGGTGGACGTCCCACCAGGGGCGCAGGTGGCGCAGGAAGCGGGCGCGCTCCTTCGTCGTCGCGGCGCGCCACAGGGCGGCGGTGATCGGCCGGTAGCCCTCCATGACGCCGCGCCAGCCGTGGGTTGCGGCCAGTCGGCGGGCGACGGAAAGGCGGCGCGACAGCGGCCCCTCCAGGGCGTCGGTCGGCAGGGCGACCGGGGCGTCGTGATGTGGACCGTGGGCGCGCGGCAGCAGGCCGCGCCGCGACAGGGCGAGAGCCTGGCCGCGCCAGCCCTGGGCGTCGAGCGCCAGCACCACGTCCACCATGGTCAGGCCGGCGCCGAGGATCAGCACGGCGTCGTCGGGCTGGATCGGGGCCAGGGCGCCGACGGCCCAGGGGTCGGACAGGATGCGCGAGCTTTGCCCTTTCGGCGTCGTACGCGGGGCCGGGTTTCCGGTGGCCAGGACTACCGCGCGGCCCGAAATGCGGCGGCCGTCCGATAGAAGAGCGGCGCAGCCTTCGACCGCCGTCGCCTCGCCGCTGACGCGCTGGATCAGGCCCGGACAGGCCCGCTCAACGGCTGCGAGACGTTCGCGCAGATAATGGCCGTACAGCCGGCGCGGCGCAAAGCCGTTTGGGTCGGCCTGATCGGGGTGATGCGTCGTCAGCCAGTCGATGAAGTCTTGCGGCCGGTCGGCCATGGCGCTCATCCGTCCAGCGCGCACATTCAGTCGGTGGGCGTCCTGCACGGTGGAATAGGCGAGGCCGTGACCGGCCTCGCCCTGACGCTCGATCAGAATCGAGGCCTGCCCGCGCTCCGCCAGCCGCGCAGCCAGCATGGCCCCGGAAAAGCCGCCCCCGATGATGACGATGGGCAAGGGGGTGGGGGCTGTCATGAGGGGAGCACGCCAGACGTTGGGGACGAGGTCAATCTTCTCCCCCATTTCACGGGAAGGAGGCGCGGGCGCGCAGGGACCGCGACGGAGGGGCTCTGTGTCTGTCGGAAAAGCCCCTCCACCGCTACGCGGTCCTCCTCCCCATGGAATGGGGAGGAAAGACAGGCTCAGATTTCCTGATTGAAGGCGCCGATTTCGGGGTGGGCGGCGAGGCGTGGCTTCACTTCCTTGTGGAACAGGTCGCGCATGTCGTCGGCGGAGCGCATGCTCTCGACCACCACCACCAACTCCGGCTTGTTGCTTGAGGCGCGGACCAGGACCCAGGAGCCGTCCTCAAGGTGGACGCGCACGCCGTTGACCGTGATGGCCTCGACGATCTTGCGGCCAAGGATCGAGCCGCCCGACGTCGCCAGGTCCTCGTATTCCTTCACGATCTTCGCCAGGACGTCGTACTTCAGCTCATCGTCGCAATGGGGCGACATGGTCAGCGAGGTCCAGGCGTCGGGCAGGGCGGATTTCAGTTCGCTGAGTTTCTTGCCGGGATTGCGGTCCAGCATGGCGAGGATCGCGCCCGCCGCCACCAGACCGTCGTCATAGCCGTGGCCCAGGTCGCCCGACAGG
The DNA here is from genome assembly GCA_964456995.1 of uncultured Brevundimonas sp. Taxonomy (GTDB): domain Bacteria; phylum Pseudomonadota; class Alphaproteobacteria; order Caulobacterales; family Caulobacteraceae; genus Brevundimonas. The sequence continues at coordinate 8,733 of CAYWDO010000100.1, forward strand.
AAGAAGTGGCCCGACTTCTCGAACCCGGCCAGGGCGCCCAGTTCGGCGGTCTTGCGCTTGATGTAGGAGTGGCCGGTCTTCCAGTAGACGGTGGTCGCGCCATTGGCTTTCAGCACCTCGTCGGTCTTGTAGAGGCCGGTCGATTTCACATCGACGACGAAGGTGGCGTTCGGGTGCAGGGCCGACAGGTCGCGGGCCAGCATCAGGCCGATCTTGTCGGCGAAGATCTCCTCGCCGGTGTCGTCCACCACGCCGCAGCGGTCGCCGTCGCCGTCGAAGCCCAGGGCCAG
>CAYWDO010000101.1:0-3500 GCA_964456995.1 uncultured Brevundimonas sp.
AGACGGTTCAGGCCGGAACAGGCCAGCAGGATGGCGTCGAATTCGCCGTCCTTCAGCCGACGCAGCCGGGTGTCGACATTGCCGCGCAGCACCTCGATCTGCAGGTCGGGACGCAGGGCTAGGGCCTGGGCCTGCCGTCTCAGCGAAGCGGTGCCGAGGCGGGCGCCGTGGGGCAGGTCGGCGAAGCTGGCGAAATGCTGGCTGATGAAGCCGTCGCGGGCGTCCTCGCGTTCCGGCACGGCGGCGATGGCCAGACCCTCGGGCTGTTCGGCAGGGACGTCCTTCATCGAGTGGATGGCGATGTCGACGCGGCGGTCGAGCAGGGCCTCCTCGATCTCCTTGGTGAACATGGCCTTGCCGCCGATTTCCAGCAGGCGGCGGTCCTGAATGCGGTCGCCGGTGGTGACGATCTCGACCAGGGGGACGAGGGTCTCGATCTGGTCCTCGGCCACGCCGAGCGCGCGGCCGATGGCGCGCTGCATCATGCCGGACTGGGCCAGCGCCAGCTTGGAGCGGCGGGTGCCGATGCGAAGAAGCGGGGTCATGAAATCGCGGAACCGTTGCGAAAGGGGGGGCGGGCCGCTACCTCGACCCGATGAACACTGGCGCGGACTATAGCAGCGGGACCACGGGGGCAACCAAGCCTGGCCTTGGCGCGGGTGAGGCTGAAGGCCGCGTTCTGACGGTTCTGGGTCTGGAGACCAGCTGCGACGAGACCGCCGCCTCGGTGGTGCGGCTGTCGGCGCGCGGGGCCGAGGTCCTGTCCAGCATCATCTACAGCCAGATCGACGAGCACGCGGCATTCGGCGGCGTGGTGCCGGAAATCGCCGCCCGCAGCCATGTCGAGATGATCGATGGGGTGGCGCGCCGGGCCATGGCTGAGGCCGGGATCGACTATGCCGCCCTGGACGGCGTGGCGGCGACCGCCGGGCCGGGACTGGTCGGCGGGGTCATGGTGGGGCTGAGCTACGGCAAGGCGGTGGCCCTGGCGCGCGGCCTGCCGCTGATCGCGGTCAACCATCTGGAGGGGCATGCGGTCTCGGCGCGGCTGGGGGCGGAGACGACCTATCCCTTCCTGCTGCTGCTGGTTTCGGGGGGCCATTGCCAGCTGCTGGAGGTGCGCGGCATCGGCGACATGAGCCGGCTGGGCACCACCATCGACGACGCGGCGGGCGAGGCCTTCGACAAGATCGCCAAGGCCATGGGGCTGGGCTATCCCGGCGGACCGGCGCTGGAGGCGCTGGCGGCGTCTGGGGATGGGGCGCGGTTTGATCTGCCGCGGGCGCTGCTGGGGCGCAAGGACTGCGACTTTTCCTTCTCGGGACTGAAGACGGCGGCCTCGCGCCTGGCCCAGACCTGCGAGACGGATCAGGACCGGGCCGATCTGGCCGACGCGGTGCAGAAGGCGATTGCGCGCCAGCTGGCCGAGCGGACCGAGCGGGCAATGCTGGCCTATGCCGAGCAGCATGAAGAACGGCATTTCGTCGTCGCCGGGGGCGTGGCCGCCAACAAGACCATTCGCCGCACGCTGGAGGATCTGGCGACGAAGCACGGCTTCAGCTTCCTCGCGCCGCCCCTGGTTTACTGCACCGACAACGCGGCCATGATCGCCCTGGCGGGGGCGGAACGGCTGGAAAAAGGGCTGACATCCGACATCGATGTCGCCGCGCGACCGCGATGGCCTCTGGACGAGGCGCGCGCGAACGCCGATCCTGTGCACAAGAAAACGGGCCGAAAGGGCGCGAAGGCCTGACGGGCCTTCGTCCGAGCGGTGGTCGGGGGACCGGAGAAGACATGGAATTTCATACGGCAGGGGTAATCGGCGGCGGCGCCTGGGGCACGGCCCTGGCGCAGAGCGCAGCAGCGGCGGGCCTTGCGGTCGTCTTGCAGGCGCGCGAGCCCGAGGTGATCGAGAGCATCCGCGCGCGGCGGATGAACGACGCCTTCCTGCCCGGCATCGAGCTGGACTCGGCCATCAACGTCACCGCTGATCTGGCCGATCTGGCCGACTGCGATCTGATCCTGGCGGTGCCGCCGGCTCAGCATATGCGGGCGACGCTGGCCGCCTTTGCGCCCTATGCCCGGCCCGGCCTGCCCATCGTCCTGTGCGCCAAGGGCATCGAGCGCGGCTCGCTGAAGCTGATGACCGAGGTGCTGGCCGAGACGATTCCGTCGGCTACGCCCGCCGTTCTGTCGGGGCCCAGCTTCGCCGCCGAGGTGGCGCGCGGCCTGCCCAGCGCCGTGACCCTGGCTTGCGAGGACGAAGCCCTGGCGACAGCCTTGGCGACGGCGCTGTCGGGGCCGGTCTTCCGTCCCTATCTGGCCGACGACCTGATCGGGGCCGAGACGGGCGGGGCGCTGAAGAACGTCCTGGCCATCGCCTGCGGCATCGTCGAAGGCCGCGAACTGGGCCGCAGCGCCCACGCCGCCGTCATCACGCGCGGCTTCGCCGAGATCGTTCGGGTGGCCCTGGCCCTGGGCGGCCGGGCCGAGACGGTCGCCGGCCTGTGCGGTCTGGGCGATCTGGTCCTGACCTGCTCCAGCCCGCAGTCCCGCAACATGAGCCTGGGCCTGGCCCTGGGTCAGGGCATGAGCGTCGAACAGGCTCTGGCCGGCAAGCGATCCGTGGCCGAGGGCTATGAAAGCGCGCCGGCCGTGCGCGAACTGGCGCGCAAGCTGGGCGTCGAGACACCTATCTGCGAGGCGGTCGCCGCTGTCCTGGCGGGCGAAACCACGGTGGACGCCGCCATCGAGGCCCTGCTGACCCGGCCGCTCAAGCCCGAACGCGAATAATGTCCGAGCCTGTAGAGTCGCCTGTGGAAGCGGCGCCGCAAGAGCGCAAGCGCGTCTGGAAGACGCCGCCGAACGTGGCGCTGTGCGCAGAAGGCGACATCGCCGACCCCGGCTCGCGCGGTTTCGTCTTGCAGATCGGCGAGGCCTATTTCCACGGTTTTGTGGTGCGTAAGGACGGTCAGGTCGCGGGCTGGGTCGATCGTTGCCCGCACGCGGGCTTCCCCATCGCCATGGAGCTGGATCGCTATCTGACGCCGGATGGGTCGCTGATCATCTGCGGCTGGCATGGGGCCATCTTCGAGCCGCTGAGCGGATCGTGCGTCGGGGGTCCATGCGCGGGGGGCAAGCTGACCCCTTGGCCGGTCGAGGCGCGGGGCGGGATCATCCGCACGGCCTGAGGGCTGGTCGCGCGGGCTTTCAAGAAGTTGTCACCCTGGGGCTTGTCCCGAGGGCCTATGGCGGCTGTGCGGGAAACCTTGGTCCCCTTTGACGTCTTCTGCGTGCGTCAAACGACACCCCGGGACAACGATAGGCCCTCGGGACAAGCCCGAGGGTGACGAGAGTTGGGGGTTCAGAACCTACCCCTTCGGGACGATCTTCGGGTCCTTGGTGAAGGCTTCATCGACTTCGTCTTCCGTGATCCGTTTGGACGGATCGCCGGGCTGGTTGAGGTTCTGCTCTTCGGTGCCGTCGCCCATCATGCCGGG
>CAYWDO010000101.1:3600-8965 GCA_964456995.1 uncultured Brevundimonas sp.
TCAGGGCAGGACTTCGGCGGCGAAGGCCGAGACGTCCTGGATCAGGGCCGGGATGGCGGCGTCGATGATGCGCTGGCCTGTTTCCGGGCTGGCCTGGGCCGGGTCCGAACCGATGCGGCCGTCGGGGAAGCGGGCGCGGTAGTCGAGCGCGTCGCGGATCGGGCCCATGGGAGCGATCTTGGGGCTGTAGTCGGCGATCTTGATATGGTCGGGATAGGCGGCCTGGGTCACGGCGATCTCGGACGGGGTGGCGTGGGCGCCGTGACCGACGGGGAAGATCTCCTCGCACAGCTTGTGCACGCCGGGCAGGTCCCACCAGTTGCGCAGCTTCAGCACGAAGGGCGGCTGCTCCTCGACAAAGGACCAGTCGGCGTAGATCTCGGCGAAGGTCGCCTCGATGGTGGCGACATTGCCGCCGTGGCCGTTGAGGAAATAGATGCGCTCGAAGCCGTGACGGGCCAGGGACGACACCCAGTCGGTGATGGCGGCCATGAAGGTCGAGGGGCGCAAGGAGATGGTGCCGGCGAAGGCCAGGTGATGCTGGGCCATGCCGATGTTGAAGGTCGGGGCGATGATCAGGCGCTCGTCGCCCTTCTCGGCGGCGTGGGCGATGATCTCGGGGCAGAGCCAGTCGGTGCCCAGGAGGCCGGTCGGGCCGTGCTGCTCGTTCGAGCCGATCGGCACGATGACCGTCTTGGACAGGGCGGCGCCGGACTTGAGGCGCGCGTCGATTTCGGGCCAGGACGACAGGTGGATCAGCATGGGGAACTCCGAAGGGGGCAGGCGGACGTGCGGGCTTTACGCCGATCCGGCCCAAGGGCCAAACTGGAGAGCTCTACTCAGGGGCGAAGGCGCGGATGAAGCGGCGGGCGGTTTCGCGGGCGCGAGCAGGCGCGTCGCCGGCGTCGGGGTGGGGCAGGCCCAGGACCGAGCGCAGGTGGCCGTGGCCCAGGACCATGCCGGCGAACATCTCGGCGGCGCCGGCGGGGTCGGGCACGGACAGCAGCCCCAGACGGTCCTGCTCGGCCAGCCAGGCGGCGATGCGGCGCACGCTCTCGCCCGGTCCGGCGTCATAGATGGCGCGCGCCAGCTCAGGCGCCTCGGGCGACATCAGGGCCACGCCGCGCAGGGAGGCGCCCTTGCCCTCATGGCAGATCTTGTTGATCAGGGTCTCGGCGATGGCGGTCAGCACCGCTTCGGGCGCGGCGCCGGATTTCAGCGGGGCGGTGACGGCGTCCGAGCGCTGGGCCGCCAGGGCCCGGCCGATGTCGGTCTTGGTGGGGAAGCGGTTGTAGAGGGTCTGTTTCGACACGCCTGCGCGCCGGGCGATCTCGGCCATGGAGGCCAGTGCGCCCTTTTCCACGAACAGGTCCGAGGCGGCCTGAAGGATGGCGGCGCTCTTGTGCTCGTCGATCTGACCGGGGGCGCGGGGCATCAGTGGACCTCGGTCGGGCCGGCTGACGGATCGGCCTTGCCGGGCTTGGACAGCAGGGTGACGAAGGCGGCGCCCGCGCAGGCGATGGCCAGCAGGGCGAAGGCGTCGCCGAAGGCCAGGGTCGTCGCCTGCTTTTGCAGCATGCCGTAGAAGGCCTTCATGGCGGCGGCGTGCGGGTCGATGGAGCCCGAGAAGCGCTGGGCCAGACCGGCGATCATATTGCGCACCGCGACGTCCGACTGATTGATGGCGCTGGTCAGCTCGACCATGTGCAGGGCGGAGTTCTGGGTCAGGGAGGTGTTGAGGATGGCCAGGCCGAAGGCGCCGCCGACGTTGCGAGACAGGTTCACCAGCCCGGAGGCGTTCTTGACCATGTGCGGCGGCAGGGTGGACATGGTCACCTGCTGCGAGGCGATCATGGCGATCATGACGCCGCAGCCGCGCACGGCCTGAACCCCGGCGAACTCCCAGAAGCCCCAGTCGCCGGTGACCAGACGCGCATCCCACATGCCCCAGGCGCACAGCATGAAGCCGACGAACATCAGGATGCGGGGGTCGAGCAGCCGCACCAGCCGCCCGGCGAAGGGCGCGGTGGCGAACATGGCCAGGCCGGAGACGACCATGGTGGTGCCGACCTCGGCCGCCGAATAGTCGCGCACCCGGCCCAGGAACAGCGGCAGCAGGAAGGTGCCGCCGAACAGGGCTGCGCCGACGACGAAGGTCATGACGACGCCGACCACGAAGTTGCGGTTGGCGAAGGCGCGCAGCTCGACGATGGGATTGCGATAGCTGAGCGAGCGCCAGATGAAGGCCGGGCCGCAGATCAGGGCGACCAGGCTGAGCAGCAGGATGTGGTCGTCGGCCAGCCAGTCGTTCTTGGACCCCTCCTCCAGCACGAACTGCAGGCTCATCAGGAAGGCCGCCATCAGGCCCAGACCCGTCCAGTCGAAGCCTTTGGACAGGCTGGCGTCGCCCTTGTCGAAATGGGCGTAGCGGCTGACCAGGAAGAGGACCAGAATTCCCGGGAAGATGTTGATGAAGAAGAGCCAGCGCCAGCTGAGCCACTCGGTCAGATGGCCGCCCAGGGTCGGGCCGACCGTGGGCGCGAGCGTCACGATCAGGCCCATGATGACGCTGGCGGTGACGCGCTTCTCGGGCGGGAAGGCGGTGAAGGCCACGGCGAAGACGGTCGGGATCATGGCCCCGCCGAGGAAGCCCTGCAGCGCCCGGAAAAAGATCATCATCTCGACCGACGACGACAGGCCGACCGCCACGCTCATGATCAGGAAGCCGATGCAGGAGGCCAGGAACAGCTTCTGCGTGCCCCACAGCCGCGACAGGTATCCCGACAGGGGGATCATCACGACCTCGGGGATCAGATAGGCGGTCTGGATCCAGCTGATCTCGTCGGCCGAGGCGCCGACCCCGGCCTGAATCTGGGGCAGGGAGGCGGCGACGATCTGGATGTCCAGAATGGCCATGAACTGGCCGATGACCATGCCGGCGAAGCCGAGCAGCAGGACAGGCCAGTTGATCTCGGGCTTGGCGTTCAGGCCGGCCGGAGCGCCCGCCGAAACGGCGGCGTCGGTCACCGGGCCGTGTCCAGGGACGCGGTCGCGACCTGACCCAGATGGGCGTCGGCGAAGGCGGCGCCGCCCTGGCTCTTCAGGTCCACCTTGACCTCGACCGACAGGCCGGGACGCAGGGCGACAGGCTCGCCGGTGGCGCGGCGGTCGACGACGATGCGGACGGGGACGCGCTGGGTGATCTTGGTGAAGTTGCCGGTGGCGTTCTCGACCGGGATCAGGGCGAACTCGGATCCCGTAGCCGGGGCGAAGCTGTCGACGTGGCCGACGATGGACTGGCCGGGGAAGGCGTCGGCCTTGATCTCGACCGTCTGGCCCAGGCGCATCCGGCCGACCTGGGTCTCCTTGAAGTTGGCGACGACATAGGTGTCCTGAAGCGGAACGATGGACATCATCTGTCCGCCGGCCTGCACCACCTGGCCGACGCGGACGCCGCGTGCGCCGACGACGCCGGCGACGGGGGCGCGGATGACGGTGCGGTCCAGGGTCAGCTGGGCCTGATCCACCAAGGCGCGGGCCTGTTCGACGGCGGCGACGCTCTGGTTGCGCGTCGAGCCGAGCACGGCGGCGGTGCGCTGTTCGGCGGTCAGGGCGGCCTGGGCCTGGGCGACCGAGGCGGCGGCGGTTTCGGCGGAGGCGCGCTCGGTCTGGATGCGTTGCTGCGAGACCCAGCCCTGTTCCGCCAGCTTGCCGTAGCGATCGACCTGGGCGCGGGCCAGACCGGCCTGGGCGCGGGCCTGGGTCACGGCGGCGGCGCGCTCGGCGATGGTGGCCTGTTCCTGGGCGGCGCGGGCGTCGACATTGTCCACCGCGGCCATGACCGCCGTCAGATTGGCCTGCGCCTGCATCAGGGCGGTCTTGGCGTCGGCGTCGTCCAGACGGGCCAGAACCTGACCGGCCTCGACGCGCTGGTTGTCCCTGACCAGGACCTCGATGACCGCGCCGCTGATGCGCGGGCTGACCAGGACGGTGTCGGCCTGGACGAAGGCGTTGTCGGTCGCCTCCCAGCGCTGCTTGCCCTGCCACCAGATGACGCCCCCGACGATGAGGCCGATGACGACGACCCCGCCGATGACCAGGGGCAGGCGTTTCTTCAGATTGGCGGGGAGGGCCATGGGGAGAGAGCTCGCTTCGATTTTGGCGCGTAAAATGGACAGGTGCGTCCATAAATCAAGAGTCTCCTGCGCGATTTTGTCGCACCGTGTCGATTTCGTTCGGTTGACGGGGCGCGTGGGGGAGGCGAAGCGGGGGCATGACCGTTCGCTCTCGTCCCCCTTCCAAGGCTGCCCGCGCCAGCCTGACGCCGCCGCCGGGCAAACGTTCGCGCGCGCCGAAAAAGGCGCCGGTCGGGGCGGTGATCGGCTGGCCGCCGGACGAGGACCGGGTCGAGGAGATCTTCGTGCGCCTGTCGGGGATCATGCCCGACCCCAAGACCGAGCTGGATTTCGTCAATCCCTACACCCTGGTCGTCGCCGTCGCCCTGTCGGCCCAGGCGACCGACGTGGGGGTCAACAAGGCGACCAAGGCCCTGTTCGCCGTCGCCGACACGCCGCAGAAGATGCTGGCCCTGGGCGAGGAGGGGCTGATCCCGCTGATCGCCTCTATCGGCCTCTATCGCACCAAGGCGAGGAACGTCATCGCCGCCGCGCGAATGCTGGTCGAGCAGCACGGCGGCGAGGTCCCGCTGAACCGCGCCGACCTTCAGGCCCTGCCCGGCGTGGGGCGCAAGACCGCCAGCGTGGTGCTGAACGAACTGGGCGTCGAGCCGGCGATTGCGGTGGACACCCATGTGTTTCGCGTCTCGCACCGGCTGGGGCTGGCCAACGCCGCGACGCCGGACAAGGTGGAGGCGCAGTTGCACAAGGTCGTGCCCGAGGCCTGGCTGCCCAAGGCGCACCACTGGCTGATCCTGCATGGGCGCTACACCTGCCTGGCGCAGCGGCCCAAGTGCGGCGCCTGCGTGATCGCGGACCTTTGTCCGTCGCGAGCGAGTTTCGTGGGGGTTTGAGCGTCTTGTTCTCTCCCTTCCCCCTCGAGGGGGGAAGGGCCGGGGATGGGGGTGTGGAACACGACATGGCCGATAGGGCGCATGAGGCGATGTCCCGGTCTCCAGCGCTCCGGCGGACAGGGCCTGCCTCCAACCCCCACCCAACCCTCCCCCCTCGAGGGGGAGGGCTAGTGATAGGCTGAGGCCCTACAACCCCAACCGCTCCGCCACGGCGCGGCCGAAGCGGGCGCCGGCCTCGGGAGCTGAGCTTAGATAGAAGTCGGGCTCGATCAGTTCGGCCTCCATCAGCAGCCACTGGCCGTCGGCGTCGGGGACCATGTCGATGCGGGCGTAGAG
>CAYWDO010000102.1:0-8892 GCA_964456995.1 uncultured Brevundimonas sp.
ATCTTGCGCACCGCCATGACGTTGGCGAACTCGGCCACCGGATCGGTCCCGTTGTCCCACATGGCGCTGTAGGGCTGAGCCCCGCCGAGAGCGCGCGTGTCGCTGTCCGACACGAAGCGATAACCCTTGGCTTGCGACTCGGCGGCCAGGGCGGCGCGGCGCGCGACCGGGTCCTGTCCCGGCGCATCCCCGTACAGCCAGTCGACGACAAAGCGGTCCCAGGCGCCGACGCCCGTCGTATAGGCGCGGCTGAAGTCCAGACGGTCGTCGTCCGCGATCACCCAGGGGGCCGGATAGTCCATGACCGAGGCGCGATCCTCATAGGTCGAGGCGGCGAAGTTGTGGGCTATGCCCAGGGCGTGGCCGATCTCGTGCGCCGACAGGTGGCGCAGGCGCTGATAGGCCAGACGGTCGGGATCGTCCTCGCCACCCGTGCCGCTGCGCGCGGCGCCGACCAGCCCCTCGAAGATCATCTTGTCCTGGCGGTCACGCAGCGAGCCCAGTTGCACCACGCCGCGCACGATCTCGCCGGTGCGCGGATCATTGACGCTGGTGCCCGTGGACCAGCCGCGTGTCTCGCGGTGAACCCAGGAGACGATGTTGTAGCGCGCGTCCATCGGGTGCGCGCCCTCAGGCAGCAGCTCGACCCGGAAGGCGTCGATGTATCCAGCACGATCAAAGGCTTGCGCCCACCAGTTGCCGCCGTCGATGAGGGCCTCGCGAATCGCCTGGGGCGCGGCGCGGTCCACGTAGAAGACGATGGGCTTCTTCACCGTCGAGCGAACAGCGGTGGGATCGGTCTTCTCCAGTCGGAAACGGCGCGCCAGACGGCGGACTACCGGCTGATCCAGATCGGCGGCGAAATCGGTCACCAGAACCTGGGCCGAGGTGCCGGAGCGCGGGTCGTGCGGCACGCTGACGAAGCCGTCGTCGGGCAGGCGTATGAAGGAGTGGCGCACGGCGATGGTGACCGAACGGGCGTCGGGGGCGACGCGCGACAGCTCCATGCCCGGCTCGTCGCTGGTGAAGGTCTGGACGCTCTGGAACTCGACGTTGTCGGGGAAGACCAGGGTCTGGTCGAGGTCGAGGTAGCCGAGCGTCGGCGCCGCCTTGAACGTCCCCTGCCGGCCGCGCTTCAGCCGCCCGGCGGCGTTGACCGCGTCGCGCTCGAGAAAGCCCGACAGGTCCACCGTGACCGAGCCGTCCGCATGGGTTTCGGCCACGTCGGCGGCCCAGATCACCGAGGGGGCGAAGGAGGCCGTCACCGCGTTCTGCTGGTCCGCCCCGGCGCCGACGGCGCGGAAGCGGTTGTTCTCGAACCGCGCCAGGACGCGATGGCCGACCTTCTGGAAGGCCACGATCTGAGCCTGTCCCAGGCCCGAGCGATCCAGCCCGACCCCGTCCATGCCCAGACCCGCCGACAGGCCGGGCTGATAGAGGTAGCGCCCCAGAACGCCGCCCTCGCCGGGCGCCGGCAGGCGGACCAGAACCTTGCCCTTCTCGCGGTCCAGACGAACCCCGAAGAGGCCCTCCTGGAAGGCGGCGGTCGCCGCAGGGCGCGAGCCCGCCGCCTGAGCCATGACGGGCGCGGCGCCCGCGACCAGAACCAGGCCGGCGACGCTCGCCAGCAGAACCTTGCGCAACATGGGCCGCCCCCTGCGGATGACTGAGTGCTTACTGGACGCCCAGCGCCAGCGCGTCAGGACGACGCGTATCGGCGGCGCCGAGGAATCGGTCGCCCTCGATCATGATGGACTGGGTGCTGCCCATTGTCATGGACGGGCGAACGGTGTGGCCGCGCGCCTGCAACAGGCGTTCGACGTCGGGCGAGAAGCCGCCTTCCAGCTCCAGAGGGCTATCGCCGCCGCCCTGGTTCAGGCGCGGACGCATGGCCGCCTCGGCGATGTTCAACTGATGGTCGATGACGTTCGAGATCAGTTGCACCATGGTGGCGATGATATAGCCGCCGCCCGGCGTGCCGGTGACTAGCCAGGGCTTGTCGTCGTCAAACACGATCATCGGCGTGATGGTCGAGCCCAGACGCTTGCCCGGCGCCGGCGAGTTCGGCTGGCCGGTCGTGCCCCACGAGAAGTTGTCGAGCGAGTTGTTCAGCAGGATGCCCGTCCCCACCGGGGCGACGTGCGCGCCATAGGAGTTGGACAGGGTATAGGTGTTCGACACCGCATTGCCGTGCGCGTCGGCGACCGAATAGTGGGTCGTGTCCTGACTCTCGTACGGATAGGGATTGCCCTCCGGGATGTCGGCGGCGGCCAGCGAGCGGTCCATCGAGATCAGCTTGACCCGCTCGGCGGCGAATTCCTTGCTGGCTAGGCCTTGCGCCGGCGTCGTCCACTGCGGCGCCCCGCCGATCAGGCGACGGTCCGACGAGACGATCTTCATCACCTCGGAAATCAGGTGCAGGCTGTCGACGCTGCCCCAACGCAGCTCGCGCATGGGGAAATGCTCCAGCAGGTTCAGCCCCTCGGCCACGCTGACGCCCGAGGCCGTCGGCGGCATGTAGGCGATGCGGTGATCGCGATAGGTGGACCAGATCGGCGCTGTCACATCGGCGCGGTAATCGGCCAGATCCTTTTCGTCCATGATGCCGCCACGCGCCCGCACGCCTTCGACGATCTTCTGGGCCAATTCGCCGCGATAGAAGGCGTCGGCCCCGCCCTGCTGCACCTGGCGCAGGCTCCAGGCCAGTTGCGGCTGCTTGAACAGTTCGCCGGCGCGATAGGGCGTGCCGTCGGGCTTCAGATAGGCTTCGCGCGCGCCGGGGTCCGTGGCCAACACCGTGGCGCGACCGGCGGTGGCGTCGGCCTCGCCGTCCGACAGGACCACGCCGTCTTCAGCCAGCTTGACCGACGGGGCCACGACCTGGGCCCAGGTCAGGACGCCGAACCGCTTGTGCGCCTCCCACATGCCGGCGACGGTGCCCGGCACCGAGACATTGCGGAAGCTGGAGGGGGCGCGGCGGTCAAACTTGCCGCTGTCGTCCAGCAGGAAGTCCGGCGTCGTGGCGCGCGGCGCCGTGCCGTAATAGTTGATGGCGATGTCCTGCGCCGGTCGATCCGCCGTCGCCGCCATGTGGACGATCATGTAGCCGCCGCCGCCGATATTGCCGGCGCGCGGCAGGGTCACCGCCTCGGCGAAGGCCACGGCCACGGCGGCGTCCACGGCGTTGCCGCCCTGTTTCAGGATATCGACGCCGACCTGGGTCGCCAGGGCGCTCTGGCTCACCACCATGCCGCCGCGCCCCACCGTCGGGCTGTGGATCTGGCCGTAGTTGACGATGTCGCCGCCGCTGCCGACAGCCGGCCGGGTCTGAACCGGGGCCTGCTGCGCCATCGCGGGTGCAGCCGCCAACAAGGCCGCCGCCGCGACCGCCAGAATCTTCAGATGAGAACGCATAGCCACCCCGTCACAATTCGCCCCAACCCCACCCAGGACGAGCAGAAACTGAGCTGCACCGTCACATAAAGACGGCCTGAATGAAGCGATAGCATTGCTGAAATAGCGAACTCAAGGGTGATTTCTAGTGATTACCTTGCTCATTATAATGGATAACAGCAATATTTAACCTTGAGCGGTTGACGGCGCGATTGTGTCCGTTTCTAGTCCCGACTGTGAGGAACCCTCCGGGACAGACGCATTTCGTCAAATTGCGCACCCGGGGGCGACTTTACGCCAGACGACGCCGGCCGCCGCCGGACGAACACCGGGGGATGCCGAGTTCGATGACCACCAACGGGGATAACCAGACCATGCGTGCAACCTTCGCTCGTCGAAGCTTGAAGACGGCCATGTTGGCCACCACAGCCCTGTTCGGCGCCGCGACCGGCGCCGTCGCTCAGGAAGCCGCTGAGCCCGAGGCCACCCAGGTCGATGAGATCGTGGTCGTCGGCTCGCAGATTCGCGGCGCCAAGGTCACAGCCGCCCTGCCGGTCACCGTGATCGGCGAGGAACAAATTCTGGCGGCCGCCGCCACCTCCGGCGACGAACTGCTGCGCACCATCCCACAGATGGGCGACGTCACCTTCAACTCCTCCTATCTGCCCGCCAGCTCCAACTCGGCGCGCGGCGACACCGGCTCGGTCAACCTGCGCAGCCTCGGCATCGGCAACACCCTGGTTCTGCTGAACGGGCGCCGCGTCGTCGGCCACCCCACCAGCCAGGCCAACGAGCACCTGGTCCCGGTCCTGACCTACAACACCAACGCCATCCCGGTGTCGGGCCTGAAGCGGCTGGAAGTCCTGCGCGACGGCGCCGCCGCCATCTATGGCGCCGACGCCGTGGCCGGGGTCGTCAACACCGTCCTGCGCAACGACATGACCGACCTGACCATCTCGGCCCAGTACGGCGTCGCCGAGGGCACCGACATGTGGGAGACCAACTTCTCCGCCTATGGCGGCAAGGACATTCAGGATGGCCGCGGCAATATCTCGGCCTTCTTCAACTACGACCACCGCGACGAGCTTTCGACGCTGGATCAGTCCTTCACCGCCTCGGACGACAAGCGCCCGCTGTTCGACGGCACAGGTTTCACCGGATCAGCTCTGAACGGCCTGTCGTCGCTGACCCCTTGGGGCCAGTTCACCCTGCCCAGCGCCGCCACCTATGGCGGCCAGAGCTTCACCACCTTCACCATTCAGCCGAACACGCTCGCCGGATGCGCCGCCGCCCTGGCCGACGGCCTGTGCCTGAAGAGAACGACCAATGTCGACGCCTCCCTGCTGGCCGATACGGCCCAGGAAGACCTGACCGTCGTGCCAGAGGTCGATCGCTTCAACCTCTTCCTGACCGGCCGATATCAGATCAACGACGCGGTCGAGGCCTTCGGCGAACTGGGCGCCTATTATGCGCAATCCAATGCGCGCCAGGCCCCCATCAACACCCTGTCGTCGGTCGTCATGACCATCGCCGGCACGAACTACTACAACCCGTTCAAGCGCGACTTGCGCCTGACCGGCTATCGTTTCAACGACATGGGGCCGATCAATGTCGAGGTGACCAATCAGCAGTATCGCGCCCTGGGCGGCCTGCGCGGCGAATGGCGCGGTTGGAACTGGGAATCAGCTCTGATGTGGTCCGAAGCCACGGCCAAGGACGTGTCCGACAACATCTCGACGACCCGGCTGGCCGAATGGGCGGCCAAGTCGACGCCCGACGCCTACAACTTCTTCAACGGCGGCGATCCGGCCAATCCGCGCTTCGGCGACGCCACCCCGTCCAATCAGGCGGCCCTGGACGCCATCCGGGTCGACATGGTCCGCAAGACCAAGACCGAACTGGGTCTGTGGGACTTCAAGATCTCTCGCCCGGACCTCTTCACCCTGCCCGGCGGTCCCGTCGGCATGGCGGCCGGGATCGAGGCGCGCACCGAAACCCAGCTGGATGATCGCGACGGCCGGATCGACGGCACGATCCGCTACACGGACAAGTCGGGCGCGACCTACAGCGACCTGATCAACTCGTCCGAGAACCCCGACACCTACGGCGAGCGCGACGTCTTGTCCGCCTATCTGGAGTTCGCCGCCCCCTTGGTGTCGCCGGAAATGAACATTCCGCTGGTGCATAACCTGGAAGTGCAGCTGGCTGGCCGCTTCGAGAACTATTCGGACTTCGGCGACGTGGCCAAGCCCAAGGTCGCCGCCGCCTGGGATATCGTCGACGGCTTCCGTGTTCGCGGCTCCTGGGCCCAGGGCTTCCGCGCCCCCAATCTGGAGCAGATCAACGCCACGGTGATCACTCGTTCGAACAGCTCTAACGACTATATCTACTGCGAGGCCCTGCTGCGCCGGGGGGCGATCACCAATATGAGCCAGTGCGGCGCCAGCACCGTCTCGGGCATTCCCAACAGCTTCGCCGACAAGTCCAGCGCCAGCCAGACCCACGTCCGCAAGCTCACCGCCGAGCGTCGCTCCGGCAATCCCGACCTGCAGCCGGAGGAGTCCGAGACCCTGTCCTTCGGCCTGGTGGTCCAGCCGCGCTTCATCCCCGAACAGTTCGGCGATTTCACCTTCACCGCCGACTGGTGGCAGGTCGAGCAGACCGGCATGGTGGGGCTGTTCCGCGGTCAGAACGCCCTGATTCTCGACTATCTGCTGCGCAAGCAGGGCAGCTCGAACCCCAATGTCGTTCGCGCCGACGCGACCGCCGCGGATCAGACGATCTTCGCCGGCACCGGCCTGACCGCCGTCGGCGAGGTGCAATACATCACCGACGCCTACACCAACCAGCAGCCGCAAACCGTCGAGGGCCTTGACCTGGGCGCCATGTGGAGCCTGCGCGGCACTGCTTACGGCGACTTCAGCCTGAATCTGAACGTCTCGCACCTGCTGAAATACTATCTGGAGCTGGCGCCGGGCGCACAGGCCCTGGTCGACGCCAAGGAGGCTGGCGACATCGCCCCCTCGATCTCGTTGGGCGGCAGCATGGGCGACATGATCCGCGATCTGGGTCGCCCGGAATGGAAGTGGTCCCTGGCCGGAACCTGGCGCAAGGATGGCTGGACCGTCGGCGCCTTCACCCAGTACATCTCGTCCCTCTACGACGACAGCCTGACCAACTCGGCGGGCGACTACTGGACCGTGGACGCCACCATCACCGCCAACCTCTATGGCGAGTATCAGTTCGACGAGGGCCGCCTGGCCGGAACGGCCGTGCGCGTCGGCGTGCGCAACCTGACCGACGAAGAGCCGCCCCTCTCGTCGGCCGGTTTCGTCGGCACCGTCTATCAGCCCTATGGCCGCTACTGGTACGCCAGCTTCCGCAAGACCTTCTGATCCGGTCTTGATCCTATCGGGCGGAAGGCGAGCCATCGCTTTCCGCCCTTCGTCTATTTACCGTCTGCTTGTGGAGTTCCCGATGAAACCCGTCTCGATGCGCGCCCTGGCGCTCGCCGCCGCCCTGACCGGCCTCAGCGCTCCGGCCTTCGCCGCCGAACTGTCGCCGCAAGCCCGCACCCAGATCACCGGCACGGTCGAACGCAACCAGCCCGCCCTGGACCACGCCGCGCTCGAAATCTGGAAGTTCGCAGAGCTGGGCTATCAGGAGACGCAAAGCTCGGCCCTGTTGCAGGGGCAACTGACCGAGGCGGGCTTCCAGGTCACGCCGGGCATCGCCAACGAGCCGACCGCCTTTCTCGCCAGCTTCAAGAACGGCGACGGCCCGGTCATCGCGGTCCTGGCCGAATACGACGCCCTGCCCGGCCTGTCGCAGACCCTGAACCCGGTCCAGGAATCGGCTGGCGGCCATGCCGGTCACGGCTGCGGCCACAACCTGTTCGGCGCGGCCTCGGTCCACGCGGCCATCGCGGTCAAGGACTGGATGGTCGCCAACAACATCAAGGGCGAGCTGCGCGTCTATGGCACGCCGGCCGAAGAAGGCGGCTCGGGCAAGGTCTATATGGTCCGCGACGGCCTGTTCAGCGACGTGGACGTGGCCGTCCACTGGCACCCCGGCAACGTCAACAGCGCCCGTCAGGGCGACACCATGTCCAACGTCTCGGGCAAGTTCCGCTTCTACGGCGTCTCGTCCCACGCCGCCGCCGCGCCGGACAAGGGCCGTTCGGCCCTGGACGGGGTCGAGGCCATGAACGCCATGGTCAACCTGATGCGCGAACACATTCCCGACCGCACCCGCATCCATTACGCCATCACTGACGGCGGCAAGGCGCCCAATGTCGTCCCGGCCTTCGCCGAGAGCTACTACTACGTCCGCCACAACGACCCGGCCATCGTCCGCGACGTGCTGGAACGGGTGAAGAAGGCGGCGGACGGCGCAGCGCTGGGCACCGGCACCCGCGTCGAGTTCGAGGCCATCGGCGGCGTCTATTCCATGCTGCCGAACGAGGCCCTGATGACCGTCATGGACCGCAACCTGCGCCATGTCGGCGGCATCACCTGGACGCCGGAAGAGGTCGCCCTGGCGACCGAGATCCAGAAGACCTTGCCGACCAAGCCGGACTTGGCCAGCGTGGGCCAGATCGAACCGGCGGTGATCGGCGGCGACTTCGGCGGCTCGACCGACGTGTCGGACGTGTCGTGGGTCGCGCCAACGGTCGGCCTGTCCACCGCCACCTTCGTCCCCGGTTCGGCGGGCCACAGCTGGCAGAACGTGGTGGCCGCCGGTTCGACCATCGGTCTGAAGGGCGCGCATCTGGCGGCCAAGACCCTGGCCCTGACCACGGCCGAACTGTTCCAGAGCCCGGACACCATCGCTGCCGCCAAGACTGAGTTCGATCGCCGTCGCGGCCCGGACTTCAAATATGAGGCCCTGCTGGGCGACCGCACCCCGGCGCTCAACTACCGCGACTGAAGCGCCACTTCATCAGCAAGACCCCGGTCGCCATGACCAGCGCGCAGGCGTTGGCCACGGCGACCGGCCAGGCGCCGATCATCACGCCATAGGCCGTCCACAGCACGAAGCAGGTCACGGTCAGGGAATAGGTCTTCAGCGACACGCTGGAGGCGTCCCGCGTCTTCCAGATCTTGACCATCTGCGGCGCGAAACTGGTGATCGAACACAGGGCCGCCGCCGTGCCGACGACGTTGGCGATCAGATCGCTCACGCCCCTGCCTTTGACGACGGTTTTGAAGCCCTGGCTTTCGGCGGCTGCTCGGCCTCGATCTCCTCGGCGCGCACGGCGGGCTTGCCCGTAATCGCCCGCGCCGGCTTGCCCGCATGGATGGCCAGCGCCCGCTGCTCCACCTCTTCCAGAATGACGGCCAGTTCCTTGTCGGTCAGATGCTCGATGCCGATGAAGCGGGCGTCGGCCTTGCGCACCGCATAGATCAGCTCGTCCACCTTGGCGTGCATGGCCGCCGCGTCGCGGTTCTGGGTGCTTTGAATCAGAAAGACCATCAGGAAGGTGATGATGGTCGTGCC
>CAYWDO010000103.1:0-2243 GCA_964456995.1 uncultured Brevundimonas sp.
CAGGCCAAGATCGACGCCGACAAGGTCCAGTTCATCGACGGCATGAAGGCCGTCAAGGCCACCGACAAGACCAAGCTGACGGCCACCGAGCAGACCTATTACGACTCGCTCGAGTTCTTCGGCGACACGGTGCAGGAGGGGTACAAGTTCCCCTATGGCGGCGGCATGTTCCCGTCACCCTATACGGTGAGCCAACTGAGCGGGTCCTATCAGCAGATCCCCGACTTCCTCGACAGCCAGCATCGCATCGAGGCGGCGGACGACGCCGACGCCTATCTGTCGCGCCTGTCGGACTTCGCCAAGGGCCTGGACGCCGAGCGTGAGCGGATGCAGGCCGACTTCGCCGCGGGGGCCGTGCCGCCGGACTTCGTCATTGATCGCACCCTGACCCAGATGGCCGCCATCACCGGCACGGCCCCGGCCGACTCGGTCATGAGCCAGTCGGTTGCGCGCCGCACCGCAGAGAAGAATATCCCTGGCGACTGGGCCGCGCGCGCCCAGGCCATCCTGACCGCGGAAGTCTATCCGGCCATCCAGCGTCAGGCCGAGGCCCTGAAAGCGGTGCGTCCCGGCGCGACCCATGACGGCGGCGTCTGGCGCCTGCCGCAGGGCGAGGACTATTACCGCTTCGGCCTGAAATACTTCACCACCTCCTCGATGACGCCGGACGAGGTGCATCAGATGGGGCTGGAGCAGGTGGCGGAAATCTCGGCCCGCGCCGACGCCCTGCTGAAGGCGCAAGGCATGACGCAGGGCTCGGTCGGCGAGCGCATCGGCGCCCTCGGCCAGGAGCCGCGCTTTGTCTATCCGAACACGGATGAAGCCAAGGACGAGCTGATCAAGGAACTAAACGTCCAGATGGTCGCCATGCAGGCGCGCATGCCGGACTACTTCGGTCGCCTGCCCAAGTCGCCGTGCGACATCAAGCGCGTGCCCAAGGCCATCGAGGCCGGGGCGCCGGGCGGCTATTATCAGTCGCCGGCTCTGGATGGGTCACGTCCGGGCGCCTACTACATCAACCTGCGCGACACGGCCGAATGGCCCAAGTGGACCCTGCCGACCCTGACCTATCACGAGGCGGTGCCGGGCCATCACTTCCAGATCGCCCTGCAGCAGGAGCAGCCGGACACGCCGCTGCTGATGAAGGTCATGGGCTTCTCGGCCTATTCCGAGGGCTGGGGCCTGTACGCCGAGCAACTGGCGGACGAGATCGGCGCCTATGAAAACGATCCCTTCGGCCAGATCGGCTATCTGCAGTCGCTGATGTTCCGGGCCGCGCGTCTGGTCGTGGACTCAGGGCTTCACCACAAGCGCTGGAGCCGTGAACAGGGCATCCGCTACATGGTCGATACCCTGGGCGATCAGGAATCCAGCGTCGCCACCGAGGTCGAACGCTATTGCGTCTGGCCGGGTCAGGCCTCCAGCTACAAGGTCGGCCACACCACCTGGGTTCGCCTGCGTGAAGACGCCAAGCGCCGTCTGGGCGACCGCTTCGACATCAAGGGCTTCCATGACACAGGCCTGAACCTGGGCGGCGTGCCGCTGACCGTGCTGAAGCGGACCATGAACGCCTGGACGCCCGCCTGAACCACGAAGCACGGACGCGCCGGTCCGACGACCGCTTGAGTGAAGGAGGGGGCGCGCGGCGTCGCGCCGCCCTCGTCGGGGAGTGAAGACCATGATCGACCGCCGCCGCCTGTTGCTGACCGCCGCCGCCACGGCGGCGGTGGCGCCGTCTCTGGCCCATGCCGCCGCCAGCGACGCGGATGCGCGGCTGAACGCCCTGCTGGACGGCTGGTTCGAGGCCGACGTGGACGAGGCGCCCGAGCGCGCCACCAACCTGGGTCTGGATCGCGGCGCCCGCGCCGGGTTGTCGTCCAAACTCAGCGAGGCCGGTCCCGAGGCCATCCGCAAGGACCGCGACAAGGCCGTCAGCCGCTGGGCGACCTTGCGCGCCTTCGACCAGACGGGTCTGTGCCAGGCCGGTGCCCTGAACTACGCCATCGCCGCCTTCGGCCGCGAGACCTCGGCCGAGACCGCGCGCTTCGCCTATGGTTCGGGACCGGGCCGCCCGTCGCCCTATATCGTCACCCAGCTGTCGGGCGCCTATTTCGAGACGCCGGACTTCATGGACAACCAGCACAGGGTCGAGGACGCGGCCGGCGCCGACGCCTTCCTGTCGCGCCTGTCGGCCTTCGCCGGGGTGCTGGACGGCGAGACGGACAAGGTGCGCGAGGACGCCG
>CAYWDO010000103.1:2343-3633 GCA_964456995.1 uncultured Brevundimonas sp.
ACCCTGAGCGCCGCCGAGATCCACAGGATGGGCCGCGAACAGGTGGCCGAGATCAGCGCCGAAATCGACGCCATCCTGAAATCCCAAGGCTATACGCAGGGCACCGTCGGCGAACGCATCCAAGCCCTGAACAAGGACCCGGCCCAGCTCTTCCCCAACACCGACGCGGGCAAGGAAGAGCTGCTGGCCTGGCTGAACCAGCAGGTCGCGGCGCTGGAGCCCAAGCTGCCGACCGTCTTCGGTCGCCTGCCGAAATCCCACGTCGAAATCCGCCGCGTGCCGGTTTCTATCCAGTCGGGCGCGCCGGGCGGATACTACCAGGGCCCGCCGCTGGATGGCTCGCGGCCGGGCGCCTACTACATCAACCTGCGCGACAGCGGGAACTGGCCCAAGTTCGCCCTGCCGACCCTGACCTATCACGAGGCCTCGCCGGGCCACCACCTGCAGGTCGCCCTGCAACGCGAGTCGGGCGAACTGCCGCAGTGGCGCCGCGCGGGCGGCTTCTCGGCCTATAACGAGGGCTGGGCGCTGTACGCCGAGGCGGTCGCGGCCAACGACCTGAACGCCTATGCCGACAACCCGCTGGGCCGGGTCGGCTTCCTGATGTCCTACCTGTTCCGGGCCGTGCGGCTGGTGGTCGACACCGGCCTGCATTCCGAGCGCTGGAGCCGCGAACAGGCGGTCGAATACATGGCGGCCTCGGGCGCCAAGCCGCTGGACGCCTCGAACAGCGAGATCAACCGCTACTGCGTCTGGCCGGGCCAGGCCTGTTCCTACAAGGTCGGCCACACGGTCATCGCCCGGCTGCGGGCCGAGGCGGAAGGCCGCCCCGGCTTCGACCTGCGCGCCTTCCACGACAAGGTGCTGAGGAACGGCTCCCTGCCGCTGGCGGTGCTGGAAGCCCAGATGCGGGGCTGAACCTTTCAACCGCTCATCCCGGCGGACGCGGGGATGAGCGGGAGTGGAGGCGGGCTTAGCGGCTGCGCCAGGTCGTCGGCCACTGGTCGGACGGCACGCCCCAGCATTCCCGCATCTCGCTCTCCGCCGCGAGGACGAAGGCGCGGCCGGTCCAGACCCAGAGCGAGTCGATGCCGCAGTCGCCGATGCCGCGCCCCTTGTTGAAGCCGCGCAGGGTGCGGCTGCCGGGGTCGTATTCGCTGTCCACCACCTCGTCGTCGGGCGTGCGCGAGGTGGGGAAGCTGAGGGCCTGCGGACCGGCGCCGTTCGGGCCGGTCACGAAATAGCGCATGCTGTAGTTATAGGCCCCCGACGAGCAGGGCACGCCCCACA
>CAYWDO010000103.1:3733-5998 GCA_964456995.1 uncultured Brevundimonas sp.
GGCCAGGGCGGCGGACGCGGTAAGCAACAGGCTGCGAAGCATCATGGGCGGCGTTTCCGGCGACAGGAGCGGGACGCCATGAACGGTCAAGCCGGCCTCCGGTTCAAGTCGGATCGGGGCCTTTGCGCACAGGAAGGCGCTTGCGGCCCCTGACCCTTTGCGCCCGCGCCCGCGCCTCGCTATACCGCCCGCACGATATTCCTTCCCTGAGTTAGAGACAGAGGCAGAGCATGGCCAAGATCAAGGTCGCCAACCCCATCGTGGACATCGACGGCGACGAAATGACCCGGATCATCTGGCAGATGATCAAGGACAAGCTGGTCTTCCCCTATCTGGACCTGGACCTCGACTACTACGACCTCAGCATGGAAAACCGCGACGCCACCGACGACCAGGTGACGATCGACGCGGCCCACGCGATCCAGAAGCACGGCGTCGGCGTCAAGTGCGCCACCATCACGCCGGACGAAGCCCGCGTTCAGGAGTTCGGCCTGAAGAAGATGTGGAAGTCGCCGAACGGCACCATCCGCAACATCCTGGGCGGCGTCGTCTTCCGCGAGCCGATCATCTGCTCCAACGTGCCGCGTCTGGTTCCGGGCTGGACCCAGCCCATCGTCGTCGGCCGTCACGCCTTCGGCGACCAGTACAAGGCCACGGACTTCCTGGTCCCCGGTCCCGGCAAGCTGACCATGAAGTGGGTCGGCGCCAACGGCGAAGAGCAGAACTACGAGGTCTTCGACTTCCCCTCGGCCGGCGTGGCCATGGGCATGTACAACCTGGACGACTCGATCACCGAGTTCGCTCGCGCCAGCTTCTCGTTCGGCCTGCAGCGCAACTATCCGGTCTATCTGTCGACCAAGAACACCATCCTGAAAGCCTACGACGGCCGCTTCAAGGACATCTTCCAGAAGGTGTTCGACGAAGAGTTCGCCGCCGAGTTCAAGGCCAAGGGCCTGACCTATGAGCACCGCCTGATCGACGACATGGTGGCTGCGGCCATCAAGTGGTCGGGCGGTTTCGTCTGGGCGTGCAAGAACTACGACGGCGACGTGCAGTCGGACATCGTGGCGCAGGGCTTCGGCTCGCTGGGCCTGATGACCTCGGTGCTGATGACGCCGGACGGCAAGGTGCTGGAATCGGAAGCCGCCCACGGCACCGTGACCCGCCACTACCGCCAGCATCAGAAGGGCGAGGCCACCTCGACCAACTCGATCGCCTCGATCTACGCCTGGACGCGCGGCTTCTCGCACCGGGCCAAGCTGGACGACAACGCCGAGCTGGCCGAGTTCGCCGCCACCCTGGAACGCGTCGTGGTCGAGACCGTCGAAGCCGGCTTCATGACCAAGGACCTGGCCCTGCTGGTCGGCGACCAGCAGTCGTGGCTGACCACCGAGGGCTTCCTCGACAAGGTCTCCGAGAACCTGAAGAAGGCCCTGCCGAACATCGGCTAACGGCTTTTTTGTTGGGCTGCGGTCGCCCTCCGGGTCGACCCGACGCGGCCTGATGCGCTCAAGCAGCGCGAAGCGCGTTAGCGCACCAAGCATGAAGGCCCGCTGGAGAAATCCGGCGGGCCTTTCTACTGGGTGCTGTCCATCCCAAGCGCCGTCATCCTCGGGCTTGATCCGAGGATCGGATTGTCCGCCTGCGCGACGTGGGTGAGGATGAGTGCGACCTTGTGCTCGATCCTCGGGTCAAGCCCGAGGATGACGGCGGGAGGGGGCGCAATGACGCCAAGCAATACCGCCGCGCTTGAGCGCCTCCACGAACCATGCCCTTAATGTCCCTGGGGATTTTCGGGGTCGTGTTGCAACATGTCGCCTACCCGTCGCGTTCGTAAGGCAGGGGAGGGCCGATGAACCAGAAACTGATCATTCGACTGGGGGGCGCCGCCGTGGCGGTCTTCGTCCTGGCCTATGCCGCATCGCCGTTGCTGGCGGCGCGGTCGCTGGTGCAGGCGGCCAAGACCGGAAACGAGCAGGCGTTGGAGCGTCAGGTCGATTTTCCCGCCTTCCGCGCCAGCCTGAAGGACGAACTGAGCGACCGTATGGTCGCTGAAATGCGCAAGGACAGCCGTCTGGGCGACAGCGGCCTGTCGGGTCTGGGCATGCTGTTGGCCCCCACGCTGGTCTCGGGCGCCGTGGACGCCTTCGTCACGCCCCAGGCCATCTCGGTCATGGTGCAGGAGGGCCGGGCGCCCAAGCCTGACGTCAGCCCCCAATCGGACAAGGCCGAGCCGCGTCAGGACAAGGTGCATCAGTCGTGGGG
>CAYWDO010000103.1:6098-8782 GCA_964456995.1 uncultured Brevundimonas sp.
GCGACGGTGATGGCCGCCTTGCCGTCCGTCACGCCGATCAGGGCGACGACGCCCGTGCCAACCTGTTTGCGGAAGTCCTCGGCCACGCCGCGCAGGCCCTTGCCGTCCACGCCGTCGAGGACGCGGGCGATCAGCTTGACGCCGTTGATCTCTTCCGGGGCCGCATTGGCGCCCGAACCGCCGCCCAGGGCCAGCTGCTTCTTCAGGTCGGCGACCTGCTTCTCCAGCGCCTTGCGTTCAGCGGTCAGGGCTTCGACCCGGGCCGGGACGTCGGCGGTCTGGATCTTGAAGCCGTGGGCCAGCGAGCGGGCGATATTGGCCTGGCCCAGCAGATACTGGCGGGCCGCCTCGCCGGTCAGGGCCTCGATGCGGCGGACGCCGGCGGCGACGCCGCCTTCCGACACGATCTTGAACAGGGCGATGTCGCCGGTGCGGGCGACGTGGGTGCCGCCGCACAGTTCCACCGAATAGGCGCCCTCGCCGGTCAGGGCCTGGCCCAGGGTCAGGACGCGAACTTCCTCGCCGTATTTCTCGCCGAACAGGGCGACCGCGCCGGCCTCGATGGCCTGTTCTGGGGCCATCAACTGGGTCGTGGCCGGGACGTTCTGGCGGATGACCGCGTTCACCTCGTCCTCGATGCGGGCCAGTTCGTCTTCGGTCACGGGGGCGTTGTGGCTGAAGTCGAAGCGCATGCGCTCGGCGTCGACCATCTGGCCCTTCTGGGCGACATGGGGGCCGAGCACGTTCTTCAGCGCGGCGTGCAGCAGGTGGGCGGCCGAGTGGTTGGCGCGGGTGGTCGGGCGCGAGCCGGTCTCGACCGTGGCCGTCACGGTCGCGCCGACCGTCAGGGCCGCGCCCTGGGCCACCTGGACCGTGTGAACGAAGAGATCGGCGTGCTTCTTGGTGTCCAGCACCCGGCCTTCGCCGTTGGTCCAGACGAAGCCGCCCTTGTCGCCGGCCTGACCGCCGCCTTCGCCGTAGAAGGGGGTCTGGTTCAGGACGACCTCGACCACCTCGCCGGCCTCGGCGGCCTCGACCGCCACGCCGTCCTTCAGGATGGCGACGACCTGGCCTTCGCCGGTTTCCGTGTCATAGCCGGTGAACCGGGTCACGCCGTGCTGATCGCGCAGGGCCAGCCAGGCGCCGGCCGAGGCCGTCTGGCCCGAGCCGGTCCAGTGTTCGCGCGAGCGGGCGCGCTGCTCTTCCATGGCGCTTTCGAACCCGGCGACATTGACCGAGAAGCCGCGGCGACGGGCCTCGTCCTGCGTCAGGTCCAGCGGGAAGCCGTAGGTGTCATAGAGGGCGAAGGCCGTCTGGCCGTCCAGCATGTCGCCGGTCTTGAAGTCCGTCGTCGCCTGATCGAACAGGTTCATGCCGCGACCGAGCGTGGTGCGGAAACGGATTTCTTCCTGCTTCAGCGTGTCCTCGATGAAGGGCTGGGCGCGGCGCAGTTCGGGATAGGCCTCGCCCATCTCCTCGACCAGGGTCGGCACCAGACGGTGCATCAGCGGGTCGGCGGCGCCCAGCAGGTGGGCGTGGCGCATGGCGCGGCGCATGATGCGGCGCAGGACATAGCCGCGCCCTTCGTTCGACGGGGTCACGCCGTCGGCGATCAGGAAGGCGGTCGAGCGCAGGTGGTCGGCGATGACGCGGTGCGACGGGGCGCGCTCGCCCTCGGCCTTGGTGCGGGTCAGCTCTTCCGAGGCGCCGATCAGGCTCTTGAACAGGTCGACTTCATAGTTGGAGTGGACGCCCTGCAGCACGGCGGCGATGCGCTCCAGACCCATGCCGGTGTCGACGCTGGGCTTGGGAAGGTCGCGAACGATCTTATCGTTCTCCTTCTCGTGCTGCATGAAGACGTTGTTCCAGATCTCCACGAAGCGGTCGCCGTCCTCATCCGGCGAACCGGGAGGGCCGCCGAAGATGTGGTCGCCGTGGTCGTAGAAGATTTCCGTGCAGGGGCCGCACGGGCCGCTGTCGCCCATGGCCCAGAAGTTGTCGGCCGTGGGGATGCGGATGATCTTGTCGTCCGAGAAGCCGGTGATCTTCTTCCAGATGTCGAAGGCTTCGTCGTCGGTGTGATAGACGGTGACCAGCAGGCGGCTGGGATCAAGGCCGAATTCCTTGGTCAGCAGGTTCCACGCGCTCTCGATGGCGTGGTCCTTGAAGTAGTCGCCGAACGAGAAGTTGCCCAGCATCTCAAAGAAGGTGTGGTGACGCGCGGTATAGCCGACGTTGTCCAGGTCGTTGTGCTTGCCGCCGGCGCGGACGCATTTCTGTGAGCTGGTGGCGCGCTTGTAGGGCGGGGTCGAAGCGCCCGTGAAATAGTCCTTGAACGGCACCATGCCCGCGTTGACGAACAGCAGGGTCGGGTCGTTCTGCGGCACCAGCGGAGCCGACTGCACCTTCTCGTGGCCGTCGGCCGCGAAGTAGTCGAGGAAGGTGGAGCGGATCTGTTTCAGGCTGGTCATGATGGGTCGCTCTGGATCTCGGGCGCGCGGGGAGAAATGTCGGAACCGGCGTCATATAGGGATTTTGCGCCGAGCGCATCACTGGCGCGTGATCCGGTTCGGGCTGACTCTCCTTTTTCCTCCCCATTTCATGGGGAGGGGGACCACGAAGTGGTGGAGGGGGCGGCGCAGACGCCTGACGTGGAGTCGCCCCCTCCGTCACGTCGGCTTCGC
>CAYWDO010000104.1:0-2650 GCA_964456995.1 uncultured Brevundimonas sp.
CTCCGCCGCCTTCCAGTAGTCCAGCCGCCGGAAGAAGGGGGCCGGGTCCTTGGGGGTGACTAGGTTGGCGGAGTCGTGGAAGATGCGGTCGTGCAGCCGGGTCAAGGTGAAGCGCACCGCCGCCGCAGCCCCCAGCCCCGGCAGGGCTTCGGCCTCGGCGCGCGTCAGGGGCCGCACGGATTCATAGCCCTTCTGGAAGGCGCGGAGGGCCGAGTGCATGGGGCGGCCCTCGGCGTCAAAGCCCCAGGCGCTGAGCGCGATGGCGAGGTCATAGGCCAGGACGTCGGTGCAGCCGAAATAAAAGTCGATCACCCCGCCGATGTCGAACTGATCGTGCTCATTGATCGCGAACAGGACGTTGTCGGGGAAGTAGTCGGCGTGGATCGGTCCGCGCGGCAGGGCGGGGTCGCGCCACGGCTCGGCCAGACGCGGCAACAAGGCCTTGATCTGATCCAGCATCTTGCGGTCGACGCCTTTCGCCGCCGGCTCGCAGCGCGCGGCCAGCGCCGACCAGGCCTCGGGTCCGACCGGGTTCTTGCGCTCGACGGCATAGTCGGCGGCGTCGAGATGCAGCAGGGCCAGCACCTGACCGGCGCGATACTGCTCCTTGTCCGACGGCTGGCGCTTCCAGGCGCCGGGCGCCCAGTGCAGGATGGCGGCGGCGCGGCCGTTGAGATGACCGATGATCTCGCCCTGGCGGTCGGCGACGGGCGACGGCGTCGGAAACCCGCGCGCCGCCAGATGCCGGGTCAGGCCCAGGCAGAAGGGCAGCGAGGCCGCGTCCGTCCGCCCCTCGAACAGGGTCAGGACATAGGCGCCTGACGTCGTTTCCAGCCTGTAGTTGGTGTTCTCGACCCCCTCGGCGATCGGCGTCAGCGCGACCAGATCGCCCAGGGGGTAGCGCATGAGATAGTCGGCGGCCTGATCCGGCGTGACGGGCGTGAAGACAGCCATGTCTAGACCAGCTCCGCCGCCGCGCGACGGGCGCGCACCACGTCGGCCACATCGGCCAGCACGCTCTCGGTCGTGGCCCAGCGCCCGGCGCCGCGCCCCTTGCACGTCCAGACGCGACCGTCCTGACCATAGACTTTCAAGGCGTTTCTCTCTCCGTTCAGCGACTGGAAGAGCGCGTCTTTCAGGTCGCCGTCAAGCCGCACAGAGGCGTCCAGATGGCCGCCCCGGTCATGGCAGGCGCCGATCTGACGCACCGGCTTGTCGCCCAGCGGCGTGTCCGCCGAGAGTTCGTCGCGCGGCAGGTCGGCGGGGGCGCGGCCAAAGGCCTCGAACGACAGCAGCTTGACCTTGGCGGCGGCGTCGTGGCCCTCCAGATCCGAGGACGGATCTTCCTCGGCGAAGCCCGCCACGCGGGCGTCGGCCAGGGCGTCGGCGAAGGCCGCGCCCTCGCCTAAACGTTGCAGCATGAAGTTGACCGTGCCGTTCAGCACCGCCTCGAACCCGGCGACGGGACCGGCGGCGCGGGCGGCGCGCAGGGTCTCGATCATCGGCGCGCCGCCGCCGACCGAGGCTGACCAGGCGACGCGACAGCCATTGGCGGCGGCCAGGGCCTGCAAGCCTGCCGGGTCGCGGGCCACGGCCTGTTTGTTGGCGCTGACCACGTCGCAGCCAGCCTCCAGCGCGCGGCGGATCAGGGCGTGCCCGGCCTCGCCTTCCGACAGGGCCTCCAGCAGAAGGTCGGGCTTCTTGGCCAGCAGGCCCTCGACATCGTTGGTGAACAGCTCGGCGGGGGCCGAAACATCGCGCGCCTTGCCCGGGTTGCGGACTAGGACACCGACCACCTCATAGCGGTTGTCGGGCAGCAGCCGGTTCAGCAGGCCGCCGCCGACCACGCCGCAGCCGGCCAGGGCCACGCGCAGCGGCGCGTTCGACTGCACCGGACCGGGAGGGGCCCCGCGCTCGCCGACCACCGTGCCCTCGGCGCGGCCCAGGGCGGCGACCTCGATCTCGACCCCGCAGGATTCGCCCAGGTCGATGGCGTCATGCTGGACCAGAGCCCCGCCCAGCTGGCGCGCCGTCTCCCAGCTGGCGCGGCGATAGCGCAGCGGCGTGCCGGTTTCGCAGGCCGGATCGCGGTCGTAGAGGCCGTCCACATCCTTGACCAAACGCACCCGGTCCAGACCCAGCTCGGCGGCCAGAACCACCGCCGTCAGGTCCGATCCGCCGCGTCCCAGCAGGGCCACACGACCGTTCGAGCGCACGCCGCCGAAGCCCGGAACCACCACCACCTCATGCTCGGCCAGGGCCTGTTGCAGTCGCTCGCCCTTCAGGCTGACAGGCCGGGCGTGCTGCGCCGGCCCCTCGACCACGATCCCCAGTTCCCGCACCGACAGACCCACCGCGTCCAGCCCCACCCGGTCGCAGGCGATGGCGACCAGGGCCGCCGCCTTTTCCTCGCCCAGCACCACATAGGCGGGCAGAAGTTCGTTCTCGTGATCCAGACCCAGGGCGCGGGCATCGGCCAGCAGCCGGTCGGTGTGCCCCGACAGGGCCGACACCACCGCCACCACCTTCCGCCCGGCGCGGACGTGGCCGTAGATTTCCGAGGCCACGGCGGGGGCTTCGGCGGCGTTGCGCAGCACGGACGAGCCGAACTTCAGCACCACGACTTCGGCGGCCAAGGGGACGGCGACCG
>CAYWDO010000104.1:2750-4313 GCA_964456995.1 uncultured Brevundimonas sp.
ACGGACGAGCCGAACTTCAGCACCACGACTTCGGCGGCCAAGGGGACGGCGACCGCCTGGGGTTTCTGTTTATCGGCGACGAGAGCGAGAGAGGCGGGCATCGGGGTGATCCTGAAGACGGGGTCTGGGGAGGATATCGGGGTGGGCTCGGGCCATAAAAAAACCCGCCCGGGGGTCCGGGCGGGGTGATCGGTTTTCTGCGTTTCTCGCCTAGGCGGCGCGCATCATCCGGTCCCCGCCCGCGAGGGCATGGTGGTGGTACCGGTGGTGGTAATCGTGGACGCGACGAGGCCCGTCGCCGAAGCGGCGAGGCGGGTCGTCATCATGCTGGCGAGGCGGTCAAGCACAGGCGGCGTCCAGTTGAAAAATCGTTCCTCAAGATGTTCCACGACCTCGCATCGCGTCAACCCTCAAAAGAACAATTTTTGCTCGGAAGGGCTACAAAAGCGTGATTTCACCACGACACCGCGCCTCTACATCAAAATGGGGTGAATTTTTCCGCTTGACCGGCGCCCTTCGCAACCGCAACGTAAGGTCACTCATCAAGACCGGCTGAGGGATTAGGCCCTTTGACGCCGGGGCAACCATCGGGTTCCGCCCGAAACGGTGCCAACTCCTGCGGGGTTGTCAGGCTTGTCCTGGCGACCGCGAGAGATGGGTGGAGCATCGACGAGGCGACGCTCCACGATCTGTCACTGCATGGGTTCCTTGGCGAGCCGTTTTGCTGAGTGACGAGACCCATGACCCTGGCCCTGATCGACCCCATCGCCCCTGCCGAGGCGCCCGCCTGTCGGCCCGCCTCCGCACGCCGTCCGTCCGAGCTGCTGTCGCGCGACGGGGCTCATGACGTCGTCGTGCCGATCCCTGACGGCTTCCCGCTCGATTTCGGCGGTGCCCTGAACCAGAAGCAGGTCGTGGGCCGTCTGCACGGCAAGGCCGGCGCCCCCCTGATCGTCGTGGCCGGCGGCATCTCGGCAGACCGCTACGTCCACCGCACCGAGACCAAGGGCCTGGGGTGGTGGTCCGGCGCCGTGGGCGTCCGCGCGCCCATCGACCTGACCCGTTTCCGCGTCCTGGCCTTTGATTTCGCGCCTGATTTCGGTCCCGACGCCAAGGACGCCAAGCCGCCACTGACCATCACTACCCAGGACCAGGCGCGGCTGCTGGCCCTGCTGCTGGACCACCTCGGCGTGGAAAAGGTCGCGGCCTTCATAGGCTGTTCCTACGGCGGCATGATCGCGCTGGCGTTTGGCGAGCTGTTCCCCGACTGGGCCGAACAGCTGGTGGTGGTGTCCGCCGCCCACCGCCCTCACCCCCTGGCCACCGCCTGGCGCGGCATCCAGCGCCGCATCCTGCAACTGGGTCTGGAAACCGGCCGCGTCGATCAGGCGGTCGGCCTGGCTCGCGAGCTGGCCATGACCACCTATCGCACGCACGAAGAATTCGGTGAACGCTTCGATTCCGAGGCCCCCAGCCACGCGGGTCAGGCCTATCCCGTCTGCGACTATCTGCAGGCGCGCGGCCGGGCCTATCGCGACCGCACCACGCCCTCGCGCTGGCTGA
>CAYWDO010000104.1:4413-5951 GCA_964456995.1 uncultured Brevundimonas sp.
CTGCAGGCGCGCGGCCGGGCCTATCGCGACCGCACCACGCCCTCGCGCTGGCTGACCCTGTCGGACTCCATCGACCGCCACCGCGTCGAGCCCGAAGCCATCACCGCCCCCGTCACCCTGGTCGGCTTCACCACCGACCGCCTCTGCCCCATCGACGACATGAGGGAGCTGGCTGCGCGCCTGCCCAACCTCTGGCGCTTCGAACAGCACCCCTCCCACTACGGCCACGACGCCTTCTTGAAGGAAGACGTTCTGGTCGCCGACATCCTGACTTCCGTTCTGAAGGACATCGACCAATGAGCCGCGCCCGTCCCGCTGATCCCCGCACCATCGCCGCCCGCTCGGGCGTCGATACGGATACGGCCCACGGCGCGGTCATGCCGCCGCTGTATCTGTCGTCCAACTATTCCTTCGCCGGCTTCGACCAGAAGCGGAAATACGACTACTCGCGCTCGGGCAATCCGACCCGCGACGTCCTGGCCGACACCCTGGCCGAGCTGGAGGGCGGCGCCGGCTGCGTCGTCACCGCCACCGGCATGGCCGCCGTCGATCTGCCGCTGAGCCTGCTGAACCCCGGCGAACTGCTGATCGCCCCGCATGACTGCTATGGCGGCACCCACCGCCTGCTGTGCGCCCGTGCCAGGAAGGGCCACTTCCGCGTCGCCTTCGTCGATCAGAATGATGGCGAGGCTCTGGACGCGGCCCTGGCCGACGGCGCCAAGCTGGTGCTGATCGAGACCCCGTCCAACCCCCTGCTGCGCGTCGTGGACGTGGCCGATGTCTGTCGCCGCGCCCATGCGGTAGGGGCCAAGGTGGTGGCCGACAACACCTTCCTGTCGCCCGCCCTGCAACGCCCGCTGGAGCTGGGCGCCGACATCGTCGTCCACTCGACCACCAAATACATCAACGGCCACTCCGACGTCGTCGGCGGCGCCGTGATCGCGGCCGATCCGGCGGATCATGCGGAATTGGCCTGGTGGGCCAACTGTCTGGGCGTCACGGGATCTCCGTTCGACGCCTATCTGACCCTGCGCGGCATCCGCACCCTGTTCACCCGCATCGAGCGTCAGCAGACCACCGCCGGTCTGGTCGCCGCCGCGCTGGAACGGCACCCGGCGGTCAAGGCCGTCCACTATCCCGGCCTGAAGTCCCACCCCGGCCACGCCCTGGCCACACGCCAGCAGTCGGGTCCGGGCGCCATGCTCAGCTTCGAGCTGAATGGCGGAACCGACGCCGTGCGTAACCTGATCGAGGGCCTGGACATCTTCACCCTGGCCGAGTCTCTGGGCGGCGTCGAAAGCCTGATCGCCCACCCCGCCACCATGACCCACGCCGCCATGACGCCCGACGCCCGCGTCATCGCCGGCATCACCGACGGCCTGATCCGCCTGTCGGTCGGTCTTGAGCATCAGGACGACATCCTGACGGATCTGGTTCAGGCGCTGGACGCCCTGGTGCTGAAACAGGCGGCTTAAACAAAAATCCTCCCCCGTTGCTTCGCAACAAGGGAGGATCAGAGAGACGCTCTCTCTTAAGCC
>CAYWDO010000104.1:6051-8753 GCA_964456995.1 uncultured Brevundimonas sp.
CCTCCCCCGTTGCTTCGCAACAAGGGAGGATCAGAGAGACGCTCTCTCTTAAGCCACGGCCCGCGCCAGCATCTGCTGCTGACCGCGCGCGTCCATCGCCGCGTCTTCCAGCGAAAACTGCCCCATCATCCGGTCCAGTTCGCGTGCGTCCTGAGCCAGAGAATGGCTGGCGGCGGTGGCCTCCTCGACCATGGCCGCGTTCTGCTGCGTGACCTGATCCATCTGGGCCACGGCGACATTGACCTGCTTCAGGCCGCTGGACTGCTCCTGCGACGAGGCGACGATCTCGCCGGTGATGGAGGTGACGCGCTCGATCTGACCGCCGATCCGCTTCAGCGCCTCGCCGGTGTCGCCGACCAGTTGCACGCCCTCGCCGACCTGACGGCTGGAGGCCGAGATCAGGGTCTTGATCTCCTTGGCGGCTTCCGCCGAGCGCTGAGCCAGAGCCCGCACTTCCGAGGCCACAACGGCGAAACCGCGACCGGCGTCGCCGGCACGCGCCGCTTCCACGCCGGCGTTCAAGGCCAGCAGGTTGGTCTGGAAGGCGATCTCGTCGATCACCCCGATGATGTTGCCGATCTCGTTGGACGAGCGTTCGATCTCGCCCATGGCGGTGACGGCGCGGCCCACGACGGCCTGCCCCTCGACGGCCTCGGTGCGCGCGGCCTTGACTACGTCCCCGGCTTCAAAGGCGTTCTCGGCCGAGCGGACGACAGTGGCGGTGATCTGTTCCAGAGCCGCAGCGGTCTCTTCCAGCGCGGCCGCCTGTTGCTCGGTCCGGCGCGACAGGTCGTTGGAGGCTTCCGAAATCTCATGGGCGCTGGCGCCGATGGCGCTGGAACGGTCGACGATGACGCTCATCGTGCTCTGGAGCCTGGCCATCGCCGCGTTGAAGTCAGCGCGCAGCTTTTCGTACTCGGGTGCGAAGGTCGCATTCAGGCGGAAGGCCAGTTGGCCGTTCGACAAACGGTCCAGACCGGCGGCGATGCCATCGACCACCCGGGCCTGCTGGCGCGCCATCTCGGCGTCGCGTTCGGCCTGGGCGGCGCGGGCGCGCTCTGCGGCGGCGCGTTGAACCTCGGCCTCGGCCTCCAGCCGGACCTTCTCCTCGGCGTTCTGTTTGAAGGTCAGGACGGCGTCGGCCATGTGGCCGATCTCGTCGCGACGGCCGATGGCGGGAATGTCGGCGCTCAGGTCGCCCGACGCCAGCCGCGCCATGGCCCGGGTCATGGCTTCGATCGGGCGGCTCAGCGCGCCGATCAGCCAGGCGATGGCGCCCAGGGCGATGATCAGAGCCACCACGCCGCCGACGGCGAAGCTGACATAGGCCTGGAGGAAGGCCGCCTTTTTCGCCTCGGCCCGAGCGGCGGCAACGACCCCTTCCTTGTCCTGAATGCCCGCGATCGCCGCGCGGATGTCAGACAGACGCGCGGCGTCTTCCAGGCTGGCGACGGCCTGCGGTTGCGTGGCGGGATTGCGAGCTAAAGCGATCAGAGCTTCAGCGCTCTTACGAAACTCTACGCCGGCGGCGTTCAGCGCCGTTTGTTCTGCCTGATAGGCCCCGGCCGCGTCACTGGCGGCCAGATCGGCCAAACGCGCGGTGAACTGGCGACCAGGCTCCTCATATTTGGGAATGAAGTCCTCGTCGCGCGTGGCCACAAAGGCGCGCATCGCGTTCTGCTGCTCGACCGCCGCCGCCAGCACCAGATCGGAGGCCTTGAAAATCTCGTTCGAGGCGGCGTCGGCGGCGTCGGCCCGTTGCAGTCCGGCGACGCACCAAAGCACGATCATCGTCGCCATCCCGCAGGCCGCGATCACGGCGGCGAAGGACAACATCAGCTTCTTGGGCACGGACAGGTTCTGCAGCATTTTCTACGCTCGGTGGAAAGACTATGCTCCTCCTTAACCTTGCGCGGTTCGCCAAAGCCTTATCGCCGCATGCCGGAAATCTACGTAGGCGAAACCGCCGTTTCTCAAAGCGCCTTCAGCACCACCGACAGGGCAGTCAGCAACAGGTAGGCCGCGAAGGCCCTTCTCAGCACCGTGCGGTTCAGCCGATGCGCCAGTCGCGCGCCATAGGGAGCGGTCAGGGCCGTCAACAATCCCATGATCACCGCCGCCGGCACGTTGACGTAGCCCAGCGACAGCGGCGGCCGACCGGGCGCATCCCAGCCGAAGACTGCAAAGCCCAAAGCCGCTGTCGCCCCGATGGCCAGACCAAAGCCAGAGGCCGTCGCCACCGCCTGATGGATCGGCCGCCCGCACAGGGTCATGGTCATGCCGCCGAAACTGCCCCCGCCGACACCCATCATGGCCGATAGCAGGCCGATGCCCGTGCCGACGCCGCGCCGTCCCCAGCCGGTCGGCATATCCTTGCGTAGCGTGACGTGTTCCGGCAGCAAGCCCATCTGCATGGCGATCAGCAGCAGGCAGACGCCATAGACGATGGCCAGCCCCTCCATCGAGGTGAAACCGGCGATCGCCGCCCCGAGCAGACCGCCGAACGCCACCCAGGGCGTCCAGGTCTTCAGCACCTGTTCGTCCACCGCGCCATGCGCCCGGTGCGTCGCCAGCGACCGCAACGAGGTCGCCACGATAGTCAGCAGCGAGGTGCCGATGGCGACGTGCAGATTGCTCTCGCCGCCCACGCCCAGCACCGCAAAGGCGTAGAAGAGCGCGGGCACCAGCACCGTCCCGCCGCC
>CAYWDO010000105.1:0-8746 GCA_964456995.1 uncultured Brevundimonas sp.
CCTCCCCCGCAGGCGGGGGAGGATTGTTTTCGCTAAGGCCGGCCCACCAGCTGATCCACGGAACCCGAGGTGACCGGGTGATACAGAGGCCGGGCCTGGGCGTAGATGCGTGTGGCGATGGGGCGGCCCCAGTCGCCTTCGCCCCACAGGGTCTGGAACAGGGGCAGGACGAACTTGCGACGCCCCTGGGTCGTCAGGAAGCGGTCGGCGGTGGCGACGGCGGGTTCATAATGATGCGCCAGGGCGATCTGCAGCCAGGCGAAGGTCAGCTCGGCGTTGCCCTCATTGGCCAGGTTCAGGGTCTTCTCCAGATCGGCCAGCTGCGCCGTCGTCAGCCAGTCGGCGCCGGCTTTCAGCCCCTCGGGACGCCAGGCCAGGAAGCGCTGGCGCTGCTGGGTGTTCCAGTTTTTCCAGTCGATGGCCGAGGCCGGGCCCTTGTCGGCGAAGACGGTCTTGGCCTGGGCGTCCACGGCCGTGAAGGCGTCCGACACCGGCGGGACCCAGTTCGACGGCATCCCCGGCTGGTAGATCCAGGTCTCCAGTTGAAGCTGGGCCTCCAGCGCTGCATCGCCCTTGATCAGGTGCTCGCGGATGTCGGCCAGGAAGCCGACGTCGGTCATGGGCTGGAAGGCGTGGCGGTCGAAATAGCCGCGCAGCCAGGCGTCAAACGTCGGGCGACCGACGATGCGTTCGATGGTGCGCAGCATGGCCGCGCCCTTCTCATAGGGCACGCCCGACAGGCCGTCGTCCGGGTCGCGTCCGGTCAGGTCGATGTGCAGTTTCGTATCGTCCGGCGCGGTGGTCGCCAGTTCGGCCGACAGCTCGCCCCAGCCCAGAACCTGTTCCTGCATGGCGCGCTCGCGGCCGTAGAGGGCCTCCATGATCCGGTTCTCGAAATAGACCGTGGTGCCTTCGTTCAGCCAGATGTCCGACCACGTCGCGTTGGTGACCAGGTTGCCCGACCAGCTATGGGCCAGCTCGTGCGCCACCAGCGAGACCAGCGACTGGTCCCCGGCGATGATGGTCGGGGTGGCGAAGGTCAGGCGCGGGTTCTCCATCCCGCCGAAGGGGAAGCTGGGCGGCAGGACCAGCAGGTCGTAGCGGCCCCAGCGATAGGGACCGTAAAGCGCCTCGGCGGCGTCCACCATGCGCGGGGTGGACACCAGTTCGGCGCGGGCGGCCTCCAGACGGCTGGGCTCGGTCCAGACGCCGGTGCGCCCGTCGAACGAGGCGAAGGCGATGTCGCCGATGGCGATGGCCATCAGATAGGGCGGGATCGGATGATCCATGTCGAAGCGCCAGGCCTTCTGACCGGCGGCGGCGGCTTCCCCGGTCGGCGTCAGGTGCTCGGCGGACATGACCACGGTCAGGTCGGCGGGGGCCGTGATGCGGGCGGAATAGGTCTGGCGGATGCCGGGGCTGTCCTGGGTCGGGACCCAGGTGCGGGTCAGGATGGCCTGGCCCTGGCTGAACAGATAGGGCTTCTGACCGCCCGCCGTCTGCTGCGGGGTCAGCCATTGCAGGGCCGCCGCGTCGGGGCGGGTCGAATAATCGACGACGATCTTCTGCGTCTCAGTGCCGGTGAAGGCGGGCAGGTGGACGGTCAGGGCCTGACCCTTGATGGCGTCCACGGCGCCCAGCTCATGGCGCAACGGACGGCCTTGGGCGTCGCGCACGCCGCGGATGTCCAGGTTCTTGGTGTCCAGCACCACCTGGGTCGCGCCGACGCGGCCGGTGACGTCCAGCGTGGCCGAGCCTGACAGGGTCTTGCTCGCGAAGTCGGCGGTCAGGTCCAGCGCGACGTGGCCGACGCGGGCCTCGGCCGGGCGGGCGTTGGAGTGGATGTCGTTGGCGTAGGCGAAGGCGGGGGCCGCAGCGACGGGGGTCGTCATGGGCTCGCCTCCGGGCGCGGTGGCGCAGGCGCCGAGTGAAGAGACAAGGGCGGCGGCGAGGGCGAGGGCGGAAACCTGCCCAACCAGCTTCAGGGTCATCGAACGCTCCGTATTCAGATGCGTGCGAAAAGGCTCCCTCGCGCCGTAAAGATCAAGCCTTGGCGGGGGCTGCGGACGGCGGCGCGTTGCGCGCCTTGAACAGCCGCCCCTTCTCGGCGGCCAGCACCAGCAGCAGGGCGACGACGCCCAGCGCTGCAAAGCCCACCGTCATCGGCACGGTCGAGCCGTCGAACTGCTGGCCGATCCAGAAGCCCAGCAGGGCTCCGCCTATGGTTGAGATGAAGCCCTGGGCCGAGGCCGCCGTGCCGGCGATATGGCCCATCGGCTCCATGGCCATGGAGCCGAAATTGCCGGCGATGAAGCCGAAGCAGAACATCTTGAGGCCCTGCAGGACGGCGAACATCCACAGACTGTCGTGACCGGCATAGGCGATCGCGGCGTGCAGCAGGCTGAAGGCGATGAAGCCCAGCAGCGCCGTGTGGGCGATCAGGCGCGACCCCAGCCGCTCGACCAGACGCGAGTTCAGCACCGAGGCCAGGGCGATGCCGCCGGCCACCATGGCGAAGACCGTGGTGAACAGGCCGGGCGATTTGAACACGTCGAAGAAGATCTGCTGCGACGAGTTGATGAAAGCGAACAGGGAACCGGTGATCGCCGTCATGGCCAGTGTGTAGCCCATGCCGATGCGGCTGCTCAGGGCCTGACCAAAGGCCCCGGCGATGCGCTTCACATTGATCGGCATCCGGTCTTCGGGATGCAGGGTCTCAGGCAGGCGCAGGGCGGCCCAGATCAGGAAGGAGCCGCCGAACAGGGCGAAGAAGCCGAAGATCCAGCGCCAGGGCGCCACCAGCATGATCAACTGACCCACGGTAGGGGCCAGGATCGGCACGCCGAGGAAGACCAGGAAGCTCAACGACATGACCCGCGCCATGGTCCGGCCCGAATAGCGGTCGCGCACGATGGACACGGCCAGAACCCGCGTCGCCGCCGAACCCAGACCCATGCCGATGCGCGACAGGATCAGCAGTTCGAAAGAGGCGGCGAAGGCGGCCAGCACGCTGAAGGCTACATAGATGCCGATGCCGACGAACAGCACGGGGCGGCGGCCGTAGCGGTCCGACAACGGGCCGTAGAACAGCTGCGCCCCGCCAAAACCCAGAAGGTAGGCGGTGATGACCCACTGGCGGGTGTTCTCGTTGGCGACGCCCAGGTCCTCGCCGATGTGCGGCAGGGCCGGCAGCATGGCGTCGATGGCCAAGGCGTTCAGCGCCATCATGATGGCGATCAGGCAGACGAATTCGGCGAACCCCGGCCCCTTGGGCGCGGCGGCGGTTGTGGGAGGGGCGCTGGTCATCGGGACCAGATGCGGCCTGCGACAGGCTGACGCAACCCTTCAAGCTCATGAATTTTGCGTTGCAACATCACCTCAGCGACTGCTGCTGACGTCGATCCGCGCCACGACCGACATGCCCGGGGCCAGTCGCGCCGCCGCCTCCTGACCGGGGTCGATGGCGATGCGGACCGGCACGCGCTGGGCCACCTTGGTGAAGTTGCCGGTGGCGTTGTCGGGACGGATAACGCTGAACTCGGACCCGGTGGCGGGCGAGATGCGCTCGACCTTTCCGGTCAGTGTCTGGCCGCCCAGGGCGTCGACGTTGATCTCGACCGGCTGGCCGACCCGGACATCGCGCATCTGGGTCTCCTTCATGTTGGCGACGACCCAGACGGCGTCGGGGACAATCGCCGTCAGTTGCGTCCCGACCGCCACCTGCTGGCCCTGGCGCACCGAAACCTCGCCCAGACGCCCGGCGCGGGGGGCGGTGATGCGGGTGTTGTCCAGGTCGATCTGGGCCAGACGCACCTGGGCCTGGGCATTCTCGACGGCGGCTTCCAACGAGCCGCGGCTGACGACCGCCGAGGTGACGCCGGTCTGGGCCACGCCCTCTGCGGCGCGGGCGGCGGCCAGCTGGGCCTCGGCGGCGCGCAGGGCGTTCTGGGCCGTATCGACCTGGGCCTGGGCCACCCATCCGCCGGCGAACAGGGTGCGGACGCGCTGGGCGTCGGCTCTCGCCTTGGTGACGGCGGATTCGGCGCCGGCGATGGAGGCGCGGGTCTGGGCCACCGATCCGCGCGCCGAGGCCTGGCTCTGGGCCGAGTTGGCCAGGGCGGCCTCGGCCGAATGCAGCGAGGCCTTCGCCTGTTCCAGACGCTGGCGATAGATGCGGTCGTCGATGGTGGCCAGCAGTTGTCCCTGCTGCACCATCTGGAAGTCCTGCACCTCGACCGTGGTCACATAGCCGCTGACCTGGGGGCTGATGATCGTCACCTGACCGCGCACAAAGGCGTTGTCTGTCGTCTGCGGCCCGCCGTTGAACGGCGGCAGCCGCCAGGCGTGCAGGATCAGCCCGACCCCGACGAGGGCGATCAGAACCAGCACCACGCTCCACATGACACGGCGGCCGTTGGACGGCGGCGGCGCGGCGGCGGGCGCGGGGGCAGGGGGCGGTGCGGCGGGAGCGGGAGCGGGTGTGGCGTCGGTCATGGTCGGGTCCGGGTCATTCGACAGCGGCGGCTGCGGCGGCGTTAGCCGCCTCGCGGTTGGCGGCGCGGCGCGCCTGGATACGGGGGCGGAAATGGTTGGCGGCGACCCAGACGGCGCCCACGGCGGCGGCGCCCGAGATCAGCAGGAAGACGTCGTTGTAGGCCAGGACCTGGGCCTGCTGGCTGACCTGCTGCTGCAACAGTCGCAGGGCCGCGCCCTGTCTCTGGGCTCCGTCGCCGATGACGTGGGCATAGGCCCCGCCCAGTTGTTGCAGTCGCAGCACCACCTCGGGATCGCCCAGGTCGATGTGTTCGGCCAACTGGTTGGAGTGATACTTCTCGCGGATCGTCTGGATGGTCCCCACAAGGGCCGAGCCCATCAGGCCGCCGATGTTCTGGCCGATGGAGAAGACGACGATGAAGCTGATCAGGTTCTTGCCTCCGCCCTGCAACACCTTGCCGAAGCCGATGATCATGGTCGGGCCGATGAAGAAGGCGGCGGCGAAGGCCAGCAGGGCCTGGCTGAAATAGAGGTTCGCCGGACGAGTCAGCACCGTGGCATGGCTGTCCAGAAAGGCGCCGACGGCGATCAGGGCCAGGGCGATTGAGATGGGCTTCCACAGCTTGGTCGGGTTCAGGGTCAGGGCGCTGACCGCCGTGCCGGTCGCCGTGGCCAGCAGCATGACCCAGAACAGGCCGTGCATCTGATCATTACCCAGACCCATCTGTTGCAGGAAGCCGACCGCGCCGGTCGTCTGTTCCGACAGGACGATCCGCACCAGCAGGATGGCCAGCAACAGCCGCACGATGTCGCCGCCCGCGAGCCATTTCAGATCGATCAGCGGATTGGCGCGGTTGTATTCGATGATGATGGCGGCGGTCAGCAAGATCAGGGCGCCGACCAGGGCCAGCCCGATCCACGGCGCCTCGGTCCACCAGACGATCCGGCCCAGGCCCAGCACGGCGGTCAGCAGGGCGATCCCTGGCGCGAACAGGGCGAAGGTGACGAAGTCCAGCTTCTCGAACGCCTTGATCCGCTGCGACGGCGGCATCTTCAGCGCGAAGACAGCGGGCAGGGCGATCAGCACCAGCCCCAGGTCGAACATATAGACCGCCCGCCACAGGTCATGATCCAGCAGATACCCGACCCCCAGGCGCGCCAGGGGAATGGCCAGGCTGGACAGGCCGACGCCGATGATGATGCCCTTCAGCCGATGCTGCGCCGGGAAGGCCTGGATGATGTAGAGGATGCCCAGGGTCGATATGCCCGCCGCCGCTATGCCCGCGATGGCGCGCACGACCAGGGTCGAGCCGAAGTCCTCAAGAAACAGGTGCGCCGCCGCCGTGGCCAGGAACACCATCAGGATGATTTCGGTGAACAGGCGCAGGCCGTACTGCATCCTGAACTTGACCAGCAGCAGGTTCATGCAGGCGTTGGTCATGACGAAGACGACGGGCAGCCAGGTCGCCTCGGCGATGGTCACGCCCAGCGAACCCGCCAGTTGTGGAATATTGGCCGTCACCGCCGCATTGCCCAGACTGCCGGTCAGGGCCACCAGTATGCCGACGGCGGCATAGGCCCAGCGCATCGGGGCCGAATGGTCCGGCGTGGCGGGCGAGCCGGGCAGGGCCGGCCGCTCGTGCGGCTTCAGCGTCGCCAGATAGTCGTCCCACGGCAGGTTCCAGTCGCGGCGGTTCATGCTTCGCGACCTTGCGGCCGAACCGCGTCCAGCACCAGTTCCAGCGTCCGGCGGCTCAGCCCGTCGCGGTCGGCGACGGCGGCGGTGCGCGAGGGCGCCCCCAGCATCAGGGCGATGACGCGAATGTCCTCGATCGTCAGGTCAGGCCGCACCCGGCCCGCCGCCTGCGACACGGCCAGGGCCTCGCCGCCGGCCTGCTTCAGACCGGATCGGATCGGCGCCAGGGCCTCGTCGCGCAGGTCGCGGATCGCGCTCGACAGGCCCGCGCTCTGGATCATCAGCTCGACCATCTGGGCCAGAAACCACAGGAAGACGTCGGGGTCGTCTAGCCGCGCGTGCGTGCGCCGACCCAGGTCGTCGATCTGGCCGACGAAGACCGCCAGCGCCAGTTCGGAACGGTCGGCGAAGTTGCGATAGAGGGTCGCGCGGCCGACCCCGGCCTGCTCGGCGATCAGGTGCAGCGGCGTGTCCAGCCCGTCGCGCGCGAACGCTGCCGCCGCTGCCTTCAGCAGCGCCTCGCGTCTTTCTGCAGCGTCTTTTCGCAAGGGACGGGTCATGGAGAACGCCAAGTGGACACTTGTGTCCGCTTATTCAAGGGGCCGTCTTGTATTCTTTCGTTTCAGACGCGCAACGCTTCAGAACGGTCAAGGCTGCGTCGAACGGCGTGCGGCCGCGACCACGAAAAACCCCCCGCCCGTGAGGGCGAGGGGCTCCGTGGTCATTCACGTTGGCTGTGTGAACTGATCGGCGCGAGGTGCCGGGCCTCCGATCATGCAGCCGGCGCTGCGACGTCCATCTTCCTCGGCAATGTGTCCCGTTGCGGGCCACACTAAGGAGATGCTCATCTAGCAAGCAGATTTCGGGCCAGACGCCAGGATCCCGCCTCGGGGACTGAGCCTGCCGTTCCCGGGCTCATGCCGAAAAGACAGATGGTGCGGGTGGCCGGGGTCGAACCGGCACTCCTCTCGGAACAGGATTTTGAATGTAGGGCGATGCGACGCGGCTGGCTGGCCAGCAACCCGGCCCAGCCCTGCGAGGTCGAGCGTGGCGGCGTCCGTCGCGACGACGAGCCCGCCTTCGAGATCCCGGCGAAGCCCGTGCTGGCGAGGCTGCTGCGTGCCGCCGCCGAAGGGCCAGAGCCCATCCGCGACACCATGGTCGTCCGCCTGCTCATGTTCTCCGGCCTCCGCACCTCCGAACTACTCGGCTGCGCCGATGAGGCGATCACCGTCAGGCAGGGCGGCGGCAAGGTCCGCGTACGCGAGCGCCTCGACCGGCTCTATCGCACCCTGGACCCGCCCAAGTCGGAACGCGGCAAACGTGAAATCCCGATCGGCGAAGCCGCATCGCTGGCCGTCCGCGCATGGCGCCTCTCACGCGGCCCGGTCGCGCCCTTCGATCACGTGGATGGCCGCCGCGAGAAGGTCCGGATGCCCGGCCGTCTTCTGCCAGACCCCACGACCGGAAAAGGCGTCTGGAGCTACAACGAGTTCAATCGCCGCTGCTGGTTGCCGCTGATGCGCCGCGCCGGGCTGGTCCAGATGCTGCCGGACAGCAAGGGCAAGAACCGCCCGGTCCAAGCCTTCGGCCCCCACACCCTGCGCCACGTCGCCGCCAGCCTATGGATCGACCAGGGCCTGCGCCCCAAGAAGGTCCAGGAACTGTTGGGCCACGCCACGCTTCAGATGACCATGGACCTCTACGGCCACCTCTGGTCAGATCCTGAGGCCGACGATGCTCTGGCTCAGGCCAGCGAACGCCTGATCACTGGAGCCTAGATTGAACAACGTCTCTGATCTGAAGCGTGCCGTCGATCG
This sequence comes from uncultured Brevundimonas sp., assembly GCA_964456995.1. Lineage (GTDB taxonomy): Bacteria > Pseudomonadota > Alphaproteobacteria > Caulobacterales > Caulobacteraceae > Brevundimonas. The sequence goes on from CAYWDO010000105.1 coordinate 8,011, forward strand.
CGCTTGGGATGACGCTGACCGCGCGGTGACCCGAGAGATGGATGTCATCATCGCAGCGCACGCTCCTAGTGGCCTCATTCGTTCAGGCGGAACGATCAAGAAGGCCGTTCGCGCAGCAGAGCCGATTGCAGAGCGTGCCGTGGACGAGGGCCGCAAAGCGCTCGGCGGGTCCAAGTCGGTCATCCTTCGCCTGAAACTCGCGGAGTTTCAGGCGGCACGGGTCCATTCGTTCAGCGGTTTGATCGAGGCCCGCCTCAGCTCGGTTGGTCTGGCCGAACGCGCCGGTCGAGATCTTATAGCTGAGACAATGGCGAGAGCGACCCGTCCACCGCCGACGAAGCTCACGCCCTCTCGGACGTCACATGCTGCCAGTTGGGCAAAAAAAGCAGCGGCCTACGTCGGCCATAACCTGATCATGGTGCTGCTCACAGGCATTCTGCTGGCCGTGATCCTCACTTGGCTAAAGCTCGACTAGCGGAACACGGGGAGAACCTTGCAGCGCACGTGCAGCGCAGGGATTTTGGCGGAAAGCAGCGGAGGGCGGAGAAAACCCAATAAATTCAGCGAAATCGTTCCTACGCCCCTAGAGACGCAAAAGCCCGGTCGAAACCGGGCTAAAGCATTGAAATCACAGATGGTGCGGGTGGCCGGGGTCGAACCGGCACTCCTCTCGGAACAGGATTTTGAATCCAGCGCGTCTACCAATTCCACCACACCCGCACAGGTCTGGGAGGCG
>CAYWDO010000106.1:0-2745 GCA_964456995.1 uncultured Brevundimonas sp.
TCCGACGCGCCTCTTCGCCGGCCTGCCGCCTGGCACCGAGGTCCAGCGCATGGGCCTGGTCGAGGCGGTGGAGTTGACGAAGAGCTTCCTCGATCCCGACGCGACCTGAAGCGATCCTCCCCTGCGCAGCGGGGGAGGGGGACCATGCGCAGCATGGTGGAGGGGGCGAGATCAGGCGCGGCGGCTTGAGATCGGTCGCTGGCCAACAGGGCTTAAGGTCGAGCCCGTGGCCGCCCCCTCCACCACTTCGTGGTCCCCCTCCCCCGTAAACGGGGGAGGATCAGGGATCGGGACAAACTCGAGCATGACGCATAAAAGAATAGGCCATGTCCAAGACCACCCCCGCGACCCTCGCCCTGACCAGGGCCGGGGTCGCGTTCGAGCTCTTCCCCTACGACTACGACCCCGACGCGCCGCGCGTGGGCTTGCAGGCGGCTGAGGCGCTCGGCTGGGCGCCGGAGCAGGTGTTCAAGACCCTGATGACCCTGGTGGACGGCAAAGCCGCCTGCGTCATCGTGCCGTCCGACTGCGAGGTCAGCATGAAGAAGCTGGCGGCGGCCCTCGGGGCCAAGTCGGCGCAGATGATGAAGCCCGCCGACGCCGAACGCCTGACGGGCTACAAGGTCGGCGGCGTCAGCCCCTTTGGCCAGAAGAGGGCCGTGCCCACCGTGATGGACGAGACGGCTGTCCTGTTCGACCGCATCCTGATCAACGGCGGCCAGCGCGGCTTGCTTCTGGGCCTGGCGCCGGACGAGGCGGCGCGGGCGGCCAGCGCGAAACTGGCCGATCTGACAGCCTAGCCTGAGTCCTACTCTTCGAACGTCACCACCACGCTGTCGGCGGAACGCTCGGCCTCGCCGTGGAAGACGGCCTCGATGTTGTTGCCGTCCGGGTCCAGCAGGAAGGCGGCGTAGTAGCCGGGGTGATAGGGTCGCTCGCCCGGCGCCCCGTTGTCGGTCCCGCGTGCCTCAAGGCCCGCCTTGTGGAAGGCCTCGACCATGGCCCGGTCCTTGGCCTGAAACGCCAGGTGACAGCGTCCGGTCGGTGCGCCCTGCGCCGCCACGCTGTCCACCGCCGAGACGAAGAGTTCGTCGGCCCAGAAGAAGCGTTCCGCCTCGCCGCCGATCGGCACGCCCAGGGCCGCCAGCACTGCGCCGTAGAAGCGGCGGCTGGCCTCCAGGTCGGGCGTCACCAGTTGCAGATGGTCGATCAGCCGGCCGCGATGAAGCTGCTGCGTCTCCATGGTCCTCGTCTCCTGTCAGATTGCGATTCGAACGGACGACAGATTGGCTCGTTCCTGCTGCCAGGGCGTGTCAGCAGTCGCGCGGCCTGCTAAAGCCCGACCATGACCGACGCTCCCGCCGCCCCCCACCACGCCCATGGGCGCCACAGTCGCAAGGGACTGATCGTCCCCTTCGCCATCGTCTTCGTCGGCCTGGCCCTGTGGACCGGCTGGTGGTTCGTCCTGACGCAGCAGATCGAGAACCGGCTGGAGGGCCGCATCGCCCGGCTGGAGCAGTCGGGCTGGACCGTGAAGCACGCAGGGCTGTCCACGACCGGCTGGCCGCTGCGGGCGCGGGTGGCGATGAAGCACGTCGACGTCGTCGCGCCTTCGGGTCACGCCGTCGCCGCGCCCCAGATCGTGGCCGAGGCCAACGCCTACAACCCGACCAAATGGGTCATCGCCGCGCCCGACGGCATGGTCCTGACGCGCGGGGCCAAGGGCAAGGTGGCGGTCCGCGCCGAGATGATCCGCATGAGCCTGCACGGCCTGACCCAGCGCTGGCCCAATGTAGTGGTCGAACTGGCCAAGCCGGTCTTCACCGCCCTGCCGGACGCCGAGCCCTTCCCACTGGCCAAGGCGGGGCTGATCCAGTTCTACATGCGGCCCCACATGGCCGGTTCGAACGCGCCGACCGACGACGTCGACGTCCTGTTCCGTCTGGTGGACGGCGAGGGCCGCGCGAACGGTCCCATCGAGGGCCTGACCCAATCGGGCAGGTTGAACGCCCAGGTCGAGGCCGTGATCCAGAAAGCCAGCGCCTTGAAGGGCGCCGACGCGCAAGGCCTGCTGTCGGCCTGGACCGCCGCCGGCGGGCGCTTCATCGACATGAAGGGCCAGCTGGAGGCAGGCGAGAGCAAGACCTTCCTGTCCAGTCCGGCGCTCTTCGCCGACGACAAGGGCCGTCTGGAAGGCGAGGTCTCCCTGCGCGCCGAAAAGCCCCTGGCCGCCATCGTCGGTCTGGCCGGGGCTACTCAGGGCGGGGCGATGGACCGCGCCGCCGCCGCCCGCGCCGCCGCCGCCACGCCCCAGGGCGGAACCGGGGATCAAGGCCAGGCCGTCGATCTGGTGCTGAACTTCAAGGGCGGTCGCGCCTACCTCGGCCCCTTCGCCCTGGCCCCGGCGCCCCAGCTGTTCTGATGCTGGTCGAACCGCCCGAGGACGCCGCGCGCCTGGCTCTGGACCGCGCCCTGATCGCGGCGGCCCGCGCCCGCATCAACGCCGGCCCGCGCGGTTCCGCCGACGCCGACGCCATCGCCCTGCGCGACGTTTTGCGGGATGTCCCCCTGGCGGAACGTCCGGCCCTGCGCGCCGTCCTCGGCCGGATCGAGGCGGCGACCGGCCCGGCGCTCTCGACCTGCGGACCGCTGTCGCAGGCCCTGGCCGCCGACCGCTGGGGCCTGATCGGTCGCCCGGCCGCTGAGCCGGATCAGGCGCTGGCCACCGCTCGCCAGGGCGGCCGC
>CAYWDO010000106.1:2845-4416 GCA_964456995.1 uncultured Brevundimonas sp.
TCGCCCGGCCGCTGAGCCGGATCAGGCGCTGGCCACCGCTCGCCAGGGCGGCCGCGCCCTGATCGACCTCGGCGCCCGCCCCTGGTGGGGCAAGCTGCTGGCCCTGCCCATGCTCAAGGTCGTCGCCGCCCTGCCGGACGACGCCGCAGGCCTTCCGCGCGCCCTGCTGGTCTCCACCGAGGCTCCCGGCCCGACCGGCGACGACCGCACCTTCTGGGTCACAGATAGCCCCGTCTCCGACGCCCGCATCGTTGCGGCCTTGGGCGACGCGGGCCTGATCGCCGCCCTCCTGGCGGCGGGCGGCGGCTTGAAGCTGTTCGTCCTGACAGGCTATGTGCAGGCCGAGGACGGGCGGTTGACCAATGCCCCCGGCCAGATGAGCGGCGTCATCGGCGCCGCCCCCGTTTACTGACCACGCTTTTTCCGAGGATGACGCCCATGACCGACGCGACAACCGCCGCGCCCGCCCCCAAGCCCGGCATCCTCGACATCGCCCCCTATGTCGGCGGCAAGGGCTCCATCGTCGGCTTCGCCGAGCCGATGAAGCTGTCCTCGAACGAGAACGCCCTGGGCGCCGGCGAGAAGGCGCGCGAGGCCTATGCCGCCGCGCTCAAGAACATCCACGTCTATCCCGACGGCCGTGCGGGCAAGCTGCGCGACGCGGTGGCCGCCTATCACGGGCTGGAGGGCGAGCGTCTGATCTTCGGCAACGGCTCGGACGAGGTTTTCGCCCTGCTGAACCAGACCTATCTGCAGCCCGGCGACAACATCGTCACCGGCCAGTACGGCTTCCTCGCCTACCGCATCTCGGCCATGGCCTGCAGCGCCGAGGTCAAGCTGGCGCCCGAGCCGAACATGAAGGCCGAGGTCGAGGCCATCCTCGAACAGGTCGATGAGCGGACCCGCATCGTCTACGTCTCCAACCCGTCGAACCCGACCGGCAGCTGGAACTCGGGCGAGGAAATCCGCCGCCTGCACGCCGCCCTGCCATCGCACATCATCCTGGTGGTGGACGAGGCCTATGCCGAGTTCGTGGTCGAGCCGGAGTGGGAGACCGCCTTCGGCCTGGCCCGCGACGCGTCCAACATCGTCGTCACCCGCACCTTCTCCAAGATCCACGGCCTGGGCGGCCTGCGCATCGGCTTCGGCTACGCCCCGCTGGCGGTGGCCGAGGCCATCGACCGCATCCGTCTGCCGTTCAACGTCTCGGTGCCGGGCCTGGACGCCGCCACCGCTGCGCTGGGCGACGAGGCGCACCAGAAGGCCTCGCGCGATCTGGTGCTGGACTGGCGCCCGCGCCTGACCCAGGCCATCCGCGGCTTCGGCTTCGAGGTCTTCCCCTCGGCCGGCAACTTCGTCCTGATCCGCTTCCCGGACGAGAAGCGCAATGCGCTCGCCGCCAGCGACTACCTGAACTCCAAGGGCATCATCGTCCGCCCGGTCGGCGGCTACGGCCTGCCCGACTGCCTGCGCATCACCATCGGCACGGAAGATCAGAACCGCGCCGTCATCGACGCCCTCAGCGAGTTCGCCGCCAGCTGATCCGGCGGCGCCCTGACGCCGGGCCTCAG
>CAYWDO010000106.1:4516-8712 GCA_964456995.1 uncultured Brevundimonas sp.
TCCAGCTCGGCCATGAACTCGGCCCGCTTCAGGCCCGCCGGGATGGGCGGCAGGAACTCGAAGACGATGGTCCCGGGATAGCGGCGGAAGCCATGGGCGGGCCAGTGAACGCCGGAGTTGGTGGCGATGGGCCAGCAGGGGCTGTTCAGGTCGCGGTACAGGGCGGCGATGCCGGGCTTGTAGTCGGGGGCGGCGCCGATCTCTCCGCGCGTGCCCTCGGGGAAGATCAGGATCTGGCGGCCCTCGGCGTGACGGACGCGGGCTTGACGCACCATGTCCTTCAACGCCTTGGAATGGGCCGAACGGTCGACGGCGATCATCTTCGTCTTCCAGGCGAACCAGCCGAAGAAGGGTAGCACGATCAGCTCCTTCTTCATGATGAAGCAGGTGTCGTCGAGGAAGGAGAAGGGGGCGATGACGTCCAGCATCCCCTGATGCTTGCAGGCCAAGAGGGCCGAGCCGGTCGGGCGATGCTCCAGCCCGCGCACCTCGACCTTGATCCCGGCGATCCAGCGCAGGCCGAACAGGACGAATTTCGACCAGGACTTGATGACCCAGACGGCGGCGCCGTGGGGCATCAGCAGGGCCGGCGAAAGGCCGACGGCGAAGATCACCATCGACAAATAGAGCCAGGCGACGAAGATCAGCGAACGGATGGTGGTCATTCAGGCGGCCTCGGGCTGGGTCTGCGGCGCCGATCGTTCCGGGTGATGGCCCCGCAGGCGGTGCATCCCCTCGCGGCCCAGCACGGCCAGGTATTTCATGTATTCCAGCGTCATCCGCCGGGCGGTGACGGCGGCCCGCCACCAGCGCGTATTGTCCAGCGACGGCGTCGAGACGGCATAGGGCGTCAGCTTGACGCCGGGCGCTGCGCCCCGGATCTCCAGCAGGCTGCGCGGCATATGATAGTCGGAGGTGACGACGATCAGGCTGTCATAGCCCTTGGACCGGGCCCAGGCGGCGATCTCCTGGGCGTTGCCGACCGTGTTCTCGGCCTCGAACCCCAGGTCGACGCAGCAGTTGAACAGCTTGCTCGAGCCCGGCGTCAGGGCGCGCAGTTCCTTGCGGCGGACCTCGCGGTTGACGCCCGAGATCAGGACCCGACGACCCTTGTCCAGTTCCAGCAGGCGGATGGCCGCGTTGACGCGCTCGGCCGAGGGGCCGGTCAGGGCGACGATGGCGTCGGCGCATGCGGGCTCGGCCGCCGGCGTCAGGCCGCGCACGCGCTCGGCGAAGGCGAACAGCCCCACCAGCCACATCAGCGCCACCACGGCGATCAGCGTCATAAACTTCATAATGCCTAACTAGCTACGCGCGCCCAGCTTCGCCAGCGCCGTGAAGCGGGCGGCCAGCAGAGCGACGCCAAAGGCCAGCAGAGGACAGGCGATCAGGATCAGCAGGTCGCTGAACGCCAGCGGCAGAGCCGGGGTCAGCCCGCCCTCTCCGCCGACCAGCCGCAGCAGGGCCAGCAGCAGGGCGGCGAGGCCCGCCCCCATGGCGCCGGCCGCCGCCGCCAGCCCGCCGAAGCGCCGCTGGAACAGGCCCGCGACATAGGCGTCCGAGGCGCCGTTCAGGCTCAAGGTCTCGATCACGCTCGCCTGCGCCGCCATGCCGGCGCGGGTGGCGTAGGCGATGGCCGCCGCCGTGGCCGCCGCGATCAGCAGGAAGGCGGCGCCGGCAAGCGCCGTGATGACCCCCGCCGAGCGCTCGACCTCGCCGCGCCACAGGCTGTGGTCGTCGACCGTGGCGTCCAGTCCGGCCTCGGCCAGGGCGCGGCTCAGGGTCGGAGCGCTGGCCGGGTTCTTCGGGTCCAGCCGCACGGTGACCAGATAGGGCAAGGGCAGGTCGGGCAGGGCCGCCTCGCCGACCCAGGGGCGCAGCAGGGCCTCGGCGGCTTTGCGGTCCATGGCCTCCGCCTCGGCCACGCCCGCAACCCCGGCCAGGGTCTCGGCGGCGCGGGCGGCGGCGGTGGGGCCGGTCTCGTCCACGCGCGGGCGGACCTGGACCGTGGCCTCGGCCCGCAATTGGCGCGCCCAGCCATGCGCCGCCCGGTCGGCGGCCACGACCCCGACGGCGGTGATGGAGGCCAGGAAGCAGAGCACGGCGATGACCACGATCAGCCAGCGCTCGCCGCCGGCCTCGCGCGACAGCAGGGCGGGGCCGCGTGTGAACAGGGCGCGGATCATGCGGCCTCTCCCGCCACAGTCGTCTGGGTCAGTTGGCCGTTCTCCAGCCGCAGCACGGCGGCCCCGACGCGCTCGGCCAGGGCCTCGTCGTGGCTGGCGATCAGGACGGTGGCGCCCAGCTTGTTCAGCGACTGGAACAGCCTCATCAGCTTCTCGCCCATGGCCCGGTCGACGCTGCCGGTCGGTTCATCGGCCAGGATCAGGCGCGGGCGGGTGATGACGGCGCGGGCGATGGCCAGCCTCTGCTTCTCGCCGCCCGACAGGGCCGGGGGCAGGGCGTCCATCCGCTGGCCCAGACCGACCCAGCGCAACATCTCGGCCACGTCGGCGGCGTGGTCGGCGGTCTTGCCGCCCGCCAGGGTCAGGGGCAGGGCCGCGTTTTCAAAGGCGGTCAGGTGGTCCAGCAGGCGGAAATCCTGAAACACGACCCCCATCCGTCGCCGAAAGGCGGGCACGCCGCCGCGCGGCAGGTCGGTGACATCGCGGCCGAACAGGCTGATTCGCCCCGTCTGCGGCCGTTCGGCCAGGGTCAGCAGCCGTAAAAGCGAAGACTTGCCCGCGCCGGAGGGTCCGGTAAGGAAGTGGAAAGAGCCCTGCGTCAGACTAAGGTTAACGTCGCGCAGGACGCCGGGCCTGTCCGCATAGCCGAAACCCACGCCCCGCAGGCGGACGGTGTCGGGCGCGGAATCGGGGTCGGCGGCGCGTCGTGTCGAGTGTGGCATCAGATTTCGTATTGGACCGGGGCGTTGCGGGCGCCTCGACAGGAGGGGGCGTCGAGCCTCGCAGTCAGCCGACATGATACTGACCTGCCCCGCCTGCGCCACCAGCTATTTTGTGCCCGATGAGGCGATCGGTCCGAACGGCCGTCGCGTGCGCTGCAAATCCTGCGGCCACGACTGGCGCGTGAGCCTGGAGGACGAGCCTCTGGAGCTGTCGCCCGCAAGCGCAGACGCATCCGCCGAGACCGGGTTCGGCAAGCGCGACGAGACCCCTGACAGCCTGGCCGAGACCCCGGCCCCCGAACTGCCTCGCGCCTTCCGGGCCAAGGCCGAGCAGCAGCGCAAGATGCGCCGGGCGGCGACCCAGGGCGCCATCTGGGCCGGTCTGGCCGTGGTCTTCCTCAGCCTGCTGGGCGCCGCCTACGCCTTCCGCCTGCCCATCGTCCAGGCCTGGCCCCAGGCCGCCGCCGTCTACAAGCTGGTCGGCGCGCCGGTGAATCTGGCCGGGCTGGAGTTCGAGGCCGTGGGCGCCAAGACGGCGATCTATGATCCGGGCAAGGTCGTGGTCTCGGGCGCGCTGAGAAACATCCGCGACAACGAGGTCGTCGCCCCGCCGGTGCGCGTGGCCCTGTTGAACGCGGCGGGCGCCGAAGTGGCGCACCGGATCGTTCGCTTGGAGACCGCCCCGGTGCTGCCGGGTAAGGTTCAGGGCTTCGCCGTCGTCATTCCTGATCCCGATCGCAAGGCGTCCGGCGTCGGCGTCGACTTCGTGATGGAGCCGAAGCGGGAGGTCCGCACGCCGACCGAAGCCCGTCCGGTCAAGCCGGCGACCCGTCGTCCGCCGCCGGCCGCCGACGAGGGCCTGCGCCGGGCGCCCGCCTCCGATCTGACGCCGCGCGATGCGACCCCTCTCGACAGCGCCCCCGCTCAGGCGCTATCCGCCAATCATGGCTGATCACGACCCGGCGCCCGCCCCCACGGTTCTCCTGCCGCAATCCGAGATCGAGGCGATCGTCGCCGACCTCGCGCGGCGCATCGCCCCCGTCATCGACGACGAGACGGTGGCCGCCGTCCTGCTGACCGGCGGGCTGTGGTTCGCCGCCGACCTGACCCGCGCCCTGTCGCGCGAAGGCCGCAACGTCCGCTTCGACGCCCTGTGGCTGGCCTCCTATGGCGACGAGACCACCAGCCGGGGCAAGATCGACGTCTATGCGCCGTTCCAACGGCCCATCGCGGGCAAGCGGGTGCTGATCCTCGACGACGTCTTCGACACCGGCCTGTCGCTGGCCGA
>CAYWDO010000107.1:0-2198 GCA_964456995.1 uncultured Brevundimonas sp.
CATGTTGGCGGCATGAGCGACGCCGCCGATCCTGTCCGCAAGAAAATGACCCAGGCCGAGGTCGATCTGATCTGCGCCAGGCACGACCGCCTGTGGCAGGCCAAGCCCGGCGGGGCGCGGGCCGTCTTCGCCTGGATGGACCTGTCGGGGCTGCGCCTGCGGGGGCGCAATCTGGCCGATGCCGACTTCGCCGCTGCGCGCCTGATCGGCTGCGATCTGACCGGGGCCAAGCTGGACAACGCCAGCTTTTTCGGGGCGGACATGCAGGACATCCTGCTGGTCGACGCCAGCCTGAGGCGGGCCGACCTGCGCGGCGCCTGCCTGCGCGGCGCGGACCTGTCGGGGGCCGACCTGTTCGAGGCCGACCTGCGCGAGGGCACGATTGCGGCGGCGGACGGCAAGCTGGGTTTCCGCGTGATCGAGGCCCAGAAGCGGGGCGACACCCAGGCCCAGGGCGCCAGCCTGGTCGGGGCCAACCTGCAACGCTCGCGCATGACCGGCATGGTGGCCATCGCCGCCGACTTCACCGACGCCATCATGAAGGACTGCAAGCTGGTCCGGGCCAATCTGAAACAGGCCAATTTCACCGGCGCGGATCTGGCCGGGGCCGACCTGTCCGGCGCCGATCTGTCGGGGGCCGACCTGACCGACGCCATCCTGGTGGGCGTCAAGGCCACCATGTGGCGCACCGACGGGGCCAATATGGAGGGCGCGCTGACCGACAATCGCTCGGCCGGCGAATCCGTCAGCCGGATGCCGGCCGCCGAAATGCTGCGCGACCATGCGCAATGGTGCGAAACGGGCGGAGCCGAGGGCCAGCCCTCGGTGTTCGACGGGGTCGATCTGCGTCCGCTGGAATCCATTCGCGGCCTGAACCTGACGGCCCTGTCGGCCAAGGGCGCGGTCTTCTACGGCCTGGATATGGAGGGGGTTCAGCTTCAGGGGGCGCAGTTGGAAGGCGCGGACCTGCGCTCGGCCAATCTGCGCCGCGCCGACCTGCGCGGGGCGCGGCTGGGGCGGGCCAAGCTGAACGGGTCGGACCTGCGCGAGGCCCAGCTGGGACCCTTGATGCTGGGACCCGAAAGACTGCTGCCCGCCGATCTGTCGGGGGCGATCTTGCGCGGGGCCGACCTGTCGGGCGCAGACCTGCGCCGGGCGGTGCTGAAGGGCGCGGACCTGAGCCGGGCGGTCATGCACGGGGCCCAGATCAAGCAGGCTGATTTTGACGGGGCTCAGATCGCCGGCGCCCGTGGACTGGATCCGGCGGACATCAAGGCGGCGGCCGCCTAAAGGGCGCGCACGAAAAAGGGGCGACGCGAACGCCGCCCCTTCATCGTTTTCAGGCGTCGGCGGCGTTAGGCCGCCTTCTTCGCCTTGTCGGTCTTGCTGGCGTCCTGGCCCTCGATCAGCGTCTGGCCGCCGGTCGCGATCTCGATGCGGCGCGGCTTCAAGGCTTCGGGCAGTTCGCGTTGCAGGTCGATGGTCAGCAGGCCGTGCGACAGGTCGGCGCCCTTGACCACCACATAGTCAGCCAGCTGGAAGCGACGCTCGAAGTCGCGTTCGGCCAGGCCGCGATGCAGATAGGTCTTCTGGGGCGCCGTGTCGTCATTGGCGGCCTTCTTGCCGGTGACGGTCAGCTGGTTTTCCTTGGCCTCGATATTCAGCTCGTCGGGCGAAAAGCCGGCGACGGCGATTTCGATGCGATAGGCGTTCTCGCCCGTCGTCTCGATATTATAGGGAGGCCAGCCGTTTTCCTGGCTGGAGCGCGCGGCGCTTTCCAGCTGGCGGGCCAGACGGTCGAAGCCGACGGCGGAACGGTACAGCGGCGAGAAATCATAGGTACGCATGGGTCATCCTTCTGAGATTCAGCAAGGTTGAGCCGCCCGGCGATTTGGCCCCGGACGGCGGAGGGATCAGTCCCGACAGTCCGAAATCGGCCCCGTCAGGTCTGGAGAGCCCGGGATCGGCGCTCTCGGATGAAGAGGTAGGCGCGCATTTTCGGTCCGCAAGGGGGCGGCCTCAGGGCGCTCCATGAGGGGAAGGGGGCGCGCGAAATCGTCGCTTGATCCAATCCGCGCCTTGCCGAGGCCGCGAAGCGCCGTAAGGGTTACGGATTGTTTCCTTCAGGATCGACCGGAGCCCCCATGCGACCCCTCGTCCTCGCCGCCATCCTGGCGTCCGCCCTCGCCTCGCCCGCC
>CAYWDO010000107.1:2298-8649 GCA_964456995.1 uncultured Brevundimonas sp.
TGCAACACCGCCAGGGCCTGTCGATGGAGATGCCCAAGGTCGAGGAGGACGCCGCGCTTCAGGCCGCTATCGCCTCCACCACCCGGCCCGAGGCCGACCGCGCCCGCGACAGCCAGCGTCATCCGTTCGAAACCCTGACCTTCTGGGGTCTGCAACCGGGCCTGACGGTGGTCGAGATTGAACCGGGCCGCGCCGGCTGGTGGCGCAACATTCTGGAGCCCTATGCGGCGGCGACCGGCGGTCGCTATGTCGCGGTCAGCAAGCCGACCGAGAGCATGGGCGTCGATGACGGCTCGGCCGACATGGTGGTTGTGGCCCGCGCCTTTCACAACTGGTCGCGGGACGGCCGGGCCGAGCCCTATCTGGCTGCCTTCTTCAAGGCGCTGAAGCCCGGCGGCGTGCTGGCGGTCGAACAACACCGCAGCGTCGAGGGCCTCAACGTCGCTGATGTCGCCTCGACCGGCTATGTGCCCGAAAGCTACGTCATCCATGCCGCTCGCCGCGCCGGATTCGAGCTGGAGGCGCGCAGCGAACTGAACGCCAATCCCAAGGATGACCGTGACCATCCCTTCGGCGTCTGGACCCTGCCGCCGGTCCGCACGTCGGAACGGGCTGGTCGCACGTTGACGCCTGAGGAGCGCGCAGCCTTTGACGCCATCGGCGAGAGCGACCGCATGACCCTGCGGTTCCGCAAGCCGGAAACCACGAACTGATGCGGGCTGCGGTTTTGACGCTAGGGGAGAAGCGCCTTAAGCCCGACGTCATGATGATCCTGATCCAGGGAGGCGCGCATGGCTGAGCGGTCGACGCGACGCGCGGTTCTGGCGGGGGCCTGCATGGCGGCCTTCGCCGGCCTGGCGGCCTGCGGCAAGAAGGAAGAGAAGGCGGCTGCGCCTGCGCCGACGGCTCCGACGGGCCCGCCCGAGGGCTCGCTGGAATGGGCTGTCGCCGGTTCCTGGCGGCCGGCGGTGGACAAGGCGCGCGACGTCTGGCGCCATCCGCTCGAAACCCTGAGGTTCTTTGGTCTGCAACCGAAGATGACGGTGGTCGATATCTGGCCGGGAAGCGGCTGGTACGCTGAGATTCTGGCCCCCTACCTGAACAAGGGCGGCGGGACGCTCTACCTTGCGGGCTTCGCCGAGGGACCGATGGCGGATCCGTCGCAGACCGCGCTGAACGCGGCGCTCAAGGCGCGCCTGGAGGCCGACAAGAAACTGTACGGCGCCGTCCAGTTCACGGCCTTTGGCCCGACGACGGGGCCGGTGGCGCCCGTCGGAACCGCCGACCTGGTGCTGTTCATGCGCTATGTTCACGCCTGGATGGCGGCGGGCATCGCCGAGAAGGCCTTTGCCGACGCCTTCGCCGCCCTGCGTCCTGGCGGCGTGCTGGGCGTGGAACAACATCGCCTGCAGCCCGATGAAGACCAGGACCCGGCGGCGGCCAACGGCTATGTGCAGGAAGCCTTCGTCAAGCAACTGGCGGCCGAGGCCGGCTTCGTCTTCGTCGCGGCCTCCGAGATCAACGCCAATCCGGCCGACACCAAGGATCACCCGTTCGGGGTCGAGACCCTGGCGCCGCGCAGCCTGACGGCGCCTCTGGGCCAGCCGGCCAATCCCGAGTTCGACCGCACCAAGTACGACGCGATCGGCGAGAGCGATCGCATGACCTTGAAGTTCAGGAAGCCCGAGTGAACCGCGCCACCGCCTTCGCCGCCCATGCCCCCCTGATGGGGGTTCCCGGCGCCGCCTCGCCCCCCGGCGGAGAGGGCGACTGGTATCGCGGCGCAGGCGGTCTTCGCTTGCGCGCCGCCCTGTGGACGCCGTCGGCCATGGTGGCCAGGACGCCGCGCGGCACGGTGGTGCTGAGCCCCGGCCGCACCGAGCCGATCGAGAAGTATTTCGAGGTCATCGGCAACTTCCTGGCGCGCGGCTTCTGCGTCCTGGCCCACGACTGGCGTGGTCAGGGCCTGTCGGCGCGGCTGCTGCCCGACAGGCTGCGGGGGCACGCCCGCGCCGTCGAGGAGTTTCTGGACGACTATGCGCGCCTGCTGGACGCCTATGAGGCCAAGGCGCCCAAGCCCTGGATCATGGTCGGCCATTCGATGGGCGGCGCGCTGAACCTGCTGTCGTTGGAGGCGGGCGAGAGCCGGTTCGCCGGCGCCGTCCTGTCCAGCCCCATGCTGCGCATCAAGACGGGCAAGCGGTCGATGTGGTCGGTCAAGCTGGCGGTGCGGTGGAACCTGCGTCACGGCAAGGCGGGCGAGTATGTGCTGGATAACCCCGACGATCCGTTCGACCACACCTTCGAGAAGGACGGGCTGACTTCGGACGAGAACCGCTACGACCTGTGGCGTCAGCAGCTATACGCCTGCCCGCACCTGGCCATCGGCGGCCCGACCTGGGGCTGGCTGGCCTTTGCGCTGGACGCGGGCGAGCGGGCGCTGAAGCCGCGCGCGCTGAAGGCGGTCAAGATCCCGGTCTGCGTGGTTCAGGCGTCCGAGGACGACAAGGTCTGGAAGCAGACCAACCGCTGGGCGGCGCGCCGTCTGGGCCGGGGCCGCTATGTCGAGGTGCCGGGGGCGCTGCACGAGGTCATCATGGAGGCGGACCCGCTGCGCGGCGTCTTCCTGGACGAGTTCGACGCCTTGGCCGGCTATGTCGCCCCGGCCGAGGGGCAGGCGGCCACGGCGGCGCCGGCCAAGGGCGCCTAGAGGGTGAGAGCCGCCAGCGCCTGATCGGTCAGGGCGGCGTCTCCCACGGCCAGGATGCGGCCGTCGCCGTCGGGCGACTGGCCGGCCCAGCCGGTGACCTTGCCGCCGGCGGCTTCGATGACCGGAAGCAGGGCGGACCAGTCCCAGATCTTCAGTTCAGTCTCGGCCACCAGGTCGATGCGGCCCGCGGCCACCATGGCGTAGGCGTAGGCGTCGCAACCGAGACGCGCCAGGCGGGCCGAGGCGCGCAGCCGGGTCCAGGCCTCGCGGTCGGCGCCGACGAAGATGTCGGGGTCGGTGGTGGCGATCAGGGCGTCGGACAGCGACGCACAGGCGCGAGTCTTCAACGGCGTGTCGGCGCCGTCACGCAGCAGGCGGGCGCCCGAGGGACCGCCGAGGAAGATCTCGCGCAGATAGGGCTGGCCGATGGCGCCGATCACTGCGCGTTCGTCGTGCCGCAGGGCGATCAGCGTGGTCCACAGCGGCAGGCCGGCGATAAAGGCGCGGGTGCCGTCGATCGGGTCCAGCACCCAGACATGGTCGGCGTCCGGCCGGTCCTCGCCGTATTCTTCGCCGATGACGCCGTGGTGCGGATAGCGCGCCGCGATCAGGCGGCGGATGGCGGCCTCCGACGCGCGGTCAGCCTCGGTGACGGGATCGAAGGCGCCGGGGCCGGCCTTGTTTTCTTCGATGTTGTCGCCGCGAAAATAGGGCAGGGCCGTACGCGCGGCCTCGTGCGACAGTTCGACGGCGAAAGCTTCAAGTTCGGTCATGCGCAGCAGATACACCGCCCGTCGCCAGGGGGCGAGAGGCGGATCAGGCGGCCTTGCTGCCCGGGCGATGGTCGGCGTTGCGGACGAAGGGCTCAAGGCTGGCGGCGGCGGTCGGGCGCTCCAGAGTTTCGGCCAGACCGTCATAGAAGTAGGTGATCGGCGTCTCCAGCGCCTCGGCCAACTCCCACAGACGGGCGGCGGAGATGCGGTTGGCGCCGCATTCGTATTTCTGAATCTGCTGGAAGCGGACGCCGACCTGAACGGCCAGCTGTTGCTGGGTCAGGCCCAGAAGACGGCGACGACGACGCAGGCGGCGGCCCAGATGAAGATCGATGTCGGCGGCCATGACGGCCCCTCCCTCTGACGGTCTGTGCTGTACCGGATCGGCACGGCTCAGGCTCGACGCCGCAAAGCCCGTGCCGAGTTCGCCTGGCGCGCGAACGGCGAAGCTTCTTGTCCTGGCAGGCAACCCGGGCGGGCGCGGCGCATTACGGTCAAGGCATCACGCCATTTTTCATGGGAGGGACTGAATGAGCGGCTTTGGATTCATCGCCTGGATCATCATCGGCATCATCGCCGGTTGGCTGGCGGAAAAGATCATGAAGCGCAGCCATGGGCTGCTGACCAATCTGATCGTGGGCGTCATCGGCGCCCTGCTCGGCGGCTTCCTGGCCAATCTGCTGGGGTTTGACGCCGGCGGCAGCTGGATCGTCGGCATCATCGTCGCCACGCTGGGCGCGGTCCTGCTGCTGTTCCTGCTGGGACTGGTGAAAAGACGCGGCTGATAGACGCTTGTCGTCATCATGCAAAAAGGGGCGGCCCGACGGGCCGCCCCTTTCTTCATGCCGGATACGAAGATCAGGCGGTGGGTTCGTCAGCTGCCGGGGGCTCGACCGGCTCGACCGTATCGGTCGGCTCTGCCGGCGCATCCGTGGCGGCGTCAACCGGCGGCGTGGGGGCCGGGGCGTCGCCCGCGACCGGCGTAGCAGCCTGGAAGTCGGAAAGGCTGGCGTTGACGACGATGTCGGCGCCATCCTGGCGAATACCGGCCACGGGCACGGCGCGAACCGAGCCGTCAGCGCCACGGACGGTCAGTTCCTGGCCGGAAGCGCCGTTCTGGGCGCCGACCAGCTTACCAAGCTCGGAGCCGTCAGCGCTCTTGACGGTGGAACCCGGCGTCAGGGTCAGGCTCTGGGGTTGAGCCGCAGTCGCCTCAGCGGCGGCAGGTTCGGGCGTCTGCGACGTCGTGGCGTCTTGTGCGAGCACAGGGGCGGCGAACAGGAAGGCGCCGGCGATGCCGGTCAGCAGGGCGGTCTTGCGGATCATGAGGTCACTCCATCTGGGCGAGTCTGGCGCTCGCGGAATAGTGAACCCGCTAGATTTCAGATTGTTTCATCCGCCTAGAAATGACCTTTTCAGCGCCCCAAACCGCCGATTCCTGCTTTATGTGGGGCGAAGACGCTGAGAGACCGCATGACGACGACGAAAAGGCAGGGGGGCGCGAGACGGATTGTTCGCCGGCTGGGCGGGCTGGCCTATGAGCTGACGCCCCAGATCTTCGCCGTGGCCTCGTTCGCCCTGGGCGCCCTGATGCTGCTGTCCGCGGTGACGCCGGCCTTCACCGGGCGACTGCAGGCGCTGGACCGGATCTCGGCCCCCATCCTGATCGATCTGTCCCACTTCGCCGCCAGCGTGACGGGCTTCCTGTTGCTGCTGGTGTCGGCAGGCTTGTGGCGGCGTCGGCGCGGCGCCTACTATGCCGCCCTGTTCGGCCTGATGCTGGGGGCGGTCTTTTCCTTGATGAAGGGGCTGGACTGGGAGGAGGCGGCGGAGCTGACGCTGGCGGCCGCCCTGCTGCTGCCGTGCCGCGACGCCTTCAACCGGCGCTCGCGACTGGGGGAGCCATTGCGGCCGGGCTGGCTGTTGATGCTGGCGGCCGCCGTGGCGGCCATGCTGTGGCTCGGCTTTTTCGCCTATCGCGACACGGCCTACACCGACGAGCTGTGGTGGACCTTCCTGACGGACACGCAGGCTTCGGGCTTCCTGCGGGCGGGCGCCGTGCTGGCCATCCTGACCCTGGCGGTGGCGGTGCGCTCCCTGTTGACGGCGCCCGGCGCGCGCAGTCACGGCCCGGCGGGTCCGGCCGAGATCGAACGCGCCGACGCCGCCCTGGCCGAGGCCGACACGGCCACGCCCGAGGCGGGTCTGGCCCTGCTGGGCGACAAGGCCCTGTTGTTCAGTCCGTCGGGGCGCAGTTTCATCGCCTATCGGGTGCGGGGGCGGCGCTGGATCGCCATGGGCGAACCGGCGGGCCTGAGAGAAGAAAGGCTGGAGTTGCTCTGGGCCTTCGCCGAGCTGGCCGACAGCTATGGCGGGGCCCCGGTCTTCTATTCGGTCGGCGAGGGGATGCTGGCTGATCTGGCGACCCTGGGCATGGCCGTCCGCAAGGTCGGCGAGGCGGCCGTGATCGACGCCGAACATTTCTCGACCGAGGGCAAGGGCAAGCAGAACCTGCGTACCGCCGTGAACCGGGCCGAGCGCGAGGGCACGACCTTCGAGGTGCTGCCGTCCGGGGCCGCGCGGCCGTTGGAGGCCGAACTGCGCGCCGTGTCCGACGCCTGGCTGGATCACCACAACGGGTCCGAGAAGGCCTTTTCTCTGGGGCGGTTCGACATCACGTACCTGGATCGGTCGCCGATCGCCGTGGCGCGCCACGACGGCCAGATCGTCGCCTTCGCCAACCTGCTGGTCGGGGCGCGCGGGGAAGAGGTCATGATCGACCTGATGCGCCATACGCCGGACGGGCCGCACGGGGTGATGGACTATCTGTTCACCCGCACGGCGCAGTGGGCGCGAGCCGAGGGCTTC
>CAYWDO010000108.1:0-4667 GCA_964456995.1 uncultured Brevundimonas sp.
GGGCCACAGGCGGACCACCTCGGTCGGATCGGGCGGCGCAACGGCCTGAACCTTGGCGCTCGCCGGCAGGGTCGCCGCCAGAGCCGGAGCCGCCGCCCCCATGATCAGCAAACCACGTCGATTCAGATTCACGTCCGCCTCCGGTCCAGAATTGAAGAAGGGCGCCCGCCCCCTCAGACGAGCGCCCTTCGCGGCCTCAGGTCATCAGACCTTGGCCGGTTCGTATCGTGGCGAGATCAGGTGAACCACCAGCAGGGCCACCAGATAGGCCGAGGCCGCCACCACAAAGATCGGGGTGTAGGTGCCGATCTTGTCCAGCACGAAGCCAGCGTACTTGGCCATGATCATGCCGCCGATGCCGCCCAGCATCCCGCCGATCCCCACGACCGAGCCCACCGCCGAACGCGGGAAGACGTCGCCGGGGAAGGCGTAGAGGTTGGCCGAGAAGCCCTGGTGAGCCGCCGTGGCCAGACCGATGATCAGCACCGCCACCCACAGGTTGGACGCAAAGGCGGCGAAGGCGACCGGCATGGCGCACAGGGCGCAGATCAGCATGGTCAGCTTGCGCGCCTTGTTCAGGCTCATGCCGCTCTTCATGAACCGCCCCGACAGCCAGCCGCCGCCCACCGAACCGACGTCCGACAGCAGATAGATGGCCACAATGGGCGGGCCAAAGGTCTTCAAGTCCAGACCATAGTTCTTGCCCAGGAAGTCGGGCAGCCAGAACAGGAACATCCACCAGATCGGGTCGATCAGGAACTTGCCTGCGGCATAGGCCCAGGTTTCCTTGACGGTCAGCAGCTTCTTCCAGCCGATCTTCTCGACGGTGTCGGCCGGATCCTGCTCGATCCATTCCAGTTCGCCCTGCGTCAGCGCCTTCACTTCACGCGGACGGCGATAGACGATGATCCAGATCGGCAGCCAGACCAGGCCCAGCAGGCCAGTGACCACGAACGCCGCCTGCCAGCCGAAGCTCAGCACCAGGATGGGCACGACCAGAGGCGTCACGATGGCGCCGATATTGGTGCCGGCGTTGAACAGGCCGGTGGCGAAGGCGCGTTCCTTCTTGGGGAACCACTCGGCCACGGCCTTGATCCCGCCGGGGAAGCCGCCGGCCTCGCCGACGCCCAGCAGCATCCGGGCCATGATGAAGTGCGACAGGTCGCGCGCGGCGCCGTGCATCATGTGGCCGATCTGCCAGATCAGGAAGGCGATCCCCAGACCCCAGCGCGCGCCGATCTTGTCCATCACCCGACCGAAGATCAGGTAGAAGACGGCGTAGGATGCCTGGAACCAGAAGACGATGTCCGCATAGTCCGTCTCGGACCAGCCGAACTCGGTCGACAGCGTCGGCTTGAGGAAGCCGATCATCTGACGGTCGACGTAGTTGATGACCATGGCCGCAAACAGCAGCCACATCACGATCCAGCGGTACTTGCCCGCCGGCGGCGCCATCACCTTGATGGGCCCCCTTTCTGCGGGAGCCGCGTTCGAAGCGTCACTCATGATACCAGACCCATTCCCTTGGTTTCCTCGCGCGTCCCGTCTTCTTGACCACCCTGAACGGCGGACGGGTTCATGCTGTGATTAAATAACTAGACTTGCGACGGATGCGGCGCGGCCTTGACGACCGTGCAGCGGACTTCTCCCACGCCTTCGAAGACGCACGACGATTGACTGCCGGCGTGGATACGATGCACGCCGGTGACGGCGCCGGTCGAGATCAGCGTCCCCGCCGTCAACGGACGGCCCCAGCGCGCGCAATGCTCCAGCAGAAAACGCACCGATTCCAGCGCCCCGCCGGCCAGGGACGGCGAGCCGCCCTTGCCGACGCTGACGCCGTCGATGACGGTCTCGACCTGGATGGCGTCCATACGCGTGCGCCAGTCGGTCAGCTCGGGGCCGATGACCAGGCCGCCGTTGTTGCCGAAATCAGAGGCGACCACGGCCGAACCCAGGTCGTTGATGGACGACAGCGGACTGCCCGCCAGTTCTACGCCGATGAAGACGGCGTCGATCTGATCAGCGGCTTCCTCGATGGTCCAGTCGGTCTTGGCCGGGTCCGTGTCGGCGCCGATGCGGGCGATGAACTCGGCCTCGACGGCGGCGAACCCGCCCTCGATCTCCGGCAGGGGCGTCGGGGTATCCCCGGCCGTCCAGACGTTGCCGGCGAAGATGGCGCCCGCCAGACGGTGGATGCCCAGCGTCGGTTGCTGCGCCGGCGGCACGCCGCCGACTTTCCAGCCCACGACCCGATCCGGGTACAGGGCGATCGCGGCGTCCTGAATGGCGTAGGAGCGCGACATCTCGAGCGGAACTTCGCCGGGATAGCCCGGCAAGGCGCACGCCGCGAGGCGAGCGTCGACAAAGGCTTCGGCGACCGCCTGATCAGCGGCCGGGGTCGGCGCAAGGGCGGTGCTCATGCGCACGGCCTGAAGGTGAAGGTCCGGTCGGTCAAATGACGCCCCATTGGAAAACGCCGGATAATGGTCGGCTTAGGAAACCGGTGTCAATCCGCTTTGAAAACAGCCCATGGCGCCCGACGTCGAGCGGGGCTATGCGTTACAGTCAAATAAGAAGACGAAGGGGAACGCTGTTGTCGGAAGACGATTCGCGGCCGACCAAGGCGGGCAAACGCGCCACCATCAACGACGTCGCCCGCGTGGCCGAGGTCTCCAAGAAGACGGTTTCACGCGTCATCAACCAGTCGCCCTTCGTGCGCGAGGACACGCGCGAGCGGGTCCAGGCGGCGATCGACGAACTGGGCTTCGTCCCGGACCCGCAGGCGCGCGGCCTGGCCTTCCGCCGGTCCTTCCTGATCGGCATGATCTACGACCAGCCCAGCCCGACCTATGTCGTCAATATGCAGCAGGGCATTCTGGACGCGCTGAAGGGATCGGGGTTCGAACTGGTCGTCCATCCGTGCAGTCGCAACTCCCCCACCCTGCTTCAGGACATTCGCGGCTTCGTCGAGCGCCAGCGACTGTTCGGCGTCATCATGCCGCCCTCGGTGTCCGAGGATGATTCGGTGATCGAACTGCTGCAGGAACTGGACTGCCCCTATGTCCGCATCGCGTCGCTGACGCTGGACGAGCCACAAAACATGGTCGTGACCAACGACTGGATCGGCGCCGCAGAGGCGGCCGACCACCTGGCCGATCTGGGCCACCGTCACATCGCCCTGGTGCGCGGTCTGGCCTCGTTTCGATCCTCAGTGGTTCGGGGTCAGGGCTTCATCGACGCCCTGGCCGAACGCGGCATCACCCTGCCGCCCGAATACGACCGGCAAGGCGCCTATACCTACGAATCGGGCGTCGAGGCGGGCCACGCCCTGCTGTCCCTGCCCCAGCCGCCGACCGCCATCTTCACCCTGAACGACGACATGGCCCTGGGCGTCATGCAGGCGGCGCGCGAGCGCGGGATGGAGCTGCCGCGCGACCTGTCGGTGGTCGGCTTCGACGACCTGCCCATGGCGGCGCGGGTCTGGCCCAACCTCACCTCCGTCCGCCTGCCGATCCGAGACATGGGACGGATGGCGGCCGAGAAGCTGCTGGCGCCCACGCGCGGCGTCGACCCCGCCAAACTGGTCCAGCCCGAGGTGCGCCCGGCCCTGGTCGTGCGCAAGTCCGCCACGCCTCTGGGTCACTGATCCCGTTTACAACGACAAAGGCGGCCGGCGCGTGAGCGCCGACCGCCTGTTTTCTGCAAGCCGTTTCGAGCGCGGATTTAGGCGCTGACGACGCCCTTCAGGTACTCGCGAATGCCTTCGTCGGTGGCGTTGGCGAAGAAGTATTCCTGGAACTTTTCACCAGCGATGGTGGCCTTGAGCAGGTCCTGGTCGATGGCCTTCAGCACGGTCAGCATGTCGTTGCAGGTGACGGCCTTCAGGTCCTTCAAGATGCCGCGGTTCTTGGCCATGATCTCGGCGCGCTCCTTGGGATAGCCCAGGCCGCGCTCGCCCTCGAACAGTTTGCGATAGACGTCCTGAAGGTTCAGCTCGGCCGCCCAGCCGAAGCCCTTGGCGTAGGGCATGGAAATGGCGTTGCCGTCGTTGATCTGACCAAACAGGAAAGCGTCGGTCGGGTCGATGACCAGGCCGCAGAAGACGCCCGGCATCGAGTTGGCGGCCAGCATGGAGCCCATGCCCGTACCGCAGCCGGTGACGACGAAGTCGGCGGCGCCCGAGTTCAGCAGAATGCCTGCCAGCAGGCCGTTCATGACATAGGTCAGCGAGGCCTTATCCTCGGGGGCGTACATGCCGTAGTGGAAGACCTGATGGCCCAGGGGCTCTGCAACGCTGGTCAGGGCGGCATGCACGACCTCGCTCTTCGCGGCCTGGCTGTTTTCGATGATGAGAGCGATTTTCATAACGGTGTCCTCAAGACGAAGCGATGCCGGACGGATGTCGGCTATTATGGTCTAAGCGATTGCATCATTATATGACACCGGTTACCTAGTCCACCGAAGGACGGACGCAAGATCCGTCACGGCGGCTCGCCCGGCGAGCCCCCAGGGAGACCCCGCATGTACTACGATCCCATGTACGACAAAGTCTATCAGGCCACCCATCCCGACATGATGGACGGCGCCACGAACCAGCAGTTGCGGGATCGTTACCTGATCCAGGGCCTGTTCGTTCCGGGCAAGATCAGCCTGAACTATTCGCA
>CAYWDO010000108.1:4767-6413 GCA_964456995.1 uncultured Brevundimonas sp.
GAGACGTCCAACGAACGGACCATCTACCAGTATATCGTTCCGGCCAAGGTCAAGTCCTGCCAGCTGCTGCTGGGCGTCACCGTCCTGAAGCCCGGCTCGGTGTGGAACACCATGCCGCCGCACATTCACGACCGCCGCTCGGAAGCCTACCTCTACTTCGGCCTGGGCGAGGACGACCGCGTCTTCCATTTCATGGGCGAGCCGGACAAGTCGCGCAACATCGTCGTCGCCGACGGCGAGGCCGTGATCTGCCCGCCCTGGTCGATCCACATGGGCGCAGGCACGTCGAACTATACCTTCATCTGGGGCATGGGCGGCGAGAACCTCGACTACACTGACATGGACAAGCTCGACATCTGTCAGCTGAAATAAGGACATATGGGCATGGCCAATCCTTTTGATCTGACCGGCAAGGTCGCGCTGGTCACCGGCGGCAATACGGGCATCGGTCAGGGCATCGCCCTGGCGCTGGCCGCAGCCGGGGCCGACATCGCCTCGGTCGCGCGCCGCACCTCCGACGACACGGTCGGCAAGGTGCTGGCCAAGGGCCGCAAGGCCGTCTCCATCCAGGCCGACCTGACCTCGATCGAGCCGATTGAGCGCATTCTGGACGAGGCGACCGCCGCCCTCGGCCCCGTCGATATCCTGGTGAACAACGCCGGCATCATCCGCCGCGCCGACGCCGTGGACTTCACCGAGCAGGACTGGGACGACGTCATGAACGTCAACCTCAAGGTCCTGTTCTTCCTCAGCCAGGCCACGGCCAAGCGGATGATCGCCGACCAGCGCGGCGGCAAGATCATCAACACCGCCTCCATGCTGTCCTATCAGGGCGG
Organism: uncultured Brevundimonas sp.; assembly: GCA_964456995.1. Classification (GTDB taxonomy): domain Bacteria; phylum Pseudomonadota; class Alphaproteobacteria; order Caulobacterales; family Caulobacteraceae; genus Brevundimonas. The sequence goes on from CAYWDO010000108.1 coordinate 5,604, forward strand.
CATCCGCGTGCCGTCCTACACCGCGTCGAAATCCGGCGTGGCGGGCCTGACCAAGCTGATGGCCAACGAGTGGGCCAAGCACGGCATCAACGCCAACGCCATCGCGCCCGGCTACTTCGCCACGGACAACACCCAGGCCCTGCAAGAGGACCCGGTGCGCTCCAAGGAAATCCTGGGCCGCATCCCGGCCGGGCGCTGGGGCGACCCGTCGGACATCGGCGGCGCCGCCGTCTTCCTGGCCAGCCGCGCCAGCGACTATGTGCAGGGCATCACCCTGCCGGTCGACGGCGGCTGGCTGGCGCGCTGATCCCGCGCTAGCGTCCCAACCATGAGCAATCCTCGCCCGAACTCCAAGATTCTCTGCTTCGGCGAGATGCTGCTGCGGTTCAGTCCGAACCAGAACGAGCTGCTGCTGCAGTCCCCGGCCCTGACCGCGCGTCCGGGCGGGGCCGAGGCCAATGTCGCCGTCGCCCTGGCCCGCTTCGGCGCGCCGGCGGCCATGGCCACCGTCCTGCCCGACAACGCCCTGGGCCAAGCGGCGCGCGACGAGGTCCGCCGCTACGGCGTCGACACCACCCCCATCGTCTTTACCCCCGGCCGCATGGGCCTTTATTTCCTGACGCCGGGCGCGGTGCGCCGTCCGTCCGAAGTCCTCTACGACCGCGCCGGTTCGGCCTTTGTCGAGCGCGTCGCCGACGCCTTCGACTGGGACGCCCTGCTCGACGGCTATGAGTGGCTGCACGTCTCCGGCGTCACCCCCGCCACCGGCCCCAACGGCTCGCGCGCGGCGGTCGAACTGGTCGAGGCCGC
>CAYWDO010000108.1:6513-8614 GCA_964456995.1 uncultured Brevundimonas sp.
CGTGATCGAGACCTGCGCCGAGGCCCTGCACATGACCGGCGTCGTGGACCGGGTCGGCGGCGGCGACGCCTTCGCCTCTGGCGTGCTGTTCGGCCTGTGGAGCGGCTGGTCCGATCAGGAATCGCTCGACTTTGGTCTGGCGGCGGCGGGCCTGAAACACTCGGTCCCCGGCGACTTCAACCTGTTCACCGCCGCCGAGGTGCGCGCGGCCATGGGCGATGGCGGCTTCGACATCCGCCGCTGACGGTTTCGTGAAAACCCCGACGATTTGGCCGCGCTTCCACACTAGGAAACCGGTGTCATCCATGTTTAGCTCAGCCAAGACAAGCAGCCGTCAGAGCTGCGAGGCGACGCATCCGAGGAAGACACCATGACCACCCTGAACCGCCGCGCCCTGCTGGCCGCCGGCGCCGCCGCGACCTTCACGGCCGCCTCCGCTCCTGCCTTGGCCAAGACCGTAATGCAGGCCGCGCCCGAGCGCGCCGCCGTTCTGGCGGCGATGAAGCGCGCGACCCGGTTCATGACCGACGAGGCTGCGGTCGAGGGCGGCTATGTCTGGAACGTCCTGCCCGACTTCTCGCGACGCTGGGGCGAGTTGGAGGCCTCGCCGACCATGGTCTGGGTCCAGCCCCCCGGCACGGCCACCGTCGGCCACCTCTACCTCGACGCCTATCACGCCACCGGCGACGAACAGTTCTATGAGGCCGCCAAGTCCGCGGCCGACGCCCTGGTGCGCGGCCAGCACCCGGCCGGCGGCTGGAACTACGTCATCGACACAGCGGGCGAGGAATCGCTGAAGCGCTGGTACGCCACCTATGGCAAGAACGCCTGGCGGATGGAGGAATTCCACCGCTACTACGGCAACGCCACCTTCGACGACGCGGGTACGGCCGAGGCCTCGCAACTGCTGCTGCGCATCTATCTGGAGAAGCGCGAGCGCAAATATCGCGCGCCCTTGGACAAGGCGATCCGCTTCGTCCTCGACGCCCAGTATCCCAACGGCGGCTGGCCCCAACGCTATCCCTTCGTTCAGGGCGGCGGTCTCCACGGCCACGAAGACTATACCCCCTACATCACCTTCAACGACGATGTGGCGGGCGAGAACCTGGAGTTCCTGCTCTACGCCTGGCATGGCCTGGCGGTGAACGGTCGCGGCGACGCCCGCGTGCTGGACGCCATCCATCGCGGCATGGACATCTTCGTGAAGACCCAGCAGCCGCAGCCGCAACCGGCCTGGGGCTTGCAACACTTCCCCGACACCCTGAAGCCCGCCGGCGCGCGCACCATCGAACCGCAGGCCTTCGCCACCCACGCCACCGGCACCAACATCAAGTCTATGCTGGGCTTCTACCGTCTGACCGGCGACCGCAAGTTCATCGCCCGCCTGCCCGAGGCCCTCGACTGGCTGGATCAGGTGAAGACGCCGCAGAATCTGATCGCGCCGGGCCGCACCCATCCGACCTTCATCCTCGAGGGCTCGAACACCCCGGTCTATATCCACCGCAGGGGGTCCAACATCACCAACGGCCAGTATTACGCGGACGAGAACCCCAACAACCTGATCGTCCACTACGGCTCGTTCCGCAACATCGACACCGCTGCCCTGCGCCGCGAGTACGAGGAACTGGCCGCCCAATCCCCCGAAGACGTCAGCCGCAACTCGCCGCTGAAGGCCCGCCCCGGCACGCTGCATCTGCCGAAATACTTCACGCTTCAGGATGTGGACGTCTGGGACATGTCGTCGGACGCCCGCCGCCTCGCCAAGCCCGCCCCCGGCCGCGCCGCCGAACTGATCGCTGGCCTGAACGCTCGTGGCTACTGGCCTTCGCCCCTGACCACCACCTCCAACCCCTATATCGGCGAGGCCCCGGCGGCGGTGACGGGCGGCGAGTATCAGACCACCCGCGTCGGCGACCTGTGGGACACCTCCCCCTACACCACCGACTATCCGGTCGAGTGCGTCTCGACCCAGGTCTTCATCAGGAACATGGGCGAACTGATCGAGACCCTGGCGGGTTAGCCTCCCCTCTCCCGGCGGGAGAGGGCTTGAGCCTCCAAGAGCGCAGCGATTGGTCAGGCAAAAGGGTGAGGGGCTGCGGTT
>CAYWDO010000109.1:0-6397 GCA_964456995.1 uncultured Brevundimonas sp.
GCCCGGCAGGCGGTCCACGGCGGGCGTCCAGAAGACCGGCCCGCCCGAGTTGCCTTGCGACACGGCGAAATCCAGCAGAAAGATGGGAAAGTGACGGATCGGCGTCAGCGGCCAGGAACTGATCCGGCCCAGGCGCAGGATCGGAAAGCCCGCCTTGTTCGCCGACAGGCCGTGCGGATAGCCCAGCGCCATCAACTCGTCGCCCGGCCCCACGCGCCACTGGTCGAACGTACTCCCGTCCGCCAGCCACCCCAGAGGGATGGCCGCCTGGGCGAAGGCGGCGGGCGCGATGATCTCCATGACCGCTACGTCCCGCTCTGGATGCTGCGTCCACAACGGGGCCCCCGCCGCGTCGCGGATCGGCAGGGTGGCGGGCGTGAACTTCCAGGCCCCGTCCGCCTCGGCGGTGCGCCAGCCAATGCGCGCCTCCGCCGCTGGCATGACGTTCAGGACATGGGCGGCGGTGACCAGAACCACCCGCGGCGCGCCATCGGGCCGGGGCGCGGAAATCAGGAACCCGGTGCCGACCTTGCGCGCGCTTTCGTTCAGCGGCTGATCCAGCTGCACCGTGGCGTTGATCAGGCCTACGGTCAGATCCCACGGGGCGGGTGCGACGGCGGCGGGGGGAGCGGGCGGAACGTCCTGAGTGATCATCCAGACATTTGACGCCGCTCTCCGGCGGGCACAAGGTCCGGCCGAACCGCACGGGAGCCCATGTCCATGAATCGCCGCGAACTGATCGCTTCGACCGCCGCCATCGGCCTCGCCGCCGCCTCCCCTGTTCTTGCCCAGACCCGTTCGACTACCGGAGCCTCGATGTCCCTGCCCCAACCGCCCGTCGCCAAGAAGGTCCCCATCCGCATCGAGCAGCTGGGCCGCGTCCGCACCGACGACTATCAGTGGATGAAGGACGACAACTGGCAGGCCGTCCTGCGCGATCCCTCGCTGATCAAGGCCGACGTCAAGGAACACCTGACCGCCGAGAACGCCTATCGCGAGGCCGTCATGGCCTCGACCCTGCCGCTGCAGGCCGCAATGTTCGAGGAAATGAAGGGCCGCATCAAGGAGGACGACAGCTCCGTCCCCGCCGCCGACGGCGAATGGGAATACTACACGGAGTACCGCACCGGCGATCAGCACCCGCGCTATATGCGGGTCGAGCGTCAGGGGACCTGGATGGTCGACGGCCAGCCCGTGACCAAGAATTTCATCCAGGCCCCGACGCCTCAGCTTCTTCTGGACTGCAACGCCCTGGCCGAGGGCAAGGCCTATTCCGAGGTCTCGGCTGTTGAACACAGCCCCGACCACGCCCTGTTCGCCTATGCCGAGGACGCGCAAGGGTCCGAGGTCTTCAAGATCTACGTCAAGGACCTGGCGACAGGCGAGGTCCTGCCCGACCCCATCGAATCGGCGACCGAGAACTTCACCTTCTCGCCGGACAGCCAGTGGATCTTCTGGACCAACCGCGACGACAACGGCCGCCCGGACAAGATCTTCCGCCGCCCCGCGCGCGGCGGCGAAACAACCCTGGTCTATGAGGAAACCGACGACGGCATGTTCCAGAGCGTCGGCCGCACCTCGGACGACGCCTTCATCATCATCGGCATCGGCAATCAGGAAACCTCGGAAGGCCGGATCATTCCGGGCTCGGACCCGACCGCGACGCCCGTGGTGGTCGAGCCGCGCCACGTCGGCCGCCTGTATGATCTGGACCACTGGGGCGACCGCTGGGTGATCCGCACCAACGCCGACGACGCCATCGATTTCAAGGTGGTCGAGGCCCCGACCGGGACGCCCGCCAAGGCGGCGTGGAAAGACCTGATCCCCCACACGCCGGGGCGTTTCATCGAGGGCGTCGCCCTGGTGAAGGACTATCTGGGTCGTCAGGAACGGGCCGACGCCAACACCAGGATCGTCATTCGCGACCGGGCCGGGGCCGAGCATGAGATCGCCGTGGACGAGCCCGCCTACGCCCTGTCGCTGGGCGGCGCGACCGAGTTCGACACCACGGTCATGCGCTATGGCTACAACTCGCCGTCCACGCCGACCTCGACCTATGACTACGACCTGAAGACGCGCGAGCGGACCCTGCGCAAGGTTCAGGAAGTGCCCTCGGGTCATAACCCCGCCGACTATGTGGTCGAGCGGCTGAACGCCCCAGCCTCGGACGGTCAGCTGGTGCCGGTGACGGTGCTGCGCCGCAAGGACACGCCGGTCGACGGCTCGGCGCCCCTGCTGCTCTACGGCTACGGCTCCTACGGCATTCCGATGGCGGCCAGCTTCTCGACCAACCGGCTGTCGCTGGTGGATCGCGGCTTCATCTACGCCATCGCCCACATTCGCGGCGGCTCGGACAAGGGCTGGAACTGGTTCCTCAGCGCCCGGCGGATGACCAAGAAGAACACCTTCACCGACTTCATCGCCTGCGCCGAACACCTGATCGAGCGCAACTATGCGACGGCGGGCAGGATCGTGGCTCAAGGCGGGTCGGCGGGCGGTCTGCTGATGGGCGCCGTCACCAATATGCGTCCCGACCTGTGGGCCGGGGTGATCGGCAGCGTGCCCTTCGTCGACGTAATCAACACCATGAGCGACACCAGCCTGCCGCTGACGCCGCCGGAGTGGCCCGAGTGGGGCAACCCGATCGAGGACGCCGCCGCCTACGACTACATGTACAGCTACAGCCCCTACGACCAGATCGAGGCCAAGCCCTATCCGGCGGTGCTGGCCACCGGCGGCCTGTCCGACCCGCGCGTCACCTATTGGGAGCCGGAGAAGTGGGTGGCCAAGCTGCGCCCCGCGACCACATCGGGCAATCCGGTCCTGCTGAAGATCAACATGACGGCGGGTCACTTCAGTTCGTCGGGCCGTTTCGACTATCTGAAGGACGTCGCTCATGACTACGCCTTCGCCGTCTGGGCCATCGACAAGGGCTGGCTCAAGGCGTGATCGTCCGGCCGTTCACAGAAGCCGATCTGGCGGCCATCACCGCCATCTACGCCGACAGCGTGCTGAACGGCACGGGGACGTTCGAACTGGACGTCCCCTCGGCGGACGAGATGCGGGCGCGCCTGGCAGCGCCCGCTGCCCTCGGCCTTCCCGTCCTGACCGCCGAGATCGACGGTCAGATCGCGGGCTACGCCTATGCCGGTCCCTACCGCCTGCGCGCCGCTTATCGCTACATGGTCGAGGACTCGATCTATGTCGCCGAGACGTTTCGCGGGCACGGGGTCGGCAAGGCCCTGCTCGACGCCCTGCTGGGCGCCTGCGAGGCTTTAGGAATGCGTCAGATGGTGGCCGTGATCGGCGATAGCCACAACGCGGGCTCCATCGCCCTGCACGCTGCGGCCGGTTTCGAACACGTCGGGATATTCCATGCCGCCGGCTGGAAGTTCGACGACTGGCGCGACGTGGTCTTCATGCAAAAGGCGCTCGGCCCCGGCGCGACCGCCGCGCCCGATGCACAAGGCCTCGACTGCGGACGCTAGGGGCTGAATTCGCAGCTATTTCGGCTTTTCCGAACATTGCGCTTGACCCCATCCTGAGTCGCCCTTAATCGGCGCTTCTCCTCCTCGCGGAGGGGAATGCGGGTGTAGCTCAGTTGGTTAGAGTGCCGGCCTGTCACGCCGGAGGTCGCGGGTTCGAGTCCCGTCACTCGCGCCATTCTCTTCAGGATCAAGAGAATGGCGCGCCCCGCCCCCGTTAGAGACTTTCCTAATTATCGTCAGGTATTTCCAGCGCATTTCTGCGCAGGAAATCTGCGCCGCTAGTTCAGCGGCGCGATCTCCTGCGGCATGACGAACTCGGGGCGGCCGCTCAGCTCGCCATAGAGCATCGACAAATCTTCGAAGACCCGATTCCAGGCGAACTGTTCAACAGTCTTGACCCGAGCCGCTTGCCCCAAGGCTTCAACGTCTCGTGAAAACAGCGCTTCGATCGCCTCGGCGTAATCCGCCGGGTCGGCTGAGCGCGAAAGTTGCCCGACGCTCGAATCAACCGTTTCCGCCACGCCGCCGGCGTTGACGCCTACGACCGGCCGTCCGCAGGCCATGGCCTCCAGCACGATCAGACCGAATGGCTCCTTGTCGTTGGCGTGGACGAAGGCGTCGCAGCTGGCGATGATCCGAGCCACGGCCTTGGGATCCTTCTCATAGGGCATGGAAATCACCCGGTCCTCGGGCGGCATCCCCGCGCCTGCACCTACCAGGACAAGATGATAGGGCGCGCCCAGCCGCTGAACCGCGTCGATAAGGACATCGACGTTCTTCTCCTTGGCCGGCCGTCCCGCAAAGCACAGCAGGCGCGCATCAGCGCCCAGTCCCAGCTTCTTCAACAGCCAGTCCCGATCCCGACGATCAGGATGGAAGGTGTCGACCTCGACGCCCAGAGGGCGAATCACAATGCCGCCGACGCCGGCCTCTTCCAGCCGCTGCGCAATAAAGCGACTGGGCGAGACGACGCGGTCGAACTGCGAAAACAGTCTGGCCCAGCGTTTCTCGACCGGCTTTTTGGCCCATTCACCAAAGTGCAGCGCCGCCAGGCCAGCGGGATCAGAATGGCAGAAGCCGACAACCGGACAACCGGCCCTCTGGCCCGCCTCCAACGCCCCCTGCCCCGGCGTATAGGGGTCCCCGGCCTCGATCACGGCGGGGTTCATCGACGCGACCCAGGCCCCCCATCGCCGCACTGAACTGGGCCAGCGATAGCCATCGCCGAAAGGCAGCTTGGCGGCATGAAGCTGTACGATGCCGTCAGTGCCCGCACGGTGCTTGGCTCCGGGCACGACCAGAGTATGAGCGACCGACGGGCGATTGGCTTCCAGCCAGGCCTTCTTGGACAGAAGATACCGCTTCACCCCGCCGGAGCGGGGCGCAAACAGCATGGTGGTGTCAACCAGGCGGGGTCGCGGATCGGCGCTCGACGCCTTCAGAACTCGCAATGTTTCCGCGACTTCTTCGTCCAGGCCCGGAAACAGGCGCAATTCGCTTTCCTGAACGTCGATATCGCCAAGGTTCATTGAGGCTGCCTTTCCAAAGTTCGACGCCGCAACGCGGCCGGCTCTAGATTGGATGCGACGCGCACGTTTGGAACTCACCATAAAGCGCCCGTAGCCCCGGAAACTGCTCCGCTCAAGCGCCCATTTCCACAAGCGCGGCCGCAGCGTGTTGAAACGTGAGTTTTCATCTCCCGTTCAGCTTCACCTCTCTACCCATGGCCTTGCATTCGCCTCAAATTCGAGAAACTTGGGGCATGGTGTCGTCGAGCCTGTTAAACGGGCGATTGGCGTCCTTGCGCGTGTGTCCTCGAGGGGTTTCTATCTAATGCGTATTCTACTCGCGACCGCAGTGGCGATCGCCCCCTTGCTGATCGCTGCCGAGGCTCAGGCCCAGGTGGTGATCTCCAACGCTCGTACGACCCCCATATCGACGTCGAATGCTACAGGCTCCGGCCCCGACGGCATCCGCCTCGCAAGCGGCGGTTCGATTGCCGTGACCAGCGGCGCTGCAGTGACGATCGACTCCAGCCACGGCGTCGATCTGGACAGCGGCTCCTCCATCACGATGGCCAAGGCTGCTGATGGCGCCACCGGCATTCTGGCCCAAGGCGGGACGACCGGACCCATCACCGTCGGCGGCACGATCTCGATCTCCGACGACATTGACGAGTACAAGGACACCGACAAGGACGGCGATCTGGACGGTCCCTTCGCCTCGGGCACAGGCCGTTACGGGGTGCGGGTCACGGGCGCCGGAACCAAAACCGGCAATATTCTGGTTGAGTCCTCAGGCTCGATCCTGGTCGAAGGCAACAATTCTTACGGCGTTTCCGTCGAGGCTCCGCTGGTCGGCAACCTGACCAACTTCGGCAACATCAGCGTTACGGGCAATAATACCCGGGGCGTCAGCGTGACCGGCCCCGTCACTGGCAACGTAGACATACTGGGTTCGGTGACCACACGAGGCGAAAACGCCGTCGGCGTGGCCGTTGACGGCCCCGTTGATGGGCGCCTCAACATCCAGGGCACGATCACATCCACGGGTTATCGCTATACCACCCGTCCGGGCAACAAGCCGACTAGCGGTACTGTGCCCGCCGAGGTGCTGTTCCTTGAAAACCTTGATGCCGACGATCTGCTTCAGGGCGGGGCGGCTGTAAGCATCGGCGCCAGTGCTTCTAAAGGAGTGCTGTTCGATGCCGGCCCCGCCTACAGCGCCGCCGGAATCGAAGGCGATGACGACGGAGACAAGGTCAAGAACGGTGATGAAGACGATGACGGCGACGGCATCAAGAACCGTGACGACCCGGATCGCGATGGCGACGGCTTGCCCGACGCCAATGAAACGACTGCCAAGATCACATCCTATGGCGCAGCGCCCGCTGTGGTTGTGGGATCGAC
>CAYWDO010000109.1:6497-8486 GCA_964456995.1 uncultured Brevundimonas sp.
CAGGTCACGGCCGTTCGGATCGAGACCGGCGCGAATGTGGCTTCCATCAACAATGACGGCACGATCGCCGCGACCGCAGGCGGCGGCAAGGCCAACACCACGGCTATTGCCGATCTCAGCGGCAGCCTGACGTCGATCACCAACACTCGCTCCATCCAGGCCAATGTTTCGGCCAACGCCGCAGGCGATCCCATCACTGGCAAGTCGACCGCTATCGACGTCAGCGCCAACACCTCCGGCGTCACCTTCACCCAGAAGGGAATCGCCGGAACCCCCACGACGACGGATCCCGATACAGACGGGGACGGCGTAACGGATTCGCGAGAGCCGAGCACCTTCGGGGACATCAAGCTAGGATCTGGCGCCGACCTTCTAGACATTCAGAACGGCATCGTTCAGGGCAACATCGAGTTCGGCGCTGGCGCAGACCGACTGGCGATCTCGGGCGGGGCGGTCGTGCGCGGCGCCATCACCAACACCGACGGCCTGTTGGACATCGACATCTCCAAAGGCACGCTGGACGCGCGTCAGTCCGGCGTGACCACTATCAGCAACCTGAACATCGGAGCGGACGGCGACCTGATCGTGACCCTCGATCCGGCCGTCGGCGGCAATAGCGGCTTCAAAGTCAACGGCGCCGCCAATATCGCCACCGGTGCTGGTCTGGGCGTGCGCTTCAACTCGCTGCTGCAGAGCCCGACCCGCTTCACCATCATCGACGCCGACACGCTCAATGTCGGAGCCATCGATACCGACGCGGTCCAGGCCAACTCGCCTTACGCCTTCGTGGTCCAGGCCGGGGCGGACGTCGCCGCTGGCGATGTCTACATCGACGCTCGCCGCCGTACCGCCGACGAAGCAGGCATGATCAGTGTCGAGGCTTCGGCCTATGACTCGATCTATGCCGCCCTCGACAAGAACGAAGCCATCCGCAACGCCATCCTGGGCCAAACCGGCCGTGACGGCTTCTTCGACCTCTACGAGCAGATGTTGCCTGACCACTCGGGCGGCCCCCTGCTTTCGCTGGCCAGCGGCGTCGATGCCGTCACCCGTGCCCTGACCGGCCGCAACGCCTCGGCCGCGCCCGGCGAAACCAGCGCTTGGATGCAGGAAATCAACTTCTACGCCGACAAGGACAAGACGGACTCCTATGGCTTCCGTTCGGAAGGCTTCGGACTGGCTGGCGGCGTCGAGCGCGGCACCAGCATGGGCGCTGTCGGTATTACGGCCGCCTTCACCTCGTCCGACCTGGAAGACCCAGAATCTGCGGCCGAGGAGGTCCTGTCGGCCAATCTGCTGGAACTGGGCCTATACTGGCGCGCCCAAGGCCAGTATTGGACGACCTGGGCGCGGGCAGCTGGCGGTTACGCCTCATTCAACGCGACGCGCAAGCTGGTTGCGGACGGTCTGAACCTGAAGAACGAGTCGGACTGGCACGGCTTTACCCTGGCCGCGGCCGGCGGCGCCTCGTACGAGCGCAACTTCGGTCGCCTGAACATTCGCCCCGAAATCTACGGCGAGTATTTCTCACTGAGCGAAGAGGCGCGTACCGAAGAAGGCGGAGGCGACGGCTTCGACCTCGATATCGAAGAACGTGACGGCCATATGTTCTCCGGCGTCGCCGCCGTGAACATCGGCTACGGCTTCGGCAAGGACGGCTGGATTCGCCCGGAAATTCGCGCCGGCTGGCGTCAGAATTTCTCGGTCGATGCAGGCTCGACCATCGCCCGCTTCGCTTCAGGCGGCGACGCCTTCACCCTCGACCCCGCCAGCATCGAAGGCGGCGGCCCCATCCTGGGCTTCCGTCTGAATGTGGGCAACGACCTAGGCATGCTCTCCATCACCGGCGATGCCGAACTGCTGGAAGACTACGTCCGTTACACCCTGCTGCTGCGCGCCAGCTTCAAGTTCTAGTTGGTATCGACAGACCAACAAAAAGGCCGCCGGGTTCGCCCGGCGGCCTTTTTAGTAATGGTAGGCGGCGACGGG
>CAYWDO010000110.1:0-2365 GCA_964456995.1 uncultured Brevundimonas sp.
GCGTTGTCGCCAAAGCCCGGCCAGACGAACTTGCCTTCGTCGTTCTTGCGGAACCAGTTGACGAAGAACAGACGCGGCAGCTTCGCCGCATCCGCCTTCTCGCCCAGCTTCAGCCAGTGCGCGAAATAGTCGCCCATGTTGTAGCCGCAGAAGGGCAGCATGGCGAAGGGATCGCGGCGCAGCTCGCCAACCTTGTTCTCGGCGGCGGCGGTGCCTTCCGAGGCCACGGTCGAACCCATGAAGACGCCGTGCTCCCAGTCGAAGGCTTCCGTCACCAGCGGCACAGCCGAGGCGCGGCGACCGCCGAACAGGATGGCGTCGATCGGCACGCCCGCCGGGTCTTCCCACTCGGGCGCGATGGCCGGGCACTGGCCGGCGGGCGCGGCGAAGCGAGCGTTCGGGTGCGCAGCCGGCTCGCCCGAGGCCGGATCATGCGGCTGGCCCTTCCAGTTGGTCAGGCCCGCGGGCGCTTCCTTGGTCAGGCCTTCCCACCAGACATCGCCGTCAGCGGTCAGGGCGACGTTGGTGAAGATGGTGTTCTTCGCCAGGGTCTCGAGCGCGTTCATATTGGTGTTGCGGCTGGTGCCGGGCGCCACGCCGAAGAAGCCCGCTTCCGGGTTCACCGCGTACAGACGACCGTCCTCGCCGAAACGCATCCAGGCGATGTCGTCGCCGACCGTCTCGGCCTTCCAGCCGTCCAGCGCCGGTTGCAGCATGGCCAGGTTGGTCTTGCCGCAGGCGCTCGGGAAGGCGGCGGCCACGTACTTGGACACGCCCTCGGGGCTGGTCAGCTTGAGGATCAGCATATGCTCGGCCAGCCACCCCTCGTCGCGGGCCATGATCGAGGCGATGCGCAGGGCGTAGCACTTCTTGCCCAGCAGGGCGTTGCCGCCGTAGCCCGAGCCATAGGACCAGATTTCGCGGGTTTCGGGGAAGTGGACGATCCACTTGTCGTCATTGCAGGGCCACGGCACATCGGCCTGACCTTCGGCCAGGGGCGCGCCCAGGGTGTGAACGGCGGGCACGAAGACGCCGTCGGCGCCCAGCATGTCCAGCGCCGGCTTGCCCATGCGGGTCATGACGCCCATCGACACGGCGACATAGCCGCTGTCGGTGATCTCGACGCCCAGGGCGGAGATCTTGGAGCCGAGCGGCCCCATGCAGAACGGGACGACATACATCGTCCGGCCCTTCATGCAGCCGTCGAACAGGCCGTCCAGACGATCGCGCATCTCGATCGGATCGGCCCAGTTGTTGGTCGGGCCGGCGTCGGCCTCGTCTTCCGAGCAGATGAAGGTGCGGCTCTCGACCCGGGCCACGTCCTTGGGGTCCGAGGCGGCGTAGTAGCAGCCGGGGCGCTTGGACTGATCCAGTTCCTTCAGCGTGCCCTTGCCGATCAGGTCAGCGACGATGGCCGACTTCTCGGCGTCAGAACCGTCGCACCAGTGCACCCGGTCCGGCTTGGTCAGGGCCGCGATCTGGGCGACCCAGGCGACCAGGCCCTTGTGGTCGGTCGGCGCGGGATAGAGTCCCGGAATCGATACGTCTGCAGTCACAACATGGTCTCCTGAACCGGGCCGCCCGACGATCTGACGCCGTCGTGACGAGTCGGACGCTGATCACGCCCTGTTACAGGCGCAATGCCACCGGAGGCGACGCAAGGTCAACCGTTGCCGAAATTCACTTTTGTCGGAATAGATTTTGCTGCGTTGCAGCATGTTTTCAGGTCGCGGTGCGCGCGCGGCGACGATATCAAGACCGGATGCGTACCATGGACACCCTGACCGCCCTGCCCGACGGCGCCCTGGCCTCGCCCGCAGCGGTTCGCAACGCCGAGTCTATCCTGAAGCTGCTGCGCGCCCATCTGCCGAAGCGCGGTCGGGTGCTGGAAATCGCGGCGGGGTCCGGCCAGCACGCCGTCGCCTTCTCCACCGCCCTGCCCGGTCTGGACTGGACGCCCAGCGATCCCAGTCCGGACGCCCGCGCCAGCATCGCCGCCTGGGCGGCCGAGGCGGACCTGGACAATCTTCAGCCGCCGCTGGCGCTGGACTGCATGAACGATGCGACCTGGCCCGACACCGTGTTCGACGCCGTCGTCTGCATCAACATGATCCACATCAGCCCGTGGACGGCGACCGAGGGGTTGATGGCGCTGGCGCAACGGGTCCTGCCCCGGCCCGGGGGCCTGCTTTACCTCTACGGTCCTTATCGCGAGGCCGAGGTTTCTCTGGCGCCGTCGAACGAAGCCTTCGACGCCAGCCTGAAGGCCCGCGATCCGTCTTGGGGCCTGCGTGACCGGGACGAGGTCGTCGCCCTGGCCCGATCACACGGCCTGACGCTGACGCTGCGGACGGAAATGCCCGCC
>CAYWDO010000110.1:2465-8405 GCA_964456995.1 uncultured Brevundimonas sp.
GTGGCCAGCACGGTCACGCCGCTGCTGATCAGGCTGGCGTCGCCGGTCGAGATCGGCGCCAGAGAAACGCCGTCAGCCCGCAGCGACGCCTCCATGTCTCCCAACTCGCCGAAATCCATATCCCGCCGCATGACGAGCCCCATCCGCAGACGGGTTGGAACGGGCCGGTTATAGCCCTGGCGAGGGCGGGGGCCAGTTGATGCATTGCGTTGAGCGTTCAAGACGTCTCCTTCAAAGGTTGTCGTTCAATATTCATCTGTCTGTTCACAACAAATCAGACGAAAATCCCCAGTGACCGAACTGAAAACGGGAATCGACGCGTCACGGCGCGGCCGGACGCGATCTGCATCAATTCGTTGGGGTGACTGAACATATAGGCCGGCTGCGCTCAGGGTCAATGACTGGTCACAGCCATATGAACTCAGCGATATTCAGAAGTCGAAAACGAAATCTTTCCGAACATCGGTCGCACCAGCGCTTGCCTGCCCGCCCCCAGGCCTTCTACAGAGCGCCATCCTCAAGGACGGACTCTCATGGCCTTCACCCGCACCTACGACGGCTTCGAGCCTGTCCGCCTTAACAAGTGGCTGGGCCAGACGGGCGTCTGCTCGCGCCGCGAGGCCGAGGCCCTGATCGCCGCCGGCATGGTCACGATCGACGGCGAGAGCGTCACCGACCCCGGACGCAAGATCGAGCCGGGCCAGACCCTGACCCTGAACGACCGAGCCGAAGCCGCCCTGGCCTCGGGCGTCACCATCCTGATCCACAAGCCGCTGGGCTATGTCTCTGGCCAGCCTGAGCCCGACAAGATCCCCGCCGTCCGCCTGCTGACCGCCGAGAACCTCGTCGGCGAAGGCACGCCCCCCGCCGAAGACGCCTCCCTGCCCCCCATCGGCCGCCTGGACGAGGATTCGCGCGGCCTGCTGATGCTGTCGTCGGACGGCGTCGTGGCCAAGTCCGTGATCGGCCCGCAGTCACGCCTGGACAAGGAATACCTGGTCCGCATCGAAGGCGACGTGACCGAAAGGAAGCTGGCGCTGCTGCGCCGCGGCCTGATGCTCGACGGGCGCATCCTGAAATACGCCCGCGTCTCACGCATGGAACAGAACCGTCTGCGCTTCATCCTGACCGAGGGCCGCAACCGCCAGATCCGCCGCATGTGCGAGATGGTGGACCTGGAAGTCACGGACCTGCTGCGCATTCGCGTCGGCCCGGTTCATCTGAACAACCTGCCCGAAGGCAGGTGGCGGATGATAACGAACCAAGAACGCGACTCGTTGATCAACGGCGTGAACTTCTAGCCGAAATCCAGGCCTTCAGCCCGAGATGATCCCGGCCAGCCTGGTCAGTTCGGACACATGGGCGGCGAAGGCCTTCTTGCCAGCAGGCGTCAGACTGACCCAGGTCCGCTGACGCCCCTCTGAAGCGGCCTTGCGCAGCTTCACATAGCCCGCGTCCTCCAACAGCTTCAGATGCTTGGACAGGACGGAATCCGAGACTTCTATCCGGTCGCGGATCATGGCGAACTCGGCGTCATCGATCCCGGACAGGAGGGCGCAGATCTGCAGCCGGCCGGGCGCATGGATGATGGCGTCGAAGATCGGCGCGGCGCTCATTGGCCCGTCTCCGCCAGCTCCCGCCGCCATACAGACATCCACACCCGGCTTCCGGCTATGGCGGCGACAAAGCCCAGCGCGCCCGACACCATGAAGAGCCACCAAGGCCCGACCAGACGCCCGTACAGGGACAGGCCGATCAACCCGAGGAAGACGGCCAGCAACCCGAACGCCACCCAGCGCGCGCGCTTGGGCGAGTAGCCGCTGACCCACCAGCCGAACTTTGTACGCCACCACATTATGATGGCCGCCAGACCAAACAGGGCGATCGGCAGCGCCACGAACGACCAGGGTTGGGGCATGCCCTGCCCCGCAACCAGAAGGCCGCACGCTGCCCCATAGGCCAGATCATAAACCAGGGGATATTTCATCGGCGGCGCGACGCTGCTGCGCGCAGCCCTGATCGAAGCCAGGGCGTCATTAGGGTTCTGGGGGCTCTGAGACATGACCAAACCTCTCTTTCCAATGCGGAAAGACTAGGCTCGACTTTCCAACTCGGCAAGTCGTAACTTTCCGTATTGGAAAATTAGTCCCGCAGCGCCTCGAACCACCGCTGCAGCAGGCCCGCTTCGGCCCGGTGCGCGGCGGTGCGCAGCGCGGCCTCCTCGTCCACGCCCCAGCGGCTTTCGGTAAAGGCCTCGTCCAGACGCGACAGGTCCAGCGCCGCCTCGCCCGCCAGCGCCCCGCGCTGAACGGCCAAGCCCAGCACCGCCGACCCCAGCAGGGGCACGGCCGTCGCCAGCCCGGTCAGGGCATGGTCGTCCAGCTCCAACACCAGGGCCTTGACCCGCGCCAGCGCCTCGGGCGACTGCGCCCGATGCACAATGCCCTCGGCGGGGTGCAGCACCACGTCCAGTTCCTTGGCCGCCCAGTCGCGCCACGGCCCCCACTCGGCCTGCTGGCGCTCGATCAGCGACGTGGGGTGCTCGGCCAGATAGCAGATCACGTCCGACCCGGCGTAGGCGGCGATCTCGGCGGCCACAGGCTCGCGCGTCTGACTGACCCGGTCGATGGCGGTCGAGGCCAGACGGGTCGCGGGCATGGTTCCGGGAACCAGAAACTCGCCCTGCGCCGCCCACTCTTCGGCCACCAGCCGCGCGGCGGCCTCCGTCGGCAAGGTCAGGGTGGCGCCAGCCGGCGTCTTGGGCGTGCGGCCATCCAGACGCACCGTCCAGCCCCCCTCGTCAGCCGATACGTCAGCCACGGTCCAGAAACGTTTGATGCGCTCCTCGGACTCGCGAAAACCCTTTCGAGCGGCGACGTTGGGATCAAGCGGGGGGATGTGGGACATATCTGACTTCTAGGCAGCGATTGCGGTCGAGGCGAAGCGATGCAGCGCCGCCTCCAGATCAGGGAAGTCGACGGCGACGTGATGCGCGCCCGCCGCGATCTGTTCTTCATAGGTATGGAAGCCCCAGCCGACGCCCAGCGGATGCACGCCCGCATTCCGCGCCATCGTGATGTCGTGGCTGGTGTCGCCGATCATCGTCGTCGAGGCCGCATCGGCCCCGCACGCCGTCATGGCGGCGAACAGCATGGCGGGGTCGGGCTTGCCCGGACCGTCCGCCGCGCAATGGCTGGACAGAAACAGTTCGCTCCACTCCGGCCGCGCCAGATTGCGCGCCACGCCGCGCCGGTTCTGCCCCGTCGCCAACGATAGCCGCCAGCCGTCGCGCTTCAACCGGCGCAGCGTCTCCATGACGCCGGGATAGAGTTCTTCCTGATGCCCCGCCTCGTACATGACGCGGAAGCTGGCCTGAAACGCCGCCACGAAGTCCGCCAGTTCGGCGTCCGTCAGACTGGGCTCCAAAACGTGCAGCGCCTTGTCCAGCGTCAGGCCGACGATCTGGCGCACCCGATCATAGCTGGGCTCGGGCAGGCCCAGGGCCTGCGCCGCCTCGCAAGAGGCCCGAAAGATCGAGGCGCGGCTGTCGACCAGGGTGCCGTCAATGTCGAAGACTGCAAGCGGGCGGCTCATCGCTGGCGCTTGACCCCTTCGAACGGATCGACGTCGCTTTCATCCTCGGAGAAGCCGAAGTGGGCGAAGCCGGCCTGGATCTCGGGGCTCAGCGGAGCCTCGACCACCAGGGTGCCGCCGCCGGGATGGTCCAGCTCGATGCGTCGGGCGTGCAGTTGCAACTTCAGCACGCCGCTCAGTTCCCGCGACTTGTCGTCGCCGTACTTGTGGTCGCCCAGGATGGGGTGGCCGATGGCCGCCATGTGGGCGCGCAACTGGTGCGTCCGCCCGGTGAACGGGCGCAACGCCATCCACGAGGCCCGGTGCGCGGCGCGGCTGATGGTGGCGAAGGCGGTCTCAGCCGGCTCGCCCTTGGGGTCCTTGGGCTCGGCCGGGCGCATCATCTCATAGTCGTTGATGCCGGTCTTCTTCAGCGCCAGGTCGATTTGACCGTGTGTGGGCTTGGGGTTGCCGATAACGATGGCCCAATAGGTCTTCTTGGCCTGACGCCGGGCGAAGGCTCCGGCCAGACGCTTGGCCGCCTCCGGCCCCTTGCCCAGCAGCAGCACGCCCGAGGTGTCGCGGTCCAGACGGTGGACCAGGCGCGGACGATCCATCCCCTCGCCCCAGGCCGACAGCAGACGGTCGACGTGCTTGGTCGTCTTGGTGCCGCCCTGCACGGCCAGACCGTGCGGCTTGTTCAGGGCGATGACCATGTGATCTTCATAGAGAACCAGCGACTTGGCGTAGGCCACGTCGCGCTCGGTCAGTTCATGCAGGTCGCCAGGCTTGCGCGGATTGTCATCCGGCAACGGCGGCACGCGCACGGCGGCGCCGGCGGTCAGGCGGTCCTGCGGCTTGACCCGCGAGCCATCCACGCGGATCTGGCCGCTGCGGGCCATCTTCTCGACCTGGATATGGGTCAGGTGCGGCCAGCGGCGCTTGAACCACCGGTCCAGGCGGATGTCGTGTTCATCCTCGGCGACATAGAGGGTCTGGACTTCGCGGCTCATGCGCCCACTCCGGTAAACAGTTTGCGCGCGATCATCAGGCCGACGAACAGGGCGGCGATGGCAAGAACCACCGAACCCACCGCATAGAGGAAAGCCGTGGCCAGTTCACGGCGTTCGATCAACAAAGCGGTTTCAAGCGAAAAAGCCGAGAAGGTGGTGAAGCCGCCCAGCACGCCGACGGCGGCGAACAGGCGGATGTTCTCATGCCCCGCGCCCCCCTTCAGCGCCAGCCAACCCGCCAGCAGGCCCATCAGCAGACCGCCCGAAGTATTGGCCAGGAAGGTCCCCCACGGCCACGCCGCGCCGGACGCGACCCGACCGACCGTCAGACCCAGGCTGTAGCGCGCCACGGCCCCCATTGCGCCGCCGGCGGCGACCAGAAGAAATTGCATCATGCCGGGCTTCTACACCCGTCGGGCGGCTTTGGCGAAGCCGGGACTTTCCACTGTTCGCATCATTGAACCCGTAAGAATCGCAGCTTGTGGACCATGTCGGAACGCCAAAAAAAACGGCGGCGGATCCTGGGACCCGCCGCCGCTCAGAACTCAGGCTATTGGAATAGCTTAGAAGTTCGCCGTCACGCCGAAGAAGACGTAGCGTCCCATCGCATTATACAGTTGCGGATAGGTGTTGTTGTTGCCGGTGGTGCCGACGCTGTAGGACAGCGGCGGATCGGTGTCGAAGACGTTGTTCACGCCGACGCGGACGTTCACGTTGTCACGAGCTTGCCACGTCGCCGCCAGGTCGAAGTAGTTGATGGCGTCGAACTCGCGGTCGATACGGGCCGCCGGCGAGTTGCCGAGGCTGCCGTCAGCGCCCAGGACGGCGATTTCAGAACCGCCGTAGTAACGCCACGTGCCGGCCAGGTTCAGACCCTCGATCGGGGTGCCCCAGTCGACGCGCATACGGTGACGCCATTCCGGGTTCGGAACGCCGCACTGGTTGGCGTAGTAGCCGGCGCAGTCATACTTCGAGTTGTCGAAGCCCAGACCCGTGTCGGTCTCCAGCGACTGCAGCCAGGTGCCGACCATGGTGAAGCCCAGCGTACCGGCGCTATCCCATCCGTAATCGGCCAGATCCATGCGGTAGTTGGCCGCCACGTCCACACCCGACGTCGACAGGCCGCCGATGTTGGTGTTCAGGTCCACGACATTGCCCGTGCCGATCCACAGCTGCCCATTCGAGTTACGCTGAATGTTGGAGCAGGCTGCGGCCAGGCCAGCGGTGTAGCAGGCGTCCAGCGAGTTCTGGGCGCCGATCGACGAGATCAGGTTGTCGATCTGGATGTCGAAGTAGTCCACCGTCAGGTTGAAGCCCGGCAGGAACTCCGGCGTGAAGACGACGCCGAAGGTCA
>CAYWDO010000111.1:0-8370 GCA_964456995.1 uncultured Brevundimonas sp.
ATGCGCTTCACCAAAGATCACGAGTGGGTTCGCCTCGACGGCGACGTCGCCACGGTCGGCATCTCCAAGCACGCGGCTGACGCCCTGGGCGACGTGGTGTTCGTCGAGACGCCGGAAGCCGGCAAGACCGTCTCGGTCGGCGACAGCTTCGCCGTCGTGGAATCGGTCAAGGCCGCCTCGGACGTCTACGCCCCCGTCTCGGGCGAAGTGGTCGAGGGCAACGCCGCCCTGGCCTCGGCCCCGGAAACCGTCAACGCCGATCCCGAAGGCGAAGGCTGGTTCGCCAAGATCAAGGTCTCCGACGCCTCGGCCGTCGAAGCCCTGATGGATCAGGCCGCCTACGACGCCTACCTGACCACCCTTTAAGGCTCCCGCCTTCTCCGCTCATCCCCGCGGAAGCGGGGACCCAGCTCTTTGGGATCAAGCAGCGGTGTTTGAAGCTTAAACCTGGGTCCCCGCTTCCGCGGGGATGAGCGGAATAAAGTAATGCGCTACCTCCCCCTGACGCCCGACGACCGTGAGGCCATGCTGGCCGCCATCGGCGTCAAATCCATCGACGACCTGTTCATCGACGTGCCGCAGGCCGCGCGCCGCGACGGCTTTGTCGACCTGCCCCGCGTGGCGGGCGAGCTGGAGGTCGAACGCGCCCTCTCGGCTATGGCGGGCAAGAACGCCACGGCCGGAACCGTGCCCTTCTTCTGCGGCGCCGGCGCCTACAAGCACCACGTCCCGGCCACGGTCGATCACGTGATCCAGCGGTCGGAGTTCCTGACCAGCTACACCCCCTATCAGCCGGAAATCGCGCAGGGGACCCTGCAGTACCTGTACGAGTTCCAGACCCAGGTCGCGAACCTGACCGGCATGGAAGTCGCCAACGCCTCGCTCTATGACGGTTCGACCGCCATGGCCGAGGGCGTGCTGATGGCCACCCGCGTGACCCGCCGCAACAAGGCCGTCATCTCGGGCGGCGTGCATCCCCACTACGTCAAGGCGACCGAGACCGTGGTTCACGCCGTCGGCGTCGAGACCCAGGCCCTGACCGCCGCCGTTGACGCCGAAGACGCCGTCATCGCCGCCATCGACAAGGACACGGCCTGCGTCGTGGTCCAGACCCCCAACGTCTTCGGCACCGCCACCGACGTGACCAGGATCGCCGAGGCCGCTCACGCCGCCGGCGCCCTGCTGATCGTCGTCGTTACGGAAGCCGTGTCGATGGGCCTGCTGAAGTCGCCCGGCGAAATGGGCGCCGACATCGTCGCGGCCGAGGGCCAGTCGATCGGCAACGCCCTGAACTTCGGCGGCCCCTACATCGGCCTGTTCGCCACCCGCGAGAAGCTGCTGCGCCAGACGCCCGGCCGCTATTGCGGTGAGACGGTGGACGCCGACGGTCGCCGCGGCTTCGTCCTGACCCTGTCCACGCGTGAGCAGCACATCCGCCGCGACAAGGCCACGTCGAACATCTGCACCAACTCGGGCCTCTGCTGCCTGGCCTTCACCATCCACATGAGCCTGCTGGGCGAGACGGGCCTGCGCCAGTTGGCCCTGCTCAACCACGAGAAGGCCCTGGCCACCCGCGACGCCCTGGCCGCCATTCCCGGCGTCGAGATCCTGACCCCGCGCTTCTTCAACGAGTTCGCGGTCAAGCTGCCCAAGAACGCCGCCGAGGTGGTGCAGACCCTCGCCGACCATCACATCCTGGCCGGCGTGCCCTACAGCCGTCTGGCCCCGGAAGCGGGTCTGGACGACGTGCTTCTGGTCGCCGCCACCGAGACCACGCTGGACGCCGACATCAAGATCCTGGCGGCTTCGCTCGCCAAGGTCCTGGCCGCCTAAAGGGAGTTTGGAACCATGAGCACGATGAACACTGTCGGCCGTCCGACCGCCCCGAACGCCACGCCGGACAACGACTACAAGCACCCGACGCTGACGGGCGCGCGGGGTCTGTTGCAGGACGAAGGCCTGATCTTCGAGAGCGACGGCTGGAACAAGACCGGCGTCGACCTGCCCAAGCCCAAGACCGACGGCTCGGACCTGGGCGACCTGGTCCGTCGCGACCCGATCGGCCTTCCGGGCCTGTCCGAGCCAGAGACGATGCGCCACTATGTGCGCCTTTCGCAGAAGAACCACGCCATCGACCTGGCGATCTATCCGCTGGGCTCGTGCACGATGAAGCACAACCCGCGTCTGAACGAGAAGATGGCGCGTTTGGCCGGCTTCTCGGACATCCACCCGCTGCAGCCGCAGTCGACGGTTCAGGGCGCGCTGGAGCTGATGGACACCCTGTCCCACTGGCTGACGACGCTGACCGGCATGCCCGCCGTCGCGCTTTCCCCGAAAGCGGGCGCGCACGGCGAACTGTGCGGCCTGATGGCCATCCGCGCCGCCCACGAAGCCAAGGGCGAGCATGAGCAGCGCCGCAAGGTCCTGGTCCCGACCTCGGCCCACGGCACCAACCCGGCCACCGCCGCCTTCGTCGGCTATTCGGTGGTCGAAGTGGCTCAGACCGACGACGGCCGCGTGGACGTGGCCGACTTGGCGTCCAAGCTGGGCCCGGATGTGGCGGCCATCATGGTGACGAACCCGAACACCTGCGGCCTGTTCGAGCGCGACATCCTGGAGATCAGCCGCCTGACCCACGAAGCGGGCGCCTACTTCTACTGCGACGGCGCCAACTTCAACGCCATCGTCGGCCGGGTGCGCCCGGGCGACCTGGGCGTCGACGCCATGCACATCAACCTGCACAAGACCTTCTCGACGCCCCACGGCGGCGGCGGTCCGGGCGCGGGTCCGGTGGTGCTGTCGGCCGCGCTGGCCCCGTTCGCCCCGGCCCCCTGGGTCGTGAACACCGGCGACGGCTACAAGCTGGTCGAGCGCGAGGAAGACGAGGCGGCCCAAGCCTTCGGCCGTCTGTGCGCCTTCCAGGGGCAGATGGGCATGTATGTGCGCGCCCTGTCCTACATGATGTCTCACGGCTCGGACGGCCTGCGTCAGGTGGCCGAGGACGCCGTCCTCAACGCCAACTACATCAAGGCCCGTCTGTCGGACCTGATGAGCGCCGCCTTCCCCGAGGGGCCGTGCATGCACGAGGCCCTGTTCGACGACGAATGGCTGAAGGGCACGGACATCACCACGCTCGACTTCGCCAAGGCGATGATCGACGAGGGTTTCCACCCGATGACCATGTACTTCCCGCTGGTCGTCCACGGAGCGATGCTGATCGAACCGACCGAGACGGAATCCAAGCAGGAGCTGGACCGCTTCATCAACGCCATGCGCCTGCTGGCCGAGGCGGCGAAAGCCGGCGACGTCGACCGCTTCAAGGGCGCGCCCTTCCATGCGCCCCTGCGGCGTCTGGACGAAACCCGAGCCGCGCGCTCGCCGCGCCTGCGCTGGTCGGCCCCGGAAGGGTCCAACATCGCCGCCGAATAGGGCGGTAGGCCTGATCTGATGTGAAACGCCGTGTCTTTCCAGACACGGCGTTTTGCATTTCGGACCCTCTTACGAAAGCTTCACCCCCACGCCACGGTTCGGCCTTGTGCCGCGTGTCTAGGATGAGTGTGACTACGTCGCCACGATCGGCGTGAACTTCCACCCGGAAGGGAGCCCACCGCGCGCGGAGCCGTTGTTCCCCTGCCTCCCTCCTCCCATCTGTGACGCCTGTGACCCTCGCCCTCATCCCCTTCCGCGCCGACAGCCGGCCTCGCCAGAGGCCCGGCTTGCTGCGTCGTGCGCAGCGGATGGGCATGATGGCCCTGGGCTTCCTGATCATCGGCCTGGGCATCCTGATCGCCCCCCTGCCCGGTCCCGGCGGCGTGCCGGTCATCGCCCTGGGTCTGGTCCTGCTGCTGCGCAACTCCTGGTGGGCCAAGCGACAGTTCATCCGCGCCCAGTACGCCCGGCCGAAGTGGGTCTATCCCTTCCGCCGCCTAATGCGGAAGAACCCCGAGATCGCCCCCGTCTTCTGGCAGCAGGCCCTGCGCGCCGAGAAGGTGGTGCTGCGCAAGCGTCCCTCACGCCAGCTGATCCGCGCCCGCAAGCGGGTGCGCCGCTTCATCCGCAAACTGTTCCGCTAAAAAGCCCCATTTCACCGCACACGGTAACGTGAACGTCGGTGCGATCGCGTTTGCGTCGAACGGCGTATGCTTCTCCTCGCGTAATCAAAAAGCAGATGGCGTTGGGAGGCGCTTTTCTCATGATGTCACGCGTAAAACAGGGGATCGCCGCCGGCTTCATTGCGACCGTCGCGGTTTCCATCCTCGAGGCGGCGAACCTCTTGTTCGCCAAGGTCTTCGACCCGTTCCCGGAAATCGTCGCCCGTATGTTCGGGCTGGGCAGCAATCTGACAGCGGGGTGGGCGATCCACTTCGTCATCGGCTCGCTGATCATGGGGCCGCTGTTCGCGGTCATCTATGCCCGGCTGCCGACCAATACGCCTGAGACCAAGGGCATCCTGTTCGCCGTAGCGGCCTGGGTGGCGATGATGCTGATCATCACCATGATGGGCGACCCGCGCACCTTCTCTGGCAGCGCAGGCTTCGGCACTTTTGGCTGGATGCTGATCACCCACATGGTCTTCGGCGGCGTCATGGGCAATGTCTTCGCCCGCCTTCTGGCCCGCGAGAAACGCGCCGCCGCCTTCATCCACGGCGCGCCCGCCCACTGATCAAGGCGCACCGCTGAAACGCAAAAGGCCCCGCCGTCGCCGGCGGGGCCTGATGTGTTGGTCGCGGTAGCCGAAAACTAGTTCAGCTTGGCGCCGATCTGGCCGATGGCGGCGTCAATCAGCGGGTCCGACTTGGCGACGGCCAGGCGGGCGGTCAGGATATCCTGGGCTGCCTTGGCGGCCAGGTCGGCGGCGGCGGCCTTGACCTCGACCATGGCCTGGGCCTCGGCCTGGGCGATCCGGCGCTCGGCCAGAGCCTGACGACGGACCAGGCCTTCTTCCAGACGAACCTTGGCTTCGGCTTCCAGACGCCGCGCGTCGGCCTCGGCGGTGGCCAGCATATCGGCGGCCTGGGCCTCGGCTTCGGCGCGTTCTAGACGGATCTCAGCCAGCATGGCCTCGGCTTCGGCGCGCAGACGGGCGGCCTCGTCCAGTTCCGACTGGATCTTGGCGCCCTGGCCGTCGAGAGCCTTGGCCAGAGCCGACGGCACCTTGGCCATGACCAGGATGCCGAGGAAAATCACCAGACCAACGGCGACCCAGAACTCGGCGTTCGAGAGATCCCAGAAGGCGGCGTGGAAGAAGGCGGGCATATCAGGCGGCTCCCTTGACGGCGGCGTCGGCTTCGGCGGCCGTGGCGGCCTTGCCGGTCAGACGCTCGACCATGGCGCGGGCGGTGTCGGAGGCGATGGTCGAGACATTGGCCATGGCCGCGTCGCGGGTCTGGCCGATGGCGGTCTCGGCCTCGGCGATGCGGGCGTTGACGACGGCTTCCTCGGCGGCCTGACGGGCGTTGGCTTCTTCGGTCACGCGGGCCTTGGCGGCGGCGGCGGTGGCGCGGGCGTCGGCGCGAGCCTTGGCCACTTCAGCCTTGGCGGCTTCAGCCTGCGTGGCGGCCTCAGCCTGAACCTGACGGGCGGCGTCGACGGCGCTGGCGATCGTGCCGGCCCGCTCGTCACGAATGCTGCGCAGACGCGGCAGGAAGACTTTCGACAGCAGAATATAGAGGACGGCGAAGATCAGCAGGAGCCAGAAGATCTGACCCGCCCAATGCTGCATCTCCAACTGCGGCAGACCGCCGGAGGCATGGGCGTCGCCGTGGGCGACTTCGGCCTGATGGGTCGCCTCAGGGGCGGCCACGGGCGCGATCTCACCGTTCTGGACGGTGACGGCCGGCGCAGGCTGGGTCGGGTCTTGCGAGGCGACGCTCGCGATAGGGGCGGCCATGGGCTCTATCCGGTGATCTCAGAAAGACGCGAGCGGCGGAACGGTCGTCAAGACCGTGCCGCCGCCCAGATATTCAGTTCGACTTAAGCGAACAGGCAGAGCAGGCCGATCACGAAGGCGAAGATGCCCAGTGCTTCAGCCAGGGCGGCGCCCAGGATCAGGTTCGTGAACTGGCCGGGAGCAGCCGAAGGGTTGCGCGTGGCGCCTTGCAGGAAGCCCGAGAAGATCAGGCCGACGCCGAGGGCCGAACCGATCATGCCGAGGGTGGCGAGACCAGCGCCGATGTATTTTGCTGCTTCAGCTTCCATGGGAATAGTTCCTGGTTGGGATGGTTTGAAAGAAGGGGTTGGCGGGCTGGACCAGCGTTAGTGCTGATCCAGATGCACGACGTCGTTCAGATATACGGTGGTCAGAACGGCGAAAACGAAAGCTTGCAGGAAGGCGACGAGGAACTCCAGCGCAGTGATCGCGACCACGCCGCCCATGGCCAGAACCGCGCCGGGGATGCCGACCAGGCCGAAGGCGCCCAGCGAGACCACGAAGCCGGCGAAGACCTTCATCGCCACGTGACCGCCCAGCATGTTGCCGAACAGACGAAGCGCCAGCGACACGGGACGCAGCAGGAAGGAGATGAACTCGATCGGCGTGACCAGTATCAGCAGGTACCACGGCACGCCCGACGGGGCGAACAGCTTGAAGAAGCCGATGCCGTTCTTGGCGAAGCCCACGCCGATGACCAGCAGGATGGTCAGGGCGGCGAAGGTGGCGGTGACCGCGACCTGCGAGGTGGCGGTGAAGACCGTGAACATGCCCAGCAGGTTCAGCGCCAGGATGAAGACGAACAGCGTCAGGATGAAGGGGAAGAAGGCGCGGCCCTGTTCGCCCATGATCGAGACCGCGAGATCGTCGATGAAGGCGAAGGCCCCCTCGCCCACCACCTGCAATCGGCCAGGCACCAGTTTGGGCTTGGCCGTCACAGCGGCGAAGAACAGGGTGATCAGCACGGCGGCGACCATCATGGCCAGCGTCGAGTTGGTGATCGACAGATCAACCATGCCGAGGCCGGGCACGTTGACGGCCGGAAGATCAACAACCTTGCTGATCTGGAACTGGTGCATCGGATCGGCCATGCCGCCCGGTCTCCTAAGTCAAAAGGCCAAACCGCCGTACGACGGTCTGGTCAGAAATTCCGCTCGTCCTCGATCTCGTCGTCGGGCAGATCCCGGGGAGGCCCCAGTTCCTTCAACGCGATCGCACTCATCTTTCGGGCCGAACGAAGCGCCAGCCAGATCGACAGGCCGAAACCCATCAGGGTCCCGGCGATAATTCCCCAGGGCATGGTCCCGACCAGAAGGTCAAAACCCCACCCCAGACCCAGACCGACGGCCAGGCCGGCGATCATCTCGCCCATCAGGCGATAACCGTAACCCGCCGCGTTCGCCCCGTAGTCGGGAGGCGTCGGCACGGCCCGTGCCTTGAGCGCATCAGCCTGCTCGTTGAGACGTTTGATCGCCTCTTCGCGCGATTCCATCGTTGGGGACATGGCCTGTGCGCTCAGCACCCTGGCAGGACGCCCGGGCAGGTCTGAATTCGGCGCGGAACCTATAGCCGAGGGGGCCGCAGGTCAAGGCACGGAAGACACCCCGCAAGGTATTGGAATATCAGATTTTCTTTCCCGCCTCAGCGTGGGCGTGGCGATGCGTCGCTGTCGGCGGCGGGCCGCTGGCCGCGCCAAGGCGTCGCAGGCCCCGGAAAACTAGTCCTCGTTGACAAAGTCCTGAGCGAATTCGGGCGCGCCGTCATCCATGTTGACCAGCAGGTCCTCGCCCTCAGAATCACCGCTGCGGGTCGGATCGGGCACCTCAAAGCCCACAGGAATCGACAGATCCAGCAGGCCCGCCGCCTTCATCTCCTGCACACCCGGCAGGTCATAGAGGCTGGCCAGGCTGAAATGCTCCAGGAAGCGGTCGGTCGTGGCGTAGGTGACGGGACGGCCCGGCGTGCGCCGACGTCCCCGCAGCCGCACGAAGTCCATCTCCAGCAGCAGGTCCAGCGTCCCCTTGGACAGGGAGACCCCGCGCACGCTCTCGACCTCGGCGCGGGTGCAGGGCTGGTGGTAGGCGATGATGGCCAGGGTCTCGAGCGCGGCCTTGGACAGGCGGCGCGGCTCCTCGCGCTCCTCGGTCATCAGGAAGCCGAGGTCGGCGGCGGTGCGGAACCGCCAGCGGTCGGCCACGCATTCCAGCTCGACCCCACGCCCCTGATAGCGCTGGCGCAGGGCCGCGATGGCCCGGCCCGCGTCAGCGCCTTCCGGCAGGCGGCGCGCGATTTCGGCTGCCGACAGCGGGGCGGCCGCGGCGAACAGCAGGGCCTCGACCCGGCGTTCGATCTCGGCGTCGTCGGGGGTGAAAACGAGATTAGACATTAAAATACCCGCTCATCCCCGCGGAGGCGGGGACCCAGGTTTGAGCGGCGCGGCT
>CAYWDO010000112.1:0-3566 GCA_964456995.1 uncultured Brevundimonas sp.
CGGCCCAGGCCATGGTCCACTGCGACCTGCGCATCCTGACCGGACGGACGCAGGAACAGAAGACGGCGCTGGGCGAGGCGGTCCAGGCGGCCCTGCTGGCGGGGGTGAAGCCCTATGACGGCCCGGCGCAGATTTCGGTCGAGATCGGCAATCTGGACAAGAACAACTATCGCAAGGTCACTTTGGAAGCCCTCTCCCGTTGGGAGAGGGCTTGAGCCTCCAAGAGCGTAGCGATTGGTCAGGCGAAAGGGTGAGGGTCGAAGGCGTCCGTCGGCGTCAGCCGCCGCGGCTTACGCCGACGGATATCGCCAACCCTCATCCGGCCCTTCGGGCCACCTTCTCCCATCGGGAGAAGGACAGCGTTAGGGATGCGGCCGCCCGATGCCGTAGCGGGCCGCCCAATAGGGCAGGATGTCGTCGTCCTGCAGGAAGCGGGCGCCGGTCTCTGCGCTGACCTGAGCGTCCGGCCAGTCGAACTCGCCGTCCAGAACCAGCAGGGGGCAGCTCTGGTTGGCCTCCCCCACCTCGGCCACCACGGCGGCGCGCGGACGGGGGTGGTCCAGGTGCGTGACCTGGACCTGCTCGCGCAGCCTTGGATAGAGGCTCAGCACACCCTCGATCCGCGCGCCGGGCGGGCAATACCAGGGCCCGCCCTGATCGTCGAACCAGTCGGCGTTCAGCAGATAGAGCCGGTCCGTCATTACAGACGCAGGATGACGGTTTCGACGATGGGACGGCGATCCCAGATCTGCTGGCTGGCCTTTTTCAGCACGCGGCTGACGGCCTGTTCGACCACCAGTTCATCGTCCAGAGCCTCGCCCTTCAGCTTGCGAACCGCCTGTTCGGCGCGCTCGGCCAGATCGTCGAGGATGTCGCCCAGAGGACGGTCCTCGTCGCCCGGCAGGCCGATGCCGCGCACGTCGATGTCGCTGACGATCTTGCCGCGCTTGTCCATGGCGAAGCTGACGACCAGGACGCCGTTGGAGGCCGCGTGCCGGCGCTCGCGCAGGGCCTCGCCCGCCTCTTCGACCAGCATGCCGCCATCGACGAACAGACGGCCCGAGGGCACTTCGTCGATGATGGCCGCGGGTCCGGGGGCCAGGCGCACCAGGTCGCCGTTGCGTGGCGTCACGGTTTCCGGGACCAGCATTTCCTTGGCCAGAATGGCGTGTTCCATCAGGTGACGGCGCATGCCGTGGGTCGGCACCGCGATCTGCGGCCGGGCCCAGCTGTACATTTGGCGCAGTTCGTCACGGCAGGGGTGGCCGGAGACGTGGATGCCCGGATGGTCCTTCTCGGTGTAGAGGCGCACCCCCTTGTCGGCCATCTTGTCCTGCAAGCGGCCGATCGACAGCTCGTTGCCGGGGATGACCCGCGACGAGAAGATGCAGTGGTCGCCCTTGCCCAGCCGGATGAAGGGGTGGGTGCCCTCGGCTACGCGCGACAGGGCCGCACGAACCTCGCCTTGGCTGCCGGTGCAGAGATACAGGATCTCGTCGGCGGGCCAGACGCGGGCTTCCTGTTCGCTGAGGAAGGGTTTGACGTCGCTGAGCATGCCGACCGACTTGGCGGCTGCGGTGATGCGGTGCATCGAACGACCGGCCAGGGCCACGCGACGGCCAGCGGCCTCGGCGGCGCGGATCACGCTGTCCATGCGGGCGACGTTGGAGGCGAAGCAGCCGACAGCGACCCGCCCCTTCAGGTCCTTGATCAGGTCGGCGATCGCCACCTTCACATCGCCTTCGGAACCGGCCGAGCCTTCCACGAAGACGTTGGTGCTGTCGCAGACCATGGCCAGCACGCCTTCGTCGCCAAGACGCTTGATCGCCTCGACGTCGGTGCGGTCGCCCACGACGGGATCGTCGTCAATCTTCCAGTCGCCGGTGTGCAGGATCGTACCCAGCGGCGTCTTGATCGCCAGACCGTTCGGCTCGGCGATCGAGTGGGTCAGCGTCACATAGGTCACGTCGAACGGACCCAGGTTCACGTCGCCGCCCAGCGGCACTTCGTTCAGCTCGACCTGATCCAGGATGTTGGCGTCGCGCAGCTTTTCGCGGATCAGGTAGGCGGTGAAGGGCGTCGCATACAGGGGCGCCTTGATGCGATCCCACAGCCAGCCCAGGGCGCCGATGTGGTCTTCGTGGGCGTGGGTCAGCACGATGCCCAGGATGGTCTCGCCTTCCAGGAAGGAGGGATCGGGCACGATCACGTCCACGCCGGGCGTGGAGGGATCGCCGAAGGTCACGCCGACATCGACGATGATCCATTTGCGGTCGTGCGCCGGGCCGAAGCCATAGGCGTTGAGGTTCATGCCGATCTCGTTCGAGCCGCCCAGCGGCAGGAAAACGAGTTCGTTGGAGTCAGATTTTTTCATATGGCCCTAAAGGTGGGTATTCCGCCGCCAGATTTCGAGTAGGCCGCGGATGGTCAGGTCCGGATCGAACCGGTCGATTGATTGTGTAGAGCCCTCAAAGAGGGAGGCGACGCCGCCGGTGCCGACAACCGTCATGGGCTTGCCCCACTCGGCCTTGATGCGGTCCACCAGGCCCTCGATCAGGGCGATATAGCCCCAGAAGACGCCGGATTGCATGGAGGTGACGGTGTCGCGCCCGATGACGACATCGGGGCGTTGAATGGCGATGCGCGGCAGCTTGGCCGCTGCTTCGTGAAGGGCTTGCAGCGACAGGTTGATGCCGGGCGCGATCAGTCCGCCCTCGAAGGCGCCCTGCCCCCGCTCGGCTCCGCCCGACACCACGTCGAAGGTCGTGGCCGTGCCGCTGTCGATCAGCAGCAGATCGCCCTCATAGACCTGCAGCGCGCCGATGGCGTTGACCAGTCGGTCGGCCCCCGCCTCGCTGGGCTTGGGAATGCGCACCTCGATGCCGAGGTTGACGTTCTCGCCGATCACGAGGGGTTCGACGTGGATATAGCGCCGCGCCAGGTTGCGCAGGTTGAAGATCGACTGCGGCACGACGCTGGAGATGATGCAGCCGTCCAGATCCTTCATGCTGAGGCCCGAGCTCAGCTTGGCCCCGCCCATCTCGAACAACTGATGCAGCCAGACGGCATATTCGTCCGCCGTGCGCATGGCGTCGGTCGCCGTGCGCCACTGGGCGATCCACTCCGTGCCGTCGTGAACGGCGAACAGGGTGTTGGTATTGCCTTGCTCGATCGCCAGCAGCATCAGGCAGCCTCTCCGAAAAAGACATCGCCAGCCGAGATGACACGCAGGCTTCCGTCCGACAATTTCAGACGCAGCGAACCGTCCGCCTCGACCCCGTCGGCTGTGCCGGTCAGGGTCTCGTTCGTCAGCCGCGCCGTGCAGGGGCCATGCAGACCCGGCGTTCGCGCGATCCAGGCGTCCAGCACGGGCTGAAAGCCGAGCGTCATCCAGCGGTCCAACCAGACGCCGAATGTCTCGGCCAGGGCCTTGGCCGCCTCATCGACGGTCGGCGCCGAGGCGACGCCGTTGGCCAGGTGCTCGGCGATGCAGGTCGCAGGTCGTTCGGTGTCGCCCGGCGTCTGGTTCAGGTTGACCCCGATCCCGACCGCCAGCCACAGGCCGC
>CAYWDO010000112.1:3666-8333 GCA_964456995.1 uncultured Brevundimonas sp.
GATCCACAGCGGGCCGACCTCGCCCGCCTCGGCGCGGCGTCGCGCCTCGGCGTTGGTGGAGTCGGTTTCGTCGAGGATCAGAACCGGTGCGGCCAAAGACCCTTACCCGACCCCGACGCCCGAGGCGGCGGCACGGGTCAGCGGCTCCAGCCAGGTCAGGGCCACGATCACCAGCGGGAAGCAGAAGGCGGCGGCCGCAAGCGCGATCCACTTGGCTTCCAGCGGCGACTTGTCGGTGGCGACCTCGGTTTCGGCGGCGTCGAACCACATCACCTTGATGATGCGCAGATAGTAGAAGCCGGCCACGACCGAGGCGACCAGACCCGCAGCGCCGGCCATCCAGTAGCCCGCGTCGGCGGCAGCGCCGAAGACGAAGAACTTGCCCCAGAAGCCCGACATCGGCGGAATGCCGACAGCCGACAGCGACAGGATGGTCAGGGCGACCGCCATCAGCGGACGATCCTTTTTCAGGCCGGCCAGGTCGGCGATCTTGCGGATCGGACGACCGCTGCGGCTCAGCGACAGCAGGACGGCGAAGAAGCCGAACTGGTCGATGACGTACAGGGTCATGAACATCAGCGTGGCCTGAACGCCGGCTTCAGTGCCCGCCGCCACGCCCAGCAGGGCGTAGCCGATATTGATGATCGAGGAATAGGCCAGCAGGCGCTGGATGTCCTTCTGCATCAGACCGCCGAACGAACCGACAGCGAAGCTGATCAGCGAGATCAGGATGATGACCTGGGCCCATTGACCGTGGGCCACGCCGAAGCCCTCGACCAGGACGCGGGTGATCAGCACCATGGCGGCGATCTTGGGCGCGGTCGCGAACAGGGCCACGACCGGAGTCGGGGCGCCCTCATAGACGTCGGGCGTCCACATATGGAACGGCGCCGCCGAAACCTTGAACGCCAGACCACAGATCAGGAAGACCAGGCCGAAGATCAGGCCCGGGCCGGGGTTGGCGGTGGCGAAGGCGGCGATGTCAACGAAGCGCATCGAACCGGCGAAGCCGTAGATCAGGCTGGCGCCGTAGAGCAGCAGGCCCGACGACAGGGCGCCGAGGACGAAATACTTCAGGCCCGCTTCCGAGGCCTTCAGATTGTCGCGGTGATAGGCGGCTAAGACGTACAGAGCCAGCGAGTGCATCTCGATGCCGATGTAGAGCGAGATCAGGTCGCCCGACGAGGCCATCATCGACATGCCGACCGAGGCCAGCACGATCAGGACGGGGTACTCGAACTTGGCGATGCCGTTGCGGTGGATCCAGCCGTCGCCCAGGACGATGGCGACCGCCGCCGACAGGAAGATGGCGACCTTGCCATAGACGGCCAGAGGATCGGCCACATAGGCGCCGTTGAAGGCCGTGCCCAGCGGGCCAACAGCCGCCAGAACCGAGGCGGCGGCCAGCAGCAAGATCGACAGGCCCGAGATCAGGCGCGTCGACTTCTCGCCGGTGAAGGCGCCGAGCATGAGCAGCACAAGGCCGCCGACCGCAAGGGTCAGCTCCGGGGCGGCGAGTTGAAGGGCGGAAGACAGATCAGTCATTATGCTCTCACCCGCCAATGGCTGCGCGATAGGCGGTCGTCAGGGCCTCAACGGTCGGCCCGGTGTAGTCGAGGACGGCGTTGGGATAGAGACCCAGCCAGATGGTGCCCACGATCAGCGGCACGAAGATCAGCAGCTCGCGCTTGTCGATGTCCGTGATGGTCTTCAGCGCCGGATTGGTGATCTCGCCGTACATGACGTTGCGGAACAAGGTCAGGGCATAGACCGCCGAGAAGATGACGCCCGAGGCCGCGATCAGGGCCGTCCAGGTCGAGACCTGATAGGCGCCGGTCATCGTCAACACTTCGCCGATGAAGCCCGAGGTGCCCGGTAGGCCGACGTTGGCCATGGTGAACATCAGGAAGATGGCGGCGTACCAGGGCATGCGCGCCGTCAGGCCACCGTAGAAGGCGATCTCACGCGTGTGCATCCGGTCATAGACAACGCCGACGCAGAGGAAGAGCGCGCCCGAGATCAGGCCGTGGCTCAGCATCTGGAAGACGGCGCCCTGAACGCCGGTGTCGTTGCCCGCGAAGATGCCCATGGTCACGAAGCCCATGTGGGCGACCGACGAATAGGCGATCAGTTTCTTGATGTCCGTCTGACGGAAGGCGACCAGCGACGTATAGACCACGGCGATCACCGACAGGGTGAAAACCAGGGGCGTGAACATCTGCGACGCCGCCGGGAACATCGGCAGGTTGAACAGGATGAAACCGTAGCCGCCAAGCTTCAGCAGGATGCCGGCCAGGATAACCGAACCCGCCGTGGGCGCCTGAACGTGGGCGTCGGGCAGCCAGGTGTGGACCGGCCACATCGGCATCTTGACCGCGAACGAGGCGAAGAAGGCCAGCCACAGGATCGGCTGAACCGCCGGATCGAAGGCGTACTGCTTCAGCTCGGGAATGCTGGTGGTGCCCGTTTCATGGGCCATCCACAGCATGGCCAGCAGCATCAGCACCGACCCCAGCAGGGTGTAGAGGAAGAACTTGTACGAGGCGTAGATGCGGTTCGCCCCGCCCCAGATGCCGATGATCAGGAACATCGGCACCAGAGTGCCTTCAAAGAAGATGTAGAAGAGGAACAGGTCCAGCGACGTGAAGACGCCGATGACCAGGGTCTCCAGCACCAGGAAGGCGATCATGTATTCGACGACGCGCGTCTCGATCGACTTCCAGCTGGCCACGATGCAGATCGGCATCAGGAAGGCGGTCAGCAGGACGAACAGGATCGAGATCCCGTCCACGCCCAGGTGATAACCGGCCCCGGCGAACCAAGCGTAGTTCTCGACGAACTGATAGGCCGGGTTCGACGGATCGAACTG
The DNA here is from genome assembly GCA_964456995.1 of uncultured Brevundimonas sp. Lineage (GTDB taxonomy): Bacteria > Pseudomonadota > Alphaproteobacteria > Caulobacterales > Caulobacteraceae > Brevundimonas. Next base: position 6,536 of record CAYWDO010000112.1, read on the forward strand.
GGCGACCAGCAGGACGGACACGGCCAGCACCACCAGGGTGGTGCCCAGGGCGATCCAGCGCGCGGCCGGAGCCGCGGCGTCCTGGCCGCCCTTGTTCATCATGCCGGCAAGCAGCAGCAGGCCGGCGCCGACCAGCGGCAGGAAGGTGACGATGCTCAGAATGTGAGGCACGAGGCTCAGGCTCCCCACGTGAAGATGGCGAAGGCAAGGAACGCAGCCACGCCGATCAGCATCACGAATGCATAGAAGTAGACGAAACCGGACTGGAAGCGCGACAGCCAGCCGCCCGATTTCAACGAAGCCCAGGCTGCGCCATTGGGGCCGAGACCGTCGATGATCCTCACGTCGCCGATCTTCCAGAAGAAGTCGCCGATGGCCTTGGCGCCCTTCACGAAGACCACGTCATACAGCTCATCGAAGAACCACTTGTTGTAGAGGAAGGTCCACAGTGGCCCCTTGCGCTCGGCCCACTGCTTGGCGACGCCTTCCTTGAGGACATAGATCCAGAAGGCGGCGAAGGTGCCGATCAGGGTCACGATCAGCGGCGACCACTTCACCCAGGTCGGGACGTTGTGGCTCTCGTGCAGGACGTGGTTGTTGCTGCCGACGAAGATGGCGCCGCGCCAGAACTCGGCCTCATGATGACCGATGAAGTGCGGGGCGAAGATCATGCCTGCGGCTGCAGCGCCAACCGCCAGCACCAGCAATGGCAACATCATGGGCGCCGGGCTCTCATGCGGATGCAGCGGACCATGATGGTGGTCGTCGTGCGCATGATCGTCGTGAGCGTCATGGTCGGCCAGCGGCTCGGCGTGGGTTTCCAGTTGGGCGTGCGAGGCGTGGTCGTCGGCGGCGTGATGGCCGTCGTCTTTCCACTTGGCCGTGCCGTGGAAGGTCATGAAGACCAGGCGCCACGAGTAGTAGGCCGTCAGCAGCGCCGCCGAGATGCCGATGACGAAGGCGAACATGCCCGCCGCCGAATGGCCGCTCGTCGCCGCCGCATAGGCGCTCTCGATGATCGAATCCTTGGAATAGAAGCCGGCGAAGCCGCCGATGCCCGGAATGCCAAGACCGGTGATGGCGATGGTGCCGATCATCATGGTCGCATAGGTCCAGGGCAGCAGCTTCATCAGGCCGCCCATCTTCCGCATGTCCTGCTCGTGATGCATGCCGTGGATCACCGAACCGGCGCCCAGGAAGAGCAGAGCCTTGAAGAAGGCGTGCGTGAACAGGTGGAACATGGCGGGCTGATAGGCGCCGACGCCCGCTGCGAAGAACATGTAGCCCAGCTGCGAACAGGTCGAATAGGCGATCACCCGCTTGATGTCGTTCTGCATCATGCCGACGGTCGCAGCGAAGATGGCCGTGATGCCGCCGATGATGGCGATGAACAGCGACGCCGTCGGGGCGTGCTCATAGAGCGGCGACAGCAGGCAGACCATATAGACGCCGGCGGTGACCATGGTCGCCGCGTGGATCAGGGCCGACACAGGCGTCGGGCCTTCCATGGCGTCCGGCAGCCAGGTGTGCAGGAAGAACTGCGCCGACTTGCCCATAGCGCCGATGAACAGCAGCACGCCGGCCAGGTCCAGAGCCGACCAGTTGTGGCCCAGGAATTCCCAGCCCGTGCCGACCTTGCCGGCGATCTGCGGGAACAGTTCGGCGAACTCGATCGTGCCGAACATCCAGAAGATGGTCATCATGCCGAGCAGGAAGCCGAAGTCGCCGACGCGGTTGACCACAAAGGCCTTGATGGCGGCGGCCGAGGCCGTGGACTTCTTGTACCAGAAGCCGATCA
>CAYWDO010000113.1:0-4086 GCA_964456995.1 uncultured Brevundimonas sp.
ACGCCCTATATCGACCGGATCGTTCTGGCCATCGACCCCAAGGCCGAGGCCCGCGTCCGTGACCTGACCGCCCGCCTCAGCGCCCTGCCGATTCGTCTGACGCTTCTGGTCGACCCGAAGACCGCCGAGCAGCGCAACGCCGCGCTGGAAAAGCTGGCCCAGGCCCCGATGGCTCCCTTGGAAGGTCCCATCGATCCGGATCGCCGCGCTTTCAACAAACGGCTGCAGGACCTCCTCCTGGCCTCCATGGGCCTCGTGCTGCTGTCGCCGGTTCTGGTGATCATCGCCCTGCTGGTGCGACTGGACAGCCCCGGCCCCGCCCTGTTCCGCCAGCGCCGGCACGGTTTCAATCAGGAAGAGATCGTGGTGTGGAAGTTCCGCTCCATGGCTCATGCCAGCGCCGACGCCACTGCCAGCCGCCAGGTCACGGCCGATGACGATCGCATCACCCGCGTGGGCCGTTTCCTGCGCGCCACCAGCCTGGATGAACTGCCTCAGCTTCTGAACGTCATCCGGGGGGAAATGTCGCTGGTCGGCCCGCGTCCCCACGCCATCGGCATGAAGACAGGAACAGTCGAGTCCGCCCGCCTGGTCGCCGACTACGCCCATCGCCACCGGATCAAGCCCGGCATGACCGGCTGGGCCGCGATCAAGGGTTCGCGCGGCCCCATGCACACGGCGCCCGAGGTGCGTCGCCGGGTGCAGCTCGACATCGACTATATCGAACGCCAGTCCTTTTGGCTGGATCTGTGGATCATCGCGGTCACCGTTCCCGTCCTGCTGGGCGACCGGATGTCGGTGCGCTGATGTTCTGGCGTGGGGTGCTGGGCTATCTGCCCGCCAACATCATTCAGGGCGTCGTCGGCTTCCTGGCGATCATCGTCTATACGCGCCTGCTCAGCGCCGAGGATTTCGGCCGCTACGCCCTGGCCTTCTCGGTCATGACCATGGCGCACGTCGCGACCTTCAGCTGGCTGGAGGCTGCGATGGCCCGGTTCTGGGCCGCCCAACGCGACGGCGCCGACATGGCCAGCCATTTCGCCAGCCTGTATCGCACCGCCTTCATCATGACCGGCCTCTTCCTGCCGCTGGCGGGGCTGGCCATCTGGCTGTGGCCCATGCCCGAGGGCTTCCGCCTGCCCATCGCCGTGGCCCTGCTCGGCATTCCCGTGCGCTGCCTGACCAAGCTGGCGCAGGAGCGCTATCGTGCGGCAGGCGAGGTTCGCAAGGCCGCCAGCCTCGACATCTGGAACACCCTGGCCGGCTTTGGCGTCGGCGCCGCCTTCGCCCTGTCCGGCGCCGGGGCCGCCTCGCCGTTGGCGGGCCTGCTGATCGCGCCCCTGTTCGCCCTGCCCTTCATCCTGCCCGCAGAGCTCAGCGAAGCGCGCAAGGGCCGGATCGACCGCGAACGCCTGAAAGGCTACGCCGTCTACGGCTACCCCATCGCCGCCTCGCTGGGCCTGGCCCTGGTGCTGGCCTCCACGGACCGCTTCCTTCTGGCTCTGTTCATGGACGAGGCGGCGGTCGGCGCCTATCATGCGGGGTACAGCATCGCCAATCGGACGCTCGACGTGCTGTTCATCTGGCTCGGCACGGCGGGCACGCCCGCCCTGGTCATGGCGCTGGAACGCGGTGGACGCGAGCACCTGGCCGTCGCGGCGCGAGAACAGGCCTCGACCCTCATTCTGATCGGCCTGCCCGCCGCCGTGGGCGTGGCCCTGGTCGCACGCCCCCTGTCTGAGTTCATGATCGGCGAAAGCCTGCGCGATGCCGCCGCCCTGGTCACGCCCTGGGTCGCCTTGTCGGCCCTGCTGTCGGGCTTGACGGTCTATTATTTTCACCAGGCCTTCACGCTGGGGCGTCGCACCGGCTGGCTGCTGGCGGCGATGAGCGTCCCGGCCCTCGCCAACGTCGTGCTCAACATCGTCCTCATTCCCCGCTTCGGCGTTCTGGGCGCGGCCTGGGCGACGGCCGCCAGCTTCGCCATCGGCCTGATGGCGTCCTGGGCCATGGGTCGTCGCATCCTGGCGCTGCCGGTTCCCTGGGCCACGCTGATCCAGTGCAGCCTTTGCGCGGGTGTCATGGCCGTGGTGGTCTGGTTCCTGCCGCCCCTCGGCGGCTTCCCCGAACTGATGCTCGACGCCTCGGTCGGTGCGACGGTCTATGGCGTGTGCGCCTTCGCCCTGAACGCGGGCGGCGTGCGCGACCTGGCGCGACGTCTGCGCGGCGCGATCCAGGCGCGCAGAGCGGTCGCATGAACGCCTCGCCCGCCATTCACGACAACTCGGCCTGGGATCGCGCCAGACCCTCTCTGTCCGTGCTGATTCCGTTCTTGCGGGACGACCCTCAGGCTCTGATCCCCCTCCTCGACCGAGAAGCCCTCGCATTGAGCGGCGCGGTCGAACTGGTTCTGCTGGACGACGGCACAAATGACGCCGCCCTGACGGCCCTGTTGATCGCCCTGATCGAGGCCAGCGCCCTGCCAATCCGCCTGATCTCCCTGTCGATCAACGAGGGCCGCTCCATCGGCCGAAACCGGTTGGCGACCGCCGCCCGCGGGTCCAGCCTGCTGTTCCTCGACAGCGACATGAGGCCCGACCACGACCGCTTCCTGCAGACCTGGGCCGACCTGGCGAGCAAGGGCCAGACGGCCGTCGCTTTTGGCGGCTTCTCCCTGTTGCAGGCGCCCGACGACGCCCGCTTCGCGGTTCACCGCAGCATGGCGGCCAAGTCCGACTGCATCGCCCATGACCAGCGGGCGCTTCAGCCCGAGAAGCACGTCTTCACCTCCAACCTTCTGGTTCGCCGCGACGTGTTCGAGGCTGAAGCCTTCGATCCCGGTTTCACTGGCTGGGGCTGGGAAGACGTCGAATGGGCCATGCGCGTCTCGCGCCGCTTCAAGGTCGAGCACATCGACAATCCGGCCACGCACATGGGTCTGGACACGGTCGAGACCCTGGCCGCCAAGTACGAACAGTCTGCGCCGAACTTCGCCCGAGTCGTCGCCCGCCACCCCGACTTCGTCGCCGCCTATCCCAGCTATCGCGTCGCGCGGCGCTTGCAGGCCGTGCCGGGGCTCAAAACGATCCGCCCTCTGTTCAAACACGCCGCTCGGTCGTCGATCCTGCCCGTCGCCCTGCGCGCCTTCAGCCTGCGCCTTTACCGCGTCGCCCTCTATGCGGAGGCGATATGATCCAGCCCTACACGCCTGACGTCAGCCTAGGCGGCAAGCTACGCCGTCGCTTCGCCCGGCTGACACACCGCCGCCCTGTGCAGCTGAACCTCACGCGCCCTGTCGTCAGCTTCACCTTCGACGACATTCCCGCCAGCGCCGCTCACGCTGGAGCTGCAGCGCTTGAGGCTCACGGCGCTCGCGGCACCTTCTACGTCTGCGCCGGCCTGTTCGGGCAGGAAGGCCACATGGGTCGCTTCGCCGACGCCACGGAGGTCAGCGCCCTGATCCGTCAGGGCCACGAGGTCGCCGGCCACACGCTCAACCACCTAGACTGCCACCGGACCGCCCCCGCCGACATGAATGCGGATCTGGACGCCAACGACGCCGCCCTGCGCGAGCTGGGCACCGCCCCCCTCCATTTCGCCTATCCCTATGGCGAGGTGTCGCCGCGCGCCAAGAAACAGCTCGGCGCGCGCTACGCCTCCCTGCGCGGCGTGCACAAGGCCCTGGTCCATGACGGCGGGGACCGAAACCAGTTGCCTGGCGTCGGCATCGAGGGCGCCGAGGGAGAGGTCGCCGCTCGCGCCTGGATCGACCGCGCCGTAGCCGAGCACGCCTGGCTGATCCTATATACCCACGACGTGCGCGACACGCCCTCGCCCTGGGGCTGCACGCCCGACGCGCTGGAACGTCTGATCGGCCACGCCCGCGCGGTCGGTTGCGACATCCGCACGGTCGGCGAGGTTCTGGCCGCATGAGGGCCGACGTCGCCGTCATCATCCCGACCCTGCGTCGCCTCGACAGTCTGGAGCGCGCCGTCCGCTCGGTTCTGGCTCAGACCGGTGTCGCCTATCGCCTGCGAGAAATCGTTGTCGTCGACAACGACCCTCAGGCCAGTGCACGCGACACGA
>CAYWDO010000113.1:4186-6231 GCA_964456995.1 uncultured Brevundimonas sp.
CTGCGAGAAATCGTTGTCGTCGACAACGACCCTCAGGCCAGTGCACGCGACACGACTCTGAGTCTGGCCGCCGCCGCGCCCTTTCCTGTCATCTGGCGCCACGCCCCACGCCCCGGCGTGGCCACCGCCCGCAACGAAGGACTGGCGGCCACAACCGCGCCTCTAATCGCCTTCCTTGATGACGACGAGGCCGCCTCCCCAGACTGGCTGGCCTCCCTGCTCGCGGCCCAGGTGGCCACCGGCGCCGACGCCGTCTTCGGTCCAATTCGCGGCCGTGTGCCCGAGGGGACAGGCTGGACCCGCCCCTATCTGGAGCGCTTCTTCGGCCGCGAAGGCCCTGATCAGACGCAAGTGATCGACATTCCTCATGGTTGCGGAAACTCCCTGCTGGTGCGGGCGACCGCCCTGCCCGGCGCCGCGCCCTTCAACGCCGCCGCCGACCAGTCGGGTGGTGAAGACGACACCCTGTTCGCAGCGCTAAGGGCACGCGGCGGTCGCTTTGGATGGGCGTCGGACGCCTGGGTCGATGAATTCGCGCCCCCGCACCGCGCGACGTTGCGCTACGCCCTGGCGCGGGCCTTCGCCTATGGCCAAGGGCCTAGCCAGACTGCCGCCGCCGCTCGCGATTGGCTGTCGGTCGCTCGCTGGATGGCGATAGGCGCCGCGCAAACCGTCGCCTGGGGCGCCGCCGCGCTCGGTCTGACGCTCATCTCCAGCCCGCGACGCGCGGAAATGCTGGACCGCTGCGCGCGGGGCCTGGGAAAACTGTTCTGGATGAAGGGCTTCGAGCCGCATTTTTACGGCGAGCGCGAACTGGCGCGGCTGGACCGTCAGTCCGCCGTCTAGCTCACCAGACGGCTCAGGATCGATGGCGGCGTCCACGTCGAGCGGTTCATCACCACCCCCGCGATATGGCCGCCCACAGCGTCGATCTCGTCACGCAGGGCCACCGGCTCGCCTGCCGCTGTGGTCTCTGCCGCGACGACAATAATGGTGGCGTCGATGAAGGGGGCCAGGGTGATCGCCATGTCGCTGCGGTCGGCGGCGGGCGAATCGATGACCACGGTGTCGGCATGAGCGCGCAAGGCGGCCCAGTATCGCGCCTCACCCAGCGGCTCGACCCGCTGACCGGCGCGTGTCAGTTCCATATGAAAACGCGTGACAAACAACCGACCGCCCAGACAGGCGCGCGCCGTCAACAGACGCGCCGGCGGCACGGGACGACCGTCCCGCCCTCGCATCGGCGGGGTCACGGCATAGAAGGCCGATCCATCGGGCGAGGCCTGGACCGGCGCGGCCAGCCGCCCGAACCGTTCCGGCTCGGCGGCGATGGCGTCCATCTGTCCCTGCTGGGCCAGATCGCCATCAATCAGCCAGACCGGCTTTCGGGCGCGAACCGCCGCCAGCCGTGCATATTCGCGCGCAACGGTGGACGCGCCCTCGCCCGTCGTCGCCGAGACGAATTGGATCACGCGGCCGCGATGAGCCGACGCTGGTCCCAGCGCCGCCCACAGTCCCGCCATTTCCGTCGTCAGATCGACCATCGAATCGGTTACGCGCTCACCCTCAAGGGTTCAGCCTAGCATGGGAGGTGGATCAGGCGCGCTTCATCGGGGCGACGGCCAGCACCGGAAGCTGCAACGTCCGGCTGGCGGTGGACGGCATCGAGAAGCCCTTGCGCAGGAAGACCCGCAACAGGCCGACGCACAGCGCCGTGAACCCGGCGAACAGGAAGGCGGCGATCAGCAGAAGCGCCTTCATGCTCTTGCCCTTGGACGGCGGCTGGGCGCGCTCAATAACCGTGACGTTGTCTGCGCCTGCCTTGACCAGTTCGTTGTCGGCGCGGCTCTGCGTCTCACGCAACTGGAACTCGCGGATCGAGGCGGACAGGACTTCGCGATTGCCGGACAGGGTAGCGTTGCGCGATTCCAGCTCGGTCAGCCGCGACTGTCGCTGGCGCAGGTCCAGCACCTGACGGTCCAGCACCGATAACCGGGCCGCCAGAGAGTCCCGCTCGGCCTGGGCGTTGATACGAGTGGTCTCCA
>CAYWDO010000113.1:6331-8281 GCA_964456995.1 uncultured Brevundimonas sp.
AACCGGGCCGCCAGAGAGTCCCGCTCGGCCTGGGCGTTGATACGAGTGGTCTCCAGTTCGACCCAGATCGGATTGGGGCCGGTGCGAACCTCCTTGGCCCCGACCGCCGTGCCGGTGCCGACATAGGCCTGGAGCTGGGCGATCTGGTTTTCGATCTCGCGCACCGGCTGAGCATCCGGCTGATAGCGCGCCAGCAGGGTCTCGCGCTGGGTCCGCAGTTGCAGGATCTGGTCCTGGGCCGAGATGTTCAGATCCTGCTGCAGGGCGATTTCCGCCGGGGTCCGGTTCTGCTGCGCCACCAGAGTGGTCAGCCGCTGCGCCGCCTGGTTCAGTTGCGCCTGCACATTCATGCGCTCGGCGAAGACCGACTGATAGGTTCCGGCCAGCGTGGCCTTGGCCGTGGCGAAGTCCCCAATGTCATTGCTGTTCAGGAAGGCCTCATAGGCCCGGTCCGCGTCGGCCAGTTCGCCCTCGAAAGTCTGGCGCTGGGTCTGGATCGCGGGCGTCGCCCGATCCTGAAACACTTCGCGTCGATAGGTCAGATACTGATCAATGACCGTGTTCAGAACCCGCGCCGACAGGGCGGGATCATCGCTCTTGTAAGACAGGCTCACGACGGGGCTCAACGGGGCCGCCGTCACGTCCAGACCCGCGCTCACCGCCCGGATGGCGGAATCTTCCTGCTCTTGAGGCGTGCCCGTGGCGGGTTTGCCGCCTTGAAAAGTCTCGACGCCCAGGGCGCGAACCACGCGTTGCTTGACCTCCAGGCTGTTCAGGATGGCGGCTTCCGATTGGGCCACCTCGCCGGCGGCCGGCGGCGTCGCACGATCCGTGGCGCCCACGCGCGGCTGATAGACGTACTCCTGACCCACGCCGACAAACAGGCTGGCCCCGGCGGTATAAGTCTTCTTCATCATCAGAGCCGCCGCCGCGCCAATGGCGAACAGCACGGCGAAGACGAGGATCATCACCAGCAGTTCGCGGAACAGCAGCGCCACGACGTCCATGACGCCGTATCGCGGTCGGGCTGTTGCATAGGCTGTCGAACGCATGAACCAGGCGAATCCATTGAAACCGTCAACGACACCTTTGAGGGCCGCGCGTTAACCACGCGTTACCCATAAGCGTTCAGCCTCGGCTCAATCTGAATTGCAGCGTGGTCGCCGCCCCATGATCCTTGATCGCCGCCTTGTCCTGATGGCTCTGGCCGCCGGCCTGACTGGCTGCGCCGGCGCAGCGACGGGCGATGCGCGCCGCGTTCACGGCGTTCCCGCCAACCAGTTCCCCGACGTGCCCTTCGCCGACTGGACAGACATAGAGCCGGAGTATCTCCTCTATCCCGGCGACGAGATTGAGGTCGCGACGCCGACAGCAACGGAATTGACTCGCCAGCTCAAGGTCGGGCCAGACGGCCGCGTCTCCCTGCCCTTGCTCGGCCACGTCATGGCGGCCGACCGTACGCTGTCCCAACTCGAAGCCGACGTATCGGCAGGGTACGCCGCTCAACTGCGTCGTCCCGAGGTCGAGGTCACCCTGCGGCTGGCCGGCCCCCTCAAGGTCTGGGTCGACGGCGAGGTTCGCAATCCGGGCGTGTTCGATATGCCCGGCGACATAGACGCCTATCAGGCCTTGATCATGGCGGGTGGCGCCCTGCCCTCGGCCAAGACCCAGGAAGCGGCCCTGATTCGGCGAGGCCCCGGCGGCGTGCGTATGATGCGAGTGGTTGATCTGCGCCCCCGCCGTGGCGAGGTTATGGCCCTGCGTCGCGGAGACATCATCTTCGTGCCACGCACGACGCTGGGAGAACTGGCCGCCTTCTTCACCCAGGTGAGAGCGGCCCTGCCCATCGGCTTCAGCTATTCATTGAACGGCGGCTACGCCTCGACCTGACAGGTCCATCCATGGTCGGGGCGAGAGGATTCGAACCTCCGACCCTCTGGTCCCAAACCA
>CAYWDO010000114.1:0-8263 GCA_964456995.1 uncultured Brevundimonas sp.
CGCCACCGCGCGGCTGCGATCCTGATTTACAAAACGGTTCATTCGACGCCTGCCGTTCGCCCCGATACACTGTCGCCAAACCCACCGGGCGACCGGGGCGGTATGCCCCTCAAGCACGGCAAGATCGAGTCGCTTTCGACGCCAAGGCGTCGCACCATTCTGAAGGAGCGCCCGTGGCGCCATATGCGGATATCGCCGTCGCCGTCGTCGGCGCCCTGGCCGTGGCCTGGATCGCCGACCTGCTGACCGGCCGTCGCGGCCTGGGCGGGACCAGTCTGGTCGCTGCCGTCGGCGCCGGCTGCGGGGCCTTCCTGGCCATCCGCGTCTTCGCCGTGGCGACGCTCGGCGACTGGCTCTGGGTCGTCTGGTCCCTGATCGCAGCCGTCATCTGTCTGGTCGCCTTCTTCCTGTTCCGGAGCAAGCGCTGATGCCGCCGCGCGCCCGCCGATTCGTCGCCGCTGTCGGCGTCCTGCTGTTCCTGACCTTCTGGGTCTGGGGCGCGGTGTCGATCAACGACCGCCTGCCGGACATCTGGTGGCTGGACCTGATCTTCTTCGCCGTCGCCGGCATCGGCTGGGGCGTCCCCCTGATCCCGCTGCTGCGTTGGGCCGAGCGCGATCCGGGGTCGAAACAGGGCTGAATTGCAAAAGGGGCCGCCCGAAAGCGACCCCTTTAACCAACCGATTTCCCTGAGGAAATGGTCGGAGCGACAGGATTCGAACCTGCGACCCCTTGACCCCCAGTCAAGTGCGCTACCAGGCTGCGCCACGCTCCGAAGACGCTCCCTATAGAGGGCGATTTCGCAGTCCGCAAACGCTAAAATGCTCTTTGAACAACAAGTTCGCCTCAGCGCTGCAGAACGGCTTCCAGACGAGCCTTCGCCGACTCGAGGTCGGCCAGAACAGCCCCTAGGCGCGCGGCTTCAAATGGCTTGGACGCTAGAATCTCGCCCGTTTCGCGCTCCAGATCCGCATCGATCTCCAGCACCGTCGCCGGGTCGCCATAGGCGGCCAGTCGCGCCTGCCCCTGCTCCTTGTGCAGACGCTGGACCCCACGAATCGTCAGACCTTCGTCGTGCAGCAACCGACGAACGGCCTTCAGGACGGTGACATCCTCAGGCCGATAGAAGCGTCGGCCGCCGGCGCGCTTGACCGGGGCGATGAAGTCAAACTTCGTCTCCCAAAAACGCAGGACGTGCTGGGGCGCGCCGACTTCGTAAGCGGCTTCAGAAATGGTGCGGAAGGCGTTGGGGCTTTTGGCCACAGAGAACTAGTCCTCGACGACCGCGTCGTGGACCCGGCTCTTCATGATCTGCGAGGCGCGGAAGCTGATGACCCGGCGCGGATTGATCGCAGCCGGTTCGCCGGTCTTGGGGTTGCGTCCCATCCGGGCGCGCTTCTCACGCACCTGAAACACGCCGAATCCCGACAGTTTCACCGTCTCACCGCCCTCGAGCGATTCGACGATAAGTTCGAGCGTACGCTCGACCAGGCCGGAGCATTCCTGGCGGGACAGGCCCACCTCTTCATGCACCGCCTCGCACAAATCCGCCCGGGTCAGGGTCTGTTGTCCCGTCACTGCGTCTCTCCGCTGCCAATCCGCACGCATAGAAGGGCAAAGTCGGCCCGAATCAAAGCCCTGAATGCAAATCAGAGACGGAAGGCGCAGGCGCCCCAGGTCAGACCGCCGCCCATCGCCTCGATCAACACCAGATCGCCACGCTTGATGCGCCCGTCCTTGATCGCCGCATCCATGGCCAGAGGGATAGAGGCCGCCGAGGTGTTGGCGTGCAGGGCCACGGTCGAGATGACCTTGTTTTCGTCCAGACCCAGACGATCGCCTACACCGCGAATGATGCGCTGGTTGGCTTGGTGGGGTACGAACCAGTCGATTTCTGGAATCTCGACCCCCGCCGCATCGGCCGCGCCGACGATAGCTTCGGCGATATTCACGACCGCGTGGCGGAAGACCTGATTGCCCAGCATCTTCAGGTGGCCGACCGTACCGGTCGTGGACGGCCCGCCATCGACGTACAGCATATCCGACTTGGTGCCGTCGCAGCGCAGGGCGAAGCCCAGCACGCCCTGATCGGCCTTGGTCCCCTGCCCTTCGCGCGGCTCGATGACAAAGGCGCCGGCGCCGTCGCCGAACAGGACGCAGGTGGTCCGGTCGTTCCAGTCCATCAGCCGAGTCATTTCCTCGGCGCCGATGACCAGGGCGCATTTGGCCATCCCACGCGCGACGAAGCCGTCGGCCACGCTCATGGCATAGACGAAGCCCGAGCAGACCGCCTGAACGTCAAAGGCGATGCCCACCGGCGCGCCCAGCTTGGCCTGCACGATGGCGGCGGTGGCGGGGAAGGTCTTGTCCGGGGTGGTGGTGGCGACGATGATCAGATCAACGTCCGCCGCCGTCTTGCCGGCGTCCGCCAGGGCGCGGCGTGCGGCCTCAACCGCCAGATCACTGGTCGGCTCGTCGTCGCGGGCCTGATGGCGCTGATGAATGCCGGTGCGTTCGACGATCCACTCATCGGACGTGTCAACGAACTTGGCCAGGTCGGCGTTGGTGACGACCTTCTCCGGCAGGAAGGAACCGACGCCGGTCACGGCGCTGCGGATGACGCTCACTGGTGGGTCTCCCCGATGGTTTCGGCGACGGGTGCAGGTTGATCCAGGGCGGCGAGCCGTCCCAGGTTGGCCCCGACCTTGGCCATGTAGTCGCTGCGCGCCAGATCGACGGCTATGCGTATGGCGTTTCCATAACCGCGCGGCGTGGCGCCGCCGTGGCTTTTCACGACAATTCCGTTCAGGCCCAGCAGAGGCCCGCCGTTAATGGCGTTGGGGTCGATCTTGGCGGCCATGCGCTTCAGCGCCGGCATGGCGATCAGGGCGCCCAGCTTGGCGACGGGGCCAGAGGTCAACGCCTCTTTCAGCAGGCCAGAGATGAAGCGCGCCGTGCCCTCGGCCGTCTTCAGGGCGATGTTGCCGGTGAAGCCGTCGGTGACGATCACATCCACGGTGCCCTTGGCGATGTCATCGCCCTCGACGAAGCCATGATAGGCCAGTGGGATGCTGCCGGCACGCAGGATGGCGTGAGCCTCGCGCACTTCGTCATGGCCCTTCATGTCCTCGGAGCCGACGTTGAGCAAGCCGACCGTGGGCTTGGCTACGCCATGCACGGCTGACTGGAAGGCCTCGCCCATGATGGCGAACTCGATCAGTTGCTTGGCGTCGCTGCCGATATTGGCGCCGACGTCCAGAACGGCCGTATAGCCACGCGCGGTCGGCCAGCTGGCGACGATAGCGGGACGCTCCAGCCCCGGCGCGGCCATGCGCAGCAGCAGCTTGGAAATAGCCATCAGGGCGCCGGTGTTGCCGGCGGACACCGCCGCCTTGGCCTCGCCCGTCTTCACCGCCTCGATGGCGTTCCACAGACTGGAGCCCTTGCCCCGGCGCATGGCCTGGGCCGGCTTTTCGTCCATGGCCACGACCTTATCGGTGTGGCGCACGTCGCATTCGGCGTCTGTCAGGCCGCAGCGCGCCATCTCGGCGCGGATAGCGGCCTCATCGCCATGCAGCAGGAAACGCACGCCCGCGCCGTCGTGGCGCGCGAGGTAGTCCTTCACGCCGCCGACCACGACCGAGGGACCGTGGTCCCCCCCCATGGCGTCAAGCGAGATCAATGTAGGGGATGCCAAGTGGAAATGGACTCCGTCGCCGTCTTGTCGCGGCTTCATATAGGTGCTGGACGCAAATGTCGCACCCTTGGGATGCTACCAGCCCGACGTCAGGTCAACCTTCGCCGGCGCCGCCCTTGGATTGCAGGCCTTTCAGCACGGCGAAAGGCGATATTTCGCCCGGTTCCTTGGGCTGTTCAAACACCGCTCCCGGCTTGCGCGGGAAGGGATCCAGGCTCAGCGCCAGCTGTTCGACGGCGTATTGGCCCAGATCGATGCTGCCACCTTCGATCTGATCGGCCGAATCGTCGTCCAGCTCCAGGTCGATTTCGGCGTCGTCTTCGGGCTCCCGCTCGGTCGCCTCGACCATCTGGATCGAGAACTTGCGATCGATATGAACCGGCAGCGGCTCCAGCGTCAGGCCGCAGGTCTGAACCGCATCAGCCATGACCCGCCCGTCCAGCCGCCAACCCGACACGGTGGGAACCAGATTGATGTCGACCTCGAACAGATCAAGCGACTGCAGATCCAGGGCGCGCACGATCCGCTTGATGGCGTCCGCGTCGGGCGTCAGGCGACGCTGCACGCCGGCGCCGATGTGGTGGAGCCTCAGCGGCTCGCTGTAGGGCAAGGGAGGAAGCTCGTTCATGCGGTGATCTCCGCCCAGACCGGAGCCTTGGACACGGTTTCAAACGACTGCGTCGCCAGGTTCTGACGCGACGCCACGGCATAACGCGCCAGGGCGATTCCGGTCTCGGCGTCGGCGCTTTCAAAAATATTCTTGGCCAGCGACACGGCCAGAGCATCGACGTCCTCGGCACGCAGCGGTCCTTCGTAGGCGCTCATGCGACCGTACAGGGACTCGCCCAACTTGCGCATCTTCTTGCCGACCGAGACATCGCCGACGCCAAGTTCACGCAGGGTGTTGTCCAGCGACGAGATATAGGTGTCGAACAGCTTCTGCGCCGCGACCTCGCCGCGCTCGCCGTCACCCTTGAGGCGAAGGAACAGAATCAGGACGTGCAGGGTGTAGAGCTCAAACCGGGCGTCGATCCGGTCTGCTACGCCCATCACGGTGTAAAAGGCGGGCTGACGGGCCTGTTCGACGGCCAGAGCATACAGGGCGTCGCCCTGGCGCTCGTTGGGTCGTTGTCGGAAGAGATTTCTTAGCATGAGCAACAGCCCCTTTTTCGCCGCGCCGTTGCACTAGGACGCAGCGACGGTTAGGTCAAAGACCTTGTTCTGCTGAGGCCGACGCTGATGCCCCGATTTACGCCTATCTTCGCCGCCATTGCGCTGGCCGCCGCAGCCGGCGCCTGTGCGCCCGTTGTCGCCACCCAGGGCTTCCAGGCGGTTGACGCCAAGCCTCAGGACGTTGTGGCCGGCACCGACACCAAGGAAACGGTCTTGGCGCGCCTCGGCTCGCCCTCGACGACCTCGACCTTCGAGCCCGACACCGTCTGGTACTATATGACCCAGATGACCGAGCGGTACACCTACAACAAGCCCCAGGTGTCGCAGCGCACGGTGACCGAGATCACCTTCAACAAGGCTGACGACAAGGTCGCCGCCGTGCGCACGCTGGGCCTGGAAGACGGTCGCCAGATCGCCATGGAACGTCGCGAGACCCCGACCCGCGGTCGTCAGCTGACGATCCTGGAACAGCTGCTGGGCAACGTGGGCCGCGGCCAGCTGCCGCGCACCGAAGAAGACGTGCCCGGCCAGCGCCGCCCGGACTAAGACTCTAGTTCCAAAGAAACAAAACGCCCCGGAGATTGCTCTCCGGGGCGTTCTTCGTTTCAGAGACCTAAGCCCCCTACCCGATCTTCCCGCTCGCCAGCACCGCCAGCAGCAGCAGGGCCACGATGTTGGTGATCTTGATCATCGGGTTCACCGCCGGACCAGAGGTGTCCTTGTAGGGGTCGCCCACGGTGTCGCCGGTGACAGCGGCCTTGTGCGCCTCCGAGCCCTTGCCGTGGACCACGCCGTTCTTGTCGGTGAAACCTTCCTCGATCAGCTTCTTGGCGTTATCCCAGGCGCCGCCGCCCGAGGTCATCGAGATGGCCACGAACAGGCCGGTCACGATCACCCCCATCAGCATGGCCCCCAGGGCGGCGAAGGCGTTGGCCTTCTCCGGCTGGATGAACAGCACCACGACGAACAGGACGATCGGCGACAGAACCGGCAGCAGGCTGGGCACGATCATCTCGCGGATGGCCGCGCTGGTCAGGATGTCCACGGCCTTGCCGTATTCGGGCTTGGTCTCGAACGTCATGATGCCCGGGTTCTCGCGGAACTGACGCCGCACCTCGGCCACGACGGCCTCGGCGGCGCGGCCCACCGCCGTCATCGCCATGCCGCCGAACAGGAAGGGCAGCAGCCCCCCGAACAGCAGGCCGACCACGACATAGGGGTTGGACAGGTCGAAGGCGACGGTGCCCAGCCCGTAGAAGAAGCTGCCCGGCTGCGCCTCGGCCGCGAAGAACTTCAGGTCCTCCACATAGGCCGCGAACAGGACCAGCGCGCCCAGACCCGCCGAACCGATGGCGTAGCCCTTGGTCACGGCCTTGGTGGTGTTGCCCACCGCGTCCAGAGCGTCAGTCGAGACGCGGACGTCGGACGGAAGCCCCGCCATCTCGGCAATGCCGCCAGCGTTGTCGGTGACGGGACCAAAGGCGTCCAGCGCCACGATCATCCCGGCCACGCCCAGCATGGTCGTAGTGGCGATGGCGATGCCGAACAGGCCCGCCAACTGGAAGGCCGCGACGATGCCGACGATGATGGTCAGCGCCGGCAGGGCCGTGGATTCCAGCGAGACGGCCAGGCCCTGGATCACATTGGTGCCGTGCCCCGAGACCGAGGCGTTGGCTACCGACTTCACCGGACGGAAGCCCGTGCCCGTGTAGTATTCGGTGATGACCACAATCGCCGCCGTGACCAGCAGGCCGACGACCCCGGCCCAGAACAGGTTCATGGGCTGGATCAGCAGCCCCTGCACCTCGACCCCACCAGCGGGGACAAGTTGATGGATGACCCACCAAACCGCAATCACCGACAGGACGCCGGTGACGATCAGACCCTGATACAGGGCGCCCATGATATTGCCGCTCTTGCCCAGGCGGACAAAGAAGGAGCCGATAATCGAGGTCACGATACAGATGCCGCAGATCGCCAGCGGCAGCAGCATCATCGTCTCCACATAGGGCTGGTCGCGGAAGAAGATGGCCGCCAGCACCATGGTCGCCACGGTCGTGACGGCATAGGTCTCGAACAAGTCGGCGGCCATGCCAGCGCAGTCGCCGACGTTGTCGCCCACATTGTCGGCGATGGTGGCGGCGTTGCGGGGATCATCCTCGGGGATTCCGGCCTCGACCTTGCCCACCATGTCGCCGCCCACGTCGGCGCCCTTGGTGAAGATGCCGCCGCCCAGTCGCGCGAAGATGGAGATCAGCGAGGCGCCGAAGCCCAGCGCCACCAGGCCGTCGACGACTTCGCGGCTGGTGCTTTCAAAGCCCATGCCCAGGGTCATGAAGGCATAGTAGCCCGACACGCCCAACAGGGCGCCGCCCGCCACGAACATGCCGGTGACGGCGCCCGAGCGGAAGGCCAGGTCCAGCCCCTTGGCCAGACTTTCAGACGCCGCCTGCGCCGTGCGCACATTGGCGCGGACCGAGATCAGCATACCGGCGTAACCGGCCGAGCCCGACAGCACGGCCCCGATCAGAAAGCCGAGCGCAGCCCAGGGCCCGATAAGCAAAAAGGCCGCGACCAAGATCACGACCCCTACGATGCCAATCGTTGTGTACTGACGCTTCAGATAGGCGGACGCCCCCTCCTGAATCGCCGCGGCGATCTCTCGCATCTTGTCATTGCCTGTCCCGGCCTTCATCAGGACGGCGGTCTGGACGGCGCCGTAAAGCACCCCCAGCAAGCCGGCCGCAATGACCAGCCATAGATAATTCGTCATGGCGTTTCCAAGCCCTCGTGCAACAAGCGCGCGGACCCTTGGCGCGGGCGGGCGTTTCGCCTCTCTCCGCCTTCCGGTCCCCCCGTGCGCCTACGGACGCAACCTCACGTCCCCCGGGAATTGCGGCGTAACAGTGTCAAATGCATCGCTCCGACGCAACACCGGTTTCTGAGGCCTGATTTCAGACGCCCTGCATGCCGGTGCGACGGCGCGGGGATTGGCTGACGACCTCGACGCGCGTGACTGCCCCGCGCCCGATCAGGGTCGAGGCCGAGCGGATCAGGCTGGCGCTCAGGGCCGCCGTATCCAAGGCCACCCAGGTATCCGGCAGGACAAAGGGCGTGCGGTGCCCGGCGCGGACCAGGGCGTCCCGCAGATGGGCCTCCTTGGCCCGCACCGCCTCCACCGTATGCGCCGGCCCCAGATGCAGCTTCAGCACAATGAAGACGTAGTTGCGAACGCGGCCGTCGGTGATGACGGGCAACCCCATGCCAGGCAGGTTCAGGAAGGCCCCGGCGGGCGGCGCGGCCTTCTCACTGGCGCTCGCCGTGCTGACGACCGCAGCAGCGGTCAGAAAGGCTCCAGCCTGGATCAGGGCGCGACGTTGCATGAAGCCATCC
>CAYWDO010000115.1:0-2835 GCA_964456995.1 uncultured Brevundimonas sp.
ACCGACTGGAAGTCGCGCACCATGGCCGGATAGGGGGCCGGGCCCGCCGCCGTGCCGATGATGTAATAGGTGTCCTCGACGTTGGTGACCCAGTCGCGCATCGCCTCGTTCATGGCGTCCTTCAGCGTCGCCGCCCCGGCGGTGACGGCCGCGACCTCGGCCCCCATCAGCTTCATGCGGAAGACGTTGGGCTGCTGACGCTCGACGTCCACCGCGCCCATATAGACGGTGCAGGGCAGGCCGAAGCGGGCGCAGACGGTGGCCGAGGCCACGCCGTGCTGACCGGCCCCGGTCTCGGCGATGATCCGGGTCTTGCCCATGCGCCGCGCCAGCAGGATCTGGCCCATGCAGTTGTTGATCTTGTGCGCGCCCGTGTGGTTCAGGTCCTCGCGCTTCAGCCAGATCTTCGCCCCGCCGAAATGATCGGTCAGCCGCTCGGCGAAATAGAGCGGGCTTTCGCGACCGACATAGTGGGTCAGGAAGTCGTCCAGCTCTTCCTGGAAGCTCGGATCGGCCTTGGCCGCCTCATAGGCCGCCTGAAGCTCATGGATCAGAGGCATCAGGGTCTCGGGCACGAAGCGGCCGCCATAGGGACCGAAGCGGCCCTCGGCGTCGGGCCAGGCGTAGGTATTGGGGAGAATTGCGTTCACGGGCGGCAGTCTTTCGCGAGAAGGCGACGAAATCAGGACCGGGATACGGCCTTGAGGAAGGCGTGGATCAGGTCCGCGTCCTTAACACCCGGCGCGCTTTCCACGCCAGAGGAGACATCGACCAGGGACGCCCCCGAAATCCGCATCGCCTGGGTGACATTTGCCGGGTCCAGCCCGCCGGCGAGGAACCACCGTGCCGGCAATGTCCGCCCAGCCATTAGCGACCAATCGAACGAGGCCCCCACCCCGCCGGGCAGGGCCGAACCCTCAGGCGGCCTGGCGTCAAACAGCAGGTGGTCGGCCACATCGGCCCAGTCGGGCACGCTGGCAAAGTCAGCCTCGCTACGGATCGGCAGGGCCTTGATGATCCCCGCCCCGGTCAGCCTGCGCACCTCGGCTGCACGCTGCGGCGTCTCATGCCCATGCAGCTGGATCAGGTCGGGCCGCAGGATCAGCCCCACCTCGGTCAGTAGGGCGTCGTCGGGATCGACCAAGACCGCGACGATCTTCGCCCGGTTCCGCGCCCGGTCGAACAGGGTCGCGGCGTGCAGCGGCGGAATATGGCGGGGACTTTTTTCAAACACCACCGCCCCGACAAAGGCCGCCCCGCCGCTTAGCGCCGCATCCAGCGTCTCGGGCGTCGTCAGTCCGCAGATCTTGGCCAAGGGGGCAGGCTGGGTCATGCGATGCAGGTGCGCGAGGCGACGCGCGCGGTCAAGATGCTCGGCGCGTCATCCGGGGCGATAAAGGTCCGCATCCGCGTCACCTCCGTCGCGGAAGGCCGCCGCCACCACCTGGCTGGCGATGACGGAATAGGTGATGCCGTTGCCGCCGAACCCCATGACCGCCCAGGCGTGGTCCATGTCCGGCACGGGCGCAATGGACGGCAGTCCGGTGGCGCTTTCGCCGAAGGCCCCGGCCCAGGCGTAGTCGATTTCGAACGCGATCTCCGGCAGCAGACGGCGCAGCTTGTCAGCGATGATCGCGCACTTGCGCTTCAGCTTTTGCGGATCGGCGTGGGCCATGGGATCGGCCTCGTCCTCGCCGCCGACGATCAGCCGCCCGTCGCCACCCATGCGGAAATAGAGGTAGGGGTCAGAGCCCTCCCAGACCAGGGCGTCGCGCAGCCAGGCGGGGCATCGCGCGCGGGGTTTGGTCGCCAGGGCCCAGGTCGAGATCACCTCGGCTCCGGGGGTCGGCACACCCTTGGGAAACTCATAGCCGCAGCAGAAGACGACCCGACGCGCCCGCACCGCATGACCCGCATCGGTCAACAGGGTCACGCCTTCGGGATCGCTGGCCGCCTGGATCACTTCGACGGGCGAGAATATCCGCGCGCCCGCCTTGTCCGCTCGCCTTAGCAGGCCGGCCGCCAGCCGCGCCGGGTCGGCGCCGGCCGAGCCCTGACTGAGGATCGCGC
Organism: uncultured Brevundimonas sp.; assembly: GCA_964456995.1. Classification (GTDB taxonomy): domain Bacteria; phylum Pseudomonadota; class Alphaproteobacteria; order Caulobacterales; family Caulobacteraceae; genus Brevundimonas. The sequence continues at coordinate 2,071 of CAYWDO010000115.1, forward strand.
CGGTGCGCTCTATGCCGAAGCGCGCTCTCAGGTCCGCTGGCCCCAGAAAGACGCTGTCCAGACCCAGGGCCGCCCGCGCCTCGGCCTCGGCCTCCAGCGCCCGGCGGCCATAGGCGTCGCCGGCCAGATAGAGGGCCGCCTTGTCCTTCAACCCGCAGCGGATGCCTTCGTCGGCCACGATCTGTTTCAACGCGCTGACCGCCGCAAAAGAGCGGAGATAGGCTCGTTGCGCCTTGTCAGCGCCGATCCGCTGCGACAGGACGGTCAGCGGCAGGTCGATCTCCCACTGCAGCATCGCTGTCGAGGCCATGGTCGAGCCGGTCAGCGGCGGGCGCCGGTCCAGCACCACGACGTCGTGATCCCGGCTCAGCTCATGCGCCATGAAGGCGCCGCTGATCCCCGCCCCGACCACCGCCACATCGCAGACGACGGCCTCGCTAAGGATCCGGGTCGGAACGCCCAGGCCGGGGCTGTCGGCCCACAGCGAACGGCCGGTCCGCAGGTCGCGTTTTCGGGTAGCGCCGGTCATGGTGGTCTCCGCTGGAAGCGGAGCCTTAAAGCCCTCAGCCTTGCGCCGGTTCCGCGAAGATCAGATCGACCTCTTCCGGCGTCATCAGCCGCCACTCGCCCGGCGCCAGATCGTCGGGCAGGACCAGTCCGCCCATCCGCTCGCGGTGCAGGGTCTCGACGTGGTTGCCCACGGCGGCGAACATCCGGCGCACCTGATGATAGCGGCCCTCGGTCACGGTCAGCAGGGCCTCGGTC
>CAYWDO010000115.1:2935-4659 GCA_964456995.1 uncultured Brevundimonas sp.
GGCGCACCTGATGATAGCGGCCCTCGGTCACGGTCAGCAGGGCCTCGGTCGGCGACACCACCTCCAGGATGGCGGGCGACAGCGGCTTGTCCTCGTTCTCCAGCACCAGCTCGCCCGAGGCGAACAGCGCGCCTTCCGTTCCGCTTAGCGGCCGCGCCAAGGTGGCGCGATAGACCTTGGCCACATGGCGCTTGGGCGAGATCACCCGGTGCAGCAGGTCCCCGTCGTCGGTCAGCAGCAGCAGGCCCGTGGTCTGCTTGTCCAGCCGCCCGATGGTCGAGATGGCCGGGTCGCGCCGCTTCCACCGATCCGGCAGGATGTCATAGACCAGCGCCCCGTCTTCCTTGCGCGAACAGGTCATGCCCAGCGGCTTGTTCAGCAGCATGACCAACCCCTGGACCGGGTCCAGCGGCTCGCCGTCGATCTCCATCCGGCTCGGCAGGTCGGGCGTCACCGGAATGCGCTTGGAAACGTCGGTCAGGTCGACGCCGTCCAGCACGATCCCGCCCGCCTTGCCCATCCGCGCCATCTCGGTCCGCGAGCCGTAACCCATGGAGCCGAGCAGCTTATCGACGCGCGACGTGGGGATCTTGGCGGCCACTACTTCACCGCCTCAAAAATCTTGTACCCGCCCTTGTCGAGCAGCGGCTTCACCCGCTTGAAGGCGGCGTTCAGCTCGGCCTCGTAGGGCAGATGCCGGTTGGCTACCAGCCACAGCACGCCGCCGGTCTTCAGCAGGGCCGCCGCCTGACGGATGAAGTTTTGACCCAGACGCCGATCCTCGGTCCCGCCATCGTGGAATGGCGGATTGCTGACGATGAAGTTCAGCTCGCCCTCGGTCGGCAGGGTGCGCACATCGGCCCACTCGAAGCCGACGCGCGGGTCCTCGACATTCTTCTTCGCCGCCGCGATGGCGCGCCGGTCGATGTCGATCAGACGAAGGCTTGTCACCGCCGGCGAGCGCAGCGCCACCAAGGACAGGGCCCCAAAACCGCAACCCAGATCGGCGCCCGCCCCTTTAAGCGGCGGCATGACCCCGGCCAGCAGGGCCGTGCCCGGATCGACCCGGTCCCAGGCGAAGACGCCAGGCTGCGACCAGGCCTCCAGCCCCTCGACCTGCCGCAGGCTGCCCGCCGCAATGGCCGCATCCAGGCCTTCAATCACGTCAGGCCGCGTGACGATGCAGCGGCGATGGTGGGCCTTGGCCGTCTCGCCGACCTCCAGACCGAAGTCCTTGAGCTCCTTGCCCAGACGCGAGCCGCCCTTGCTCTTGTGGGCCATGACGTCCAGCCGTCCGCCGACCTTCAGCGCCCGCAGCGCCATGGCCAACGTATAGCGCCGCTCGACCACGCCCGGCGGGGCATAGATCATCGCCTCGTCCACCGAACCGGGGGCGAGGTCTTCCAGCGCGGTCGAGCCGGGGATCAGGGGCGAGGTCTGCAAAGCCCCGGTCGGAACGTCGAACACCGCCGGCGGGCGGCCATAGAGAATGGTGGTCATGGGCGGCGCTATAACGCTTTCCTCCCTGTTCGCGAAGCGAATGGGGAGGGGGACCACGAAGTGGTGGAGGGGGCGGCGCAGAGGGCTGACGTAGTGTCGCCCCCTCCGTCACGGCCGCTGCGCGTCCGCGCCACCTCCCCATTGCTGCGCAACAGGGAGGAGAAGCGGGTGACACCCCGGAACAGATCAGGCACAACCCGCCGATGCTCGCTGACCCCCGCCGT
>CAYWDO010000115.1:4759-8150 GCA_964456995.1 uncultured Brevundimonas sp.
TGACACCCCGGAACAGATCAGGCACAACCCGCCGATGCTCGCTGACCCCCGCCGTTCCGCATCCCCCGCTTCGCTCGACCTGAGCGCCGCGCGCGAGGTTCTGGGCCGGGTCTGGGGCCATGCCGATTTTCGCGGGCTGCAGTCCCAGGTCGTGGCCGAGGTTCTGGCCGGGCGCGACGTCATGGCCGTCCTGCCGACCGGCGGCGGCAAGAGCGTCTGCTATCAGATCCCGGCCATGCTGCGCCCCGGCGTCGGCCTGGTGGTGTCGCCGCTGATCGCCCTGATGACCGATCAGGTCGAGGCCCTGAAGCAGCAGGGCGTGGCCGCCGCCCGCCTCGATTCCGGCGTGTCGATGGAGGAGCGCTCGGCCATCTGGCGCGCCGCCCGCTCCGGCGAACTGGACCTGCTCTACGTCTCGCCCGAAGGCCTGGCCGCCGGCTCCATGCTGGAGCGCCTGTCCGAGATCGACCTCAGCCTGATCGCCATCGACGAGGCCCACTGCGTCAGTCAGTGGGGCCACGACTTCCGCCCCGACTACCGCTCGCTGGGCCGTCTGGCCGAGATCTTCCCCGGCGTGCCGCGCATCGCCGTCACCGCCACCGCCGACGCCCGCACCCGCGAAGACATTCTGGCCTCGCTGCGCCTCGGCGAGGCCCGCGTCTTCGTCGACAGCTTCGCCCGTCCCAACCTGCAACTGTCCGCCGAGCGCAAGATCAACGGCAGCCGCGCCCGCACCGACGCCGCCGTGGTCGAGCTGGTGCGCGAGCGGCGCGGCAAGTCCGGCGTGGTCTATTGCGGCAGCCGCGACGGCTGCGAGCGCGTGGCGCAAACCCTGCGCGACGGCGGCGTCAACGCCATCGCCTATCACGCCGGCTTCGACGCCAAGGACCGCGACAAGCGGCTGGAGCGTTTCCTGGCCGAAGACGGCGCCGTCATGGTCGCCACCATCGCCTTCGGCATGGGGGTGGACAAGCCCGACGTCCGCTTCGTCATCCACGCCGATCCGCCCGGTTCGCTGGAAGCCTATTGGCAGGAGATCGGCCGCGCCGGCCGCGACGGCGAACCCGCCGAGGGCATCACCCTCTACGGCCCCTCCGACATCGCCTGGTCCCTGCGCCGCCTCGAAGGCCGGCCCATGGCCGAGGAGGTCAAGCAGGTCCAGACGCGCAAGGTCCGTCAGCTGTTCGCCATGCTGGACGGCGCCGTCTGCCGCCCTCAAGCCGTGCGCCGCTATTTCGGCGAGACCGACGCCCAACCCTGCGGCGTCTGCGACATCTGCGGCGACCCGCCGGCGACGTTCGACGCCGTGGTCCCCGCGCAGAAGGCCCTGGCGGCGGTACAGCGCCTCGGCGAGCGCTTCGGTCGGACCCGCGTCGTCGACCACCTGCTGGGCAAGACCAAGGACGTCCAGAACTGGGAAGCGAACCTGTCCACCTGGGGCATCGGCGCCGACCTGTCGCTGACCGCCTGGCGCGACGTCATCGACCACCTGCTGTTCGAGGGCCTGCTGGTCGAGGACCCGAACGAGGGCAAGCCCATCATCCAGCTCGGCGATCCCGAGGCCGTCCGCGCCGTCTATCGCGGCGAGCGCCCCATCCAGGTGCGCAAAGCGCCCGTTCGCGTCGTCGAGGCCGAACGCCCGCGCCGCAACGCGGGCCGCAACCTGGCCGCCGAGGCGCTGGACACGGACGTGCGCGCCCGTTTCGAGGTCCTGCGCGCCTGGCGCCGCGACCGCGCCGCCGAACAGCACGTCCCGCCCTATGTCATCTTCCAGGACAAGACCCTGGTCGAGATCGCCCTCAGCGAGCCGCGCAATCTGGACGCCCTGGGCCGCATCTCCGGCGTCGGCGCCGGCAAGCTGGAACGCTACGGCAAGGGCGTGCTGGAAGCCCTGGCCTCAGCCGACTAGGCCTTCAGCGCAGGAAGCGCTCGACCGCCGCCTGAAAGCGGCGCGGCTGGTCGATCATGACCATGTGCTCGGCCCCTTCGATGCGCTCGAACTCGGCCGGGCGCGACAGCGAGCGATAGCTGGCCCGGAACAGGGCGTCGATCTGGCTGCGCGGGCTGCGATCATCCGCGCTCCAGCCATAGACCACCGTGACGGGGGCGGTGATAGCGGGCAGGCGCGCCCGCAGATCCACGGTCATCACCTCATACAGGCCTTGCGCCAGGGTACGCCGGTCGCCGCCCTGCCAGCCCAGGGTGCCGAACAGGCTGTCGGCCGCCCCACCCATATCGGCCCCCATGCCCTGCGCCTGGGTCTTCAGCGCCTCATCGCCGAACAGCAACAGGCCCTGATAGGCCAGACGGGCCAGAGGCTCGACATCCCCCGTCGTCGCGCCCGCGCTGATCAGGGACGGAAAGAATGGCGAGGCGTCCACCACCATGACCCGACCCACGCGCGGGCCGGCGTCGGCGGCGAGGCGCAGGGCGATCTGGCCGCCCATGGAATGGCCGATGACGGCGGGCCGCGTCAGGCTCCGCTCGGCGATATAGCGTCGGATCTCCGCCGCTGCCGGGCCCCCGACCAGCCCTTCGCCATTGCCGCCCGCCGGCACATCGCCAAAGCCGCGCACGGTCACCAGATGCACCCGATAGCGGTCGTCCAGGGCGCTGGCCGTCCGCGCCCAGACCGCCGAGGTCGAGGCCAGGCCGGGGATCAGGATGACGTCAGGCCCCTCTCCGCGCACCTCGACGACGATGCGATCAGACTGAAAGGCCGCCGGACTGGCCGCCAGGGCAAGCGTCGGGGTCCAGATCAGGAACAGCAGGCTCAGCAGAATGCGTGTCATGGGGTCAGCCTAGCGATGGATCGCGGCGAATAGTCGGCATAAAGAGCCAGTTGAAATCGCAACGTTTCGGGTGTGAAATCGCCCAATCCTGGGGAGGATCCAATGAAGCCTGTTCTATTGACCGCCATTCTCGCCGCCGCCGTCGCCTCTGCGGGCGCCGCGACCGCTGAGGAATGGAACGCCTTTTCCCGCAACGCCCGACTGGTCTATCTGGTTGATGTGGGTGGGATCGCGACCGTTGGGGACACGACCAGCGCCCGCGTCGCCCGCGTGCCCTTGCAGACGCCCGTCGGCGACTACAGCCACAAGATCGACGAGTACGAGATTCGCTGCGCCGCCAAACAGGCTCGCGTCCTGGCCGAGATCGAGTTTGGTCCCGACGGCGCCGAGGTCGAGCGCTATCCCGAAGCGGACGCCGCCTGGGACGACATTCGGCCCACCAGCCTGAGCGCCTATATCCAGCCCATCGTCTGCGACGGCGCCCGCGCGGACGGGGCTCCCGCCGCCTCGATCAAGGCCTATATCGACTCCGGGCGCGGCCAGTAGCGCCGCCTGCTTTACCACTCACCGCACAGCAAAACGGCCGCCCCATTGCTGGG
>CAYWDO010000116.1:0-8016 GCA_964456995.1 uncultured Brevundimonas sp.
CGCGGGTTCATGGCGGATCTGGGTGGGAATGAGCTGCCGAACTCACCCAACTGGACGGTGAACTTCGGGGCGCAGTACACCTTCCTCGTCGGTGGGTGGGACCTGACGGTCCGCGGAGACTATTACTGGCAAGACCGCAGCTACGCGCGGATCTTTAATACTGAGTACGACCAGCTCAAGGCGTGGGACAACGCCAACATCTCTGTCTCCCTGGAAAATGAAGCGCAGGACCTGGTCTTCTCGGCCTATGTCAAGAATGTCTTCGACAAGACCCCAATCACCGATATGTTCACAAACAGCGACGATACCGGCCTGACCGCCAATGTCTTTACACTGGATCCCCGGTTGTTCGCCTTCAGCGTCACCAAGAAATTTTAAATTTTGAGTTGTGCTACACCTATGTTAGGTTGAAATCGTCTAGACGTGAGTGCCTTTGTTGCTTAACGGCTTCTGCAATAATTCAGTTGTCGAAAACATGGAGGAAATTAACGTGAAAAATTTTCGTTTGACTGCTCTGGCGTCGGCCATTGCTCTGGCTTCTCTTTCAGCCGCTCCAGCCATGGCCTCGCCCTTCCCTTCCTCGGGAACCGTAACGGGCGTCATCAACTTCAGCCAGTCGATCACCATTGATTGCAACTTCTCGGCGACCGCCACGGTCGTCGGCAGCGATGTTCACCTGACGGGCATGACCTTCAGCGGCGGCGGCGGCGCCAGCTTCCTCTGCGGCAGCGTCGTCAATCCTAATAGCGGCCCCTGGATTGCTGTGGGGGCGGCCTCGCACCCCAGCACCACGGTCACCATCACCGGTGTCGGCGCCACGACGGTGCTCGGGGGCAACTGCCTCGGTAATATCACCGCCAGCGTGACCGACAACGGCTCGGGACACGACATCGCCATCATCAATCAGGTCGTGCCCGGCACGCCCAGCAACTGTACGATCAACGAGGCGCTGCTTTTCGCCTCCTGATCCGCCGGAACTGCCTTACGACTAGGAGAGGGCGCCGCAAGGCGCCTTCTTTTACCATCCAGACGTTTTCGGGTTGGCGAACGCCAGGCTCCGAACGGCTCTGAACCCCGTTGAAGAGCAGGCCTCGGCGGCTCTGACCTTGGTATATCTTCTGCACGTATCGACTGGTCCATCCCTAACCTTGCGGGGGGTCCTTGGGCTCCCCGTACTTCTTGCTTCGGAATGGCTCTTGATGTCCCGATAGCGGAGGCGGCTCGCTGGCGGGATCGGCAAGGCGACCCGGTCGCAGGTAAAGGCGTCGCAATACGACGAGGAGTACCCAATGCTATGGCTGCCGCTCGTCAGTCTGGTCGCCATGGGGCAGGGCGAGGTTGCGGGCGTCGACCGGTTCCTGAGCCGCGCTGCGGGTCAGGCGGCGACGCAGAACCTCGACGATCCGGTGACGGTGGACGATGTCGATGTGCGCGGTCGTCGCGGGGCCGCCCGCGTGCCGCCGGAGACGGAGTTGAGCGGCGCCGAAATCGACGCTCTGGGCGCCTGGGACATCGGCGAGGTGCTGCAACGCATGAGCGAGACGCTTGGTGTCGGCGAAACGCCCATGGTGATCGTTAATGGCAGGCGGGTGGCCAATTCATCCGTGTTTTCGGGTTTTCCGCCTGACGCCCTGGTGCGGGCGGAGGTTTTGCCGCCCGGTGCGGCGGCCCTCTATGGCGGCGCGCCGGGTCAAAGGGTCGTCAACCTGGTCTTGCAGCGGCGCTTTTCCAGTCATGACGCCCGCGTGGCCGCGTCCCGGCCGACCCAGGGCGGCACATCCTCGCTGTCGGGCGACCTGCGCCGCTCGGCCATCTCGGGCGAGAACACCCATCAGATCGGATTGCGGACCTCACGCGACACCGCCCTGCGAGCGGAGGAGCGCGACCGTGACTTGCCCGGCGACGGCCCGGAGGCGGGGGCGATCACCCTGCGCCCTCATGCCGATGCGGTTTCCGCCAACGCCACCTTGACGCGCTCGATGGGGGATTGGTCCGGGGTCTTCAGCCTGGACGGCCAGGCGCGCGACGCCCGTTCGGTCGTGCGTCTTGGCCTGGGTGTCGCGGAGAGCCGTCGTCAGAGCGAGAGCGTGGGAGGGGCGGCGGGCCTGAGCGGCGCTGCGGCGGGTTGGGCGCTGCAAGCCAACCTGAACGCCATGGCGTCGGTGTCTCGAGAAGGCGGCTTCGCCGATAGCCAGAATGTGAGCCAGACCATGGCTCTGAATGGTTCGGCCGGCAGGACCCTGCTCGATCTGCCGGCGGGCCCGGTCGTCGCTAATCTGGCCGCCAACTTCACGGAGAACCGGTCCGTCATTGACCGGGGGGAGGGGCGGGCTAACACGCGTTTCCATACGCGGGAGGCGCGAGGTTCGCTTGCGGTCCCCCTATCGAAGGCGAATACAGGGTCGGCAAGGGGCCGGTGGATAGGCGACCTCCTGGCGACCGTCGGCGGCAGCGTTCGGGCCACCAGTGCGGGCGATGGCGATGAGATCAACGGCGCTCTGGCCTGGACCCCGCGCAGAGGCGTGTCGCTTCACGGGGCCTGGTCCATCTCGACCGACAGCGTTTCGGATGCGCAACGATTCGAGTCGATCTATCGCGGGACGCCGACGGCCGTGTTTGACTTCAAGACGGGCGAAGCGGTCGAGATCTTGCCGATCCTAGGCGGAAATCCGGACTTGCGGCCGCCTCGGTCAGAGCGACGGTCTGTGACGGCGGCCCTGGGACCGTTCACATCATGGGGCGTGTCCGGAAACCTTGGCTATCAGAGGATGGACTCGACCAACGGGATCGGTTCCCTGCCGGAGTTGACCGAGGACGTCGAGGCAGCGTTTCCTGATCGTTTTCAAAGGGACGCTGCAGGGCGTCTGATCAGCATCGACTATCGACCGCTGAACCTTGGTTCCAGCCTGACCGAAGGTCTGACCACCAACCTCAATTTCAACCTGCCCCGCCCGACAGGTCCGGTTGCGCATGAGGCGATGATCCTTCGGGTGGCGCTCAGCCATAGCCTGCGGTTGAAGAATTCGGTGGTTCTGCTGCCTGGAGGACCTGAACTCGATCGTTTGAAGGGCGACGGCGGCGGCCTGTCCAGGCATAACGCGAGGATCATGGTCGATGCTCGCCGCGGGCGTTGGGGCGGTAACGCTTCGGTCCGCTGGCAGAGCGGCTATCGCACCCGAAAAGCCAGTGGTCGCGACGATTCGAAAGATCTAATCAGGGCGTCGTTCGCAGCCGTGGACTTGAAATTCAGTTTCCAAATGGCCCCGTCATCCGCGGGCGCTCAGCCCGAAGACTCGCAGCGAAGGCGGGGCGGCGGGCTTCAACTGGTCCTGGAAATCCAGAATCTGATCGACGCCCGTCCCGAGGCGAATCTGGGCGACGGTTCGCCGGCGCCGGGTTTTGGGCGGGATATCCAGGACCCAATCGGTAGAACAGTCAGTCTCGGCCTGCAACGCCGCTTTTGAACATTGGCCTGCCTGACCAAGCAAAACGCGGGGTGAGACTCCCAAGTTGTGAACTTACCTTCCCGACCTTGAAGAGCCAGTTCAGCCCGGATCGTTGCGAACAAGGAAGTTGGGCAGGAGGTTGGCGACCACCTTGCGCCCGGCGTCGTCAGGCTGATCCAGCATGTCTCGCAGGGGAGGGCCAATGAGCGCCTCGCCAAATGCACTCAGGGCGATGAAGAGGACGGCTGACCCGATCCGTTCGCGCGCCTCACCATCGTCGCCCATTTTCTCGGCGATCGCTTGAACCAGATCCCTGACGGCGGCTCGGACGGGCTCCAGATGCGACAGGTCTCCCGACATAGCGATCCAAGCCGCCAATCTACCGGCGCCCCCTTCGGAAAAGGCGTCGAAAACCGCGTTGACCAGTTCGAGCGGCGCCCCTTCGTCGGTGCGCAGCCTCGTAACGGCGGTGTCGAGCGCCTGGTTCAGGTCGGCTACCATTGACCCCATCAGCGCCGACTGCAGACCGGCGGCGGACCCGAAGTGATGGATCAGATTGGCGTGGGTCACGCCGATATCAGACGCTACCGCAGACAAGGTTACCGCCGTCGGACCGCCAGAGAGCAGGAGAGCCCGAGCGGAAACTACGGCTTCTCGTCTGGCCTCATCCGGCGAGCGGCGGCGGCGGCGCGGTTTTTCAAGAGCGACAATTGACATATGTGTAAATGACATTCATGTAGATAGTTACTCGTTCTAGGCTTCCGCAAAGGAACCCGCAAGTGCAAGCCGCATCGACTCTTTCTGCTTTCGACCCCTCATTCGACGTGACGCGTCGGCCGTCACAACTGACGGCTTCCCGTGTGCAACCCCTCCGTGCGCTGCGTGCCATGCGCCGCCTGGTGGCGGACAAGGACGACACCGAACAGGTGTTTGAAATCATGAACGCCCTGTCGGGGCGTTCGCCCGACTGGGGCTACAGCCGGATGCTGGAAACACCGGAAGGCGGGGCCCAGGCCTATCGTCGGCTCGAGCTGGCGGACCGATTGCAGGACCGGGCCTGGCTGGCTCAGTTCGGGCCGGGAACGGTCGGCGCCGCCTATCGCGACTTCATCGACGCGCAGAACTTCTCGGCCTATGGCCTGGCCGAGGAGAGCCGCAAGATCGCCGACAGCGAGATCGAGGCGGCCCACCCGCGCGCCTGGTTCGCGCGCCGAATGCGCGACGTGCATGACATCTGGCACGTCCTGACCGGCTATCAGGCCGATGCCCTGGGCGAGGCCTGTGTGGTGGCGTTTTCGCTGCCGCAGACGCGCAGCGCCGGCTTCGGCCTGATCGCCTCGGGCATAGCGGTGCAGTTCATGCGCGCCCGCACCGGATACCCCTGCGCGCGGGCCGTCTTTCAGGCCTGGCGTGACGGTCGCCGTGCCGCCTGGCTGCCGGGCGAGGACTATGAGCGCCTGTTCGCCGAGCCGCTGGACGTCGCCCGTCGTCGCCTGAAGATCCCGACGCCGACCATCTATCAGCGCGTGCCGCCTTCCGTTCGCAACGCCTATCAGGGCGGCAAAGGATGAGGGCGCGCGCGCGGGTTCTGGCTGCTGCTCTCGTCGCTGGGGTCGCTTCGCCGGTGATGGCGCAGGACGAGGCCCTGCTGGGGCGCTGGCGCACGCCGGCCCAGAACGGCGTCGTCGCCATCGAGCGTTGCGGTGCGGCCCTGTGCGCCAAGGTGGTGGACGCCGCCGCCCTGCGCGCCAACCCGGATCAGCGCGATGTGCGTAATCGCGACCCGGCCCTGCGGACCCGACCGATCAAGGGGCTGACGGTGCTGCGGGCGGCGTCTGGCGGGCCGCGCGTGTGGAACGCCGGACCGCTCTACGACCCGGACAGCGGTCAGGGGGCGGCGACGGGGACGCTGACCCTGGTCGAGCCAGACCGGCTGGCGGTGCGGGGCTGCATCGCCCGGATGCTGTGCCGGACCCAGACCTGGACGCGGGCGCGCTGACGCCGCCGCCCGCTGACGACCGACGACTGTAACGCGAGAGGCCGACGGGGGGACCGTGTCGGCGAGGGGAAGACCGACCATGCTGATCTGGATTGGCGCACTGGCCCTGGGGGCCTTTCTCCTGACATTTGTGCAGGCGCGGATGACGATCTGGAGCGTCGCCGCCGCCGCCTGGATCGCGGCGGGCTGGGGGGCGGAGCTGATCGCGCCGACGACGGCGGCGATCATGGCGGCGGCAACTGCGCCAGTGCTTTTGCTGCTGACCGTCACGCCCCTGCGTCGCGCTGTCCTGTCGCGTGGGGCCATGGCGGGCTTCCGCCGGATCATGCCGAAGATGAGCCCGACCGAACAGGCGGCGGTCGAGGCCGGCGGCGTCTGGTGGGACGCCGAGCTGTTCGCGGGCAAGCCGGACTGGAAGCGGCTGCTGGCCACGCCGGCGCCGGTCCTGACGCCCGAGGAACAGAGCTTCCTCGACAATGAGGCCGAGCATCTGTGCGACCTGGCCAACGACTGGGAGACCACCTCGGTCTGGCAGGACCTGTCGCCCGAGGCCTGGGCCTACGCCAAGGACAAAGGCTTCCTGGGCATGATCATTCCCAAGGCCTACGGCGGTCTGGGCTTTTCCGCCTATGCCCACAGCCAGGTGATCCAGAAGCTGTCGACACGCTGCTCGGCGGCGGCGGTTTCGGTCATGGTGCCCAACTCGCTGGGTCCGGCGGAGCTGCTGCTGCACTACGGCACCGAAGCGCAGAAGAACCACTATCTGCCGCGTCTGGCGCGCGGCGAGGACATCCCCTGCTTCGCCCTGACCAATCCCTATGCCGGGTCCGACGCCGCCTCGATCACCGATGTGGGCATGGTCTGCAAGGCGATGTGGAACGGCGTGGAGACCCTGGGTTTCCGCATCAGCTGGCGCAAGCGCTACATCACCCTGGCCCCGGTCGCGACGGTGCTGGGCCTGGCGTTTCGCGCCATGGACCCCGACGGCCTGCTGGGCGGCGAGGCCGAGCCCGGCATCACCTGCGTCCTGATCCCTCGCGATCATCCGGGGGTCGAGATCGGGCGCCGTCACTGGCCGCTGAACGCGGTCTTCCAGAACGGGCCGACCACGGGCGACGACGTCTTCGTGCCGATGGACATGGTCATCGGCGGGCGCGAGCAGGTCGGGAACGGCTGGCGGATGCTGATGGAGTGTCTGGCCGCGGGCCGGGCCATCTCCCTGCCGTCGTCCAACGTCGGCATGTCCAAGCTGGCGGTGGGCATGGTCGGGGCCTACGTGGCTATCCGTCGTCAGTTCAATCAACCCATCGGCGCCTTCGAGGGCGTGCAGGAGGCCTTGGCCCGCATGGCCGGGCACCTCTACGCCACGGACGCTGTGCGGCGTCTGGCGGCGGCGGCGCTGGATCAGGGCGAGAAGCCCTCGGTCGTTTCGGCCATCGCCAAGTATCACGTCACCGAGCGCGCCCGCCTCATCATCAATGACGGCATGGACGTGGCCGGCGGCAAGGGCGTCTGCATGGGGCCCGGCAACTTCCTGGCCCGCGCCTATCAGCAGATTCCGGTCGCCATCACCGTCGAGGGCGCCAACATCATGACCCGCACCCTGATCATCTATGGTCAGGGCGCCATCCGCTGCCACCCCTATGTCCTGACCCTGATGCGGACGGCGGGCGCGGGCGAGGTCAAGCCGTTCGACGCGGCTCTGTTCGGCTATGTCGGCTTCCTGTTCCGTAATATGGCGCGGGCGCTGACCTTCAGCCTGACGGGCGGTCTGCTGATCGCGGCGCCGGGTGGGGCGGCGCCGCAGCTGAGGCGCTATTACCGGTCGGCGACGCGGTTCTCGACCCTGCTGGCTCTGGCCTCGGATATGTCGATGGCCACGGTCGGCGGGGCGCTGAAGCGCAAGGGCGCCATGACCGGGCGGATGGGCGACATCCTGTCCCAGCTCTTCATCCTGTCCAGCGTGCTGAAGCGGTTCGAGGACGAGGGCCGTCCGAGCGAGGATCTGCCCTTCGTCCACTGGGCGGCGCAGGACGCTCTGGCGCGCGCCGGGACGGCGTGGCGCGACCTGCTGGCCAATCATCCGAGCCGGGGCGCGGCCCTGTTCCTGAAGCTGGTCGGTGCGCCCTTTGGTCTGAGGACGCCCCAGCCGAACGACGCCTGCGCTGCTGCGGTCGCCGGTCTGATCCAGAAGCATGGACCGGCGCGCGACCGCCTGACCGCTGGGTCCTGGTCGGCGCGGATCGAGGTTGATCCCATCGCCGCCACCATCGTCGCCTTTGACCTCTATCCTCAGGTCGAGGCCATCGAGCGTCGACTGAAGGACGCCATCCGTGCGGGCCGCATCGCTCGTGCGCCGCAGAACCTGACCCTGCTGAACGCCTGGGCCGCCCAGGCCGAGGCGCTGGACCTGATCACCGCCGAGGAGCGCGCCGCCATCGCCCGTTTCGCGGTCTATGCCGATCAGGCGATCCAGGTGGACGATTTCCCCGCCGACTTCGACATCGCCGCCGGGCTGGAGCGGCGACAGGCGGCGGAAATCGCACCCCGCAAGACGACGAAGAAGGCGGC
>CAYWDO010000117.1:0-1281 GCA_964456995.1 uncultured Brevundimonas sp.
TTCCTGCACTTCGGGCCGCACCAGACCCGAGGCGTTGTAGTCGAGGTAGATGCTCACGCCGCCGCCTCCATGCCCACCGCCGCGGGGGCGGCCCCCATGCGCGCCTGACCCGTGCGGTTCTGGATCACATCCTCCAGACTGACGCTGGCGAGATAGCGGTGGATCTCCTGGCCCAGGTCTTCCCACAGGTGGTGAGTGATGCAGCGCTCGCCCTTGATCATGCAGCCCTTGGGCGATCCGGCGCCGACGCAGCGGGTGGCGCGGATCGGCTCATCCACCGCAAGGACGATCTCGGCCACCGCCGTTTCGCAGGCTTCTCGCGCCAGGCGATAGCCGCCGCCGGGACCGCGCACGCTTTTGACCAGACCGCTTTTACGCAGCCGTGCAAACAGCTGTTCCAGATAGCTGAGCGAGATTTCCTGGCGCGTCGCGATCTCGGCCAGCGACACCGCCCGGTCCGCGCCATTGCGCGCCAGATCGGCCATCGCCATCACGGCGTATCGTCCCTTTGTCGACAGGCGCATAGAAAGCCCTCAAAAATTTCACGCTTTTCGGGGCTCTTGTGTTAGAACCCGCGCCCTTACAGACAAGTGCGCAACGCTGGCTCGACTTAGAAAGTCCTACTGCGTTGGTCAAGTATTGTCCGCTCGCGAAACGACAGTTGAAGACAGGATTCTGCTGACCCATGCCTGAAGTCATTCTTCCCGGCGCCTCGGGCCGCATCGAAGGCCGCTACTCGCCTGGCAAGCGCCCCAACGCGCCCATCGCCCTGATTCTGCATCCGCACCCCAAGGCGGGCGGGCATATGAACAACCCGGTGGCGGTCACGCTGCACCAGCTGTTCGTCCAGCGTGGCTTCGCCACCCTGCGCTACAACTCGCGCGGCGTCGGCAAGTCGCAGGGCGAGTTCGACAGCGGCATCGGCGAGCTGGCCGACGCGGCCACCGCCCTGGACTGGCTGCAGACCAATAACCCTGCCGCCACCCAGACCTGGGTCGCCGGCTATCAGTTCGGCGCCTATATCGGCATGCAGCTTCTGATGCGCCGCCCGGAAACGGACGGCTTCATCTCCGTGTCGCCGCCTTCGAACATGTATGATTTCAGCTTCCTGGCGCCCTGCCCGGCCTCGGGCCTGTTCCTGCACGGTACTGCCGACACCGTCGTTCCGCCGGTCGAGGTCGAGCGCGTGGTCAACAAGCTGCGCACCCAGAAGGGCATCGTCATCGACTACGAACTGGAAGAGGGCGCGACCCACTTCTGGCAGGATCATGTCGGCGCGGT
>CAYWDO010000117.1:1381-6221 GCA_964456995.1 uncultured Brevundimonas sp.
ACAGCGCCCTCAGCCCCAGAATGGCGAAGATATTGGACGTGTAGACGATGTAGGGGTCCGTCGTGATGGCGAAGATCGCCGGCACCGAGTCCACCGCAAAGATCACATCGGCAAACTCTATGGTCACCAGGGCCAGAAACAGCGGCGTGGCGTGCCAGATCATATGGCCGGCCGAGTTCTTCTCTCGAACGAAGAATCGCGCGCCGTGCAACTGGTCCGTCACCGGCATGCGCCGCTTCAGCCATTTGACTAACCCTTGTCCCGTTGCGGCCTCTTCGCTCGGACTGGTCGCCATCATCCGCGCGCCCGTGAAGATTAGAAAAGCCGCGAAAACGTAGAGCGCCCACTCATAGCGGCTGACCAGGGCCGCGCCCGCCGCGATCATCACCGCCCTCAGCACGATGACGCCCAGCACGCCCCAGAACAGCACGCGGTGCTGATGCAGGCGTGGAATGCCGAAGGCGCTGAAAATCATGGCGATGACGAAGACATTGTCCATCGCCAGGCTCTTTTCGATGGCGAAGCCGGTCAGATAATCCAGCCCGCTGTCCGCCCCCAGTCGCACCCATACCCAGACGCCGAACGCCAGGGCGACGGCGATATAGAAGCTGGATAGCAGGAGACTTTCCCGTACCCCGATCTCATGCGCCTTGCGTTGCAAGACGCCCAGATCGAAGGCCAGCAAGGCGACCACGACCGTCAGAAACCCAACCCACATCCAGGCGGGCTTGCCCATCCACTCTGTTGCCAGAAATTCCATTGATGCCTCTCGACCACATGTGTCGCCGGCGCCCGAACGGGCGACCGGCGCGGTCCGACATCACAACCTTTCCCGAAGAAAGATCGTCAGAGGGGCCCGGTCCGCTAGACGTCGAACGCCGAACCGATCACGCGGTTCAATGGCGTGCCTGCGACCTAATGCTCACTGGCCGCCGCCGCGATCGCTGCTGGCCGGTGCGCCCGCACGCACCAGACCACGCTGATCACCATCAGGATCATGGCGACGACCTCGATAACGGTCGGGCCGCGCGCCTCCCACAGAAAACCATAGAGGAAGGCGAACAGGGTTTCGGACACGATCATCTGGCCCAGCATGGTCAAGGGCAGCAGGCGGCTGGCCTGATTCCAGAAGGCGTTGCCGATGATGGAGGCGAAGATCGCCACGCCCACGCTGACCCCGAGAAACCGCCCCCACGCCTCGCCTGACCAGACGCCCATGGTCAGCAATGCTGGAACCGCCAGCAGCAGGGCGAACCCACCCGTCACCACCCCGGTCAACAAGGACCAGTCATGCGGCGAGACCTCGGGCAACCGCGCCATCCACCGGCTGTTGCCAACCGCAAAGGCGGACCAGGACAGCAAGGCCGCCAAGGCGCAGGCCAGGCCGATCAGGGTCTGAACCCCGTCCCGGTCCGCCCCGCTGCTCTGGCTCAGCGACTCCCAGCCGATCAGGCCGACCGCCAGGGCCGCGACCGCGATGGGCGGCGCCACGCGCGACAGCGGCGGCGAATCCTTGTCCTTCAGGCCCCAAAGGGCGACCACGACTGGCACCATGCCGACGATCAGGGCCGAGGCTCCCACGCCCGCGAAATGGACGCCGACCACCAGGAAGACGAAATAGACGATGTTCCCGGCCAGGCTCAGCCAGGCCAGCGCCCGCCACGCCTTGAAATCCAACGCCGCCGTCACCCGCCGCCAGCGCGGCGCGATCAGCAGGGCGGCGATCAACCCGTAAGCGAGGTAGCGCCCCGCCGTCAGCATCATCGGCGAAGCCTCCGGCGCGACCTTGGGCGCCAGGAAGACCAGCCCCCACAGAGCGCCCGCCGCCAGACCGCTGGCGACGCCCCAGAACCGCTGGGACTGCATCAGGCTCACGGTTCGCCCGGCTCCACGATGCGGCCGCCGGTCATAGGCTCGGGCACGCCCGTCGTGCCGGGAAAGCTGATCGGCAGGCCCAGCAGGCAGCGCGCGGCCAGGAAGGCGAAGGCCTCGGCTTCGATCGAGTCGCCGCGCCAGCCCTCGTCCTCGGCGGTCGTCACCGGCACGCCCGCGCGCTCGCGGATCGCCGCCAGCAGCACCGGATTATGTCGCCCGCCGCCGCAGGCCACGACCTTGGTCGGCCGCTCCGAGCAGCGCGCCACGCCCAGGGCCGCCGCCTCGGCGGCAAAGGCCGTCAACGTCGCCGCCGCGTCTTCCAGAGACAGACCCGCGACCGGGTCCAGCGAGAAATCGAACCGATCCAGCGACTTCGGCCCCGTCGCCGCAAAATAGGGATGCGCCAGATAGCCGGCCAGAACCGCCTGATCGACCGTCCCCGCCGCCGCCAGCCTGCCGCCCTCGTCCATGCGCTTCTTGCCGCGCGACTGGACCAGCAGATCGACCATGCCGTTGGCCGGGCCGGTGTCGAAGGCCTCAAGCCCCCCATCGGCGCGGACCAATGTGATATTGCCGACCCCGCCCAGGTTCAGCACAGCGACCGGCCCGGTCAGGCCCGACTTGCGCACCAAAGCCGCGTGATACACCGGCGCCAGCGGCGCCCCCTGCCCGCCTGCCGCCACGTCGGCGCTGCGGAAATCATAGGCCGTACGCACGCCCAGCCCCTCGGCCACGCTCAGGGCGTCGATCAACTGCACCGTGCGGCCTGGCAGTTCAGCCGTCGGCGCTTCATGCAGCACCGTCTGGCCATGCACCCCGACGATATCCAGCCCGCTGGCCTTGACCCCGTTCACCGCCATGAAGCTAAGTGCCGCCGCCAGGTGAGCGTCGGCCACCGCCATGCGGGCGTCCTCGAAGCTGTCGGGTTCTTCCTCGTCACGCTCCCAGTCCAGGGCGTCCTCGATGGCGTCCTCGACGACAGCGCGCGTCTCGGCGTCCAGCTTCATCTCGCCGGCCGGGCCGAAGCTGATGATGTTTTCGCCGTCGGTTTCGATCACCGCCATGTCCACGGCGTCGAGCGAGGTGCCGGTCATGAAACCGAGCACGCGGAGGGTCTTTGTCGAGGAGGAGGTCGTCATGCCGGGTTGACTGCCATGTCAGCCACGCCGTAGCTAGGCCCATGATCGCCGCCCGCGCCCTTTCCGGCCTGTATTACCGTTCGCTGAGCTAGCGAGCGGCCGCGATCTCGTGCCGCCTTCGCTGGCGGTGCGACTTCCTCGGTAAGGAAGACGGCCGCCGGCATCCCTGCTACGGAGCCGTCCATGACCGACCAAGCCTTCAAGTCCGACTTCCTCAAGACCCTGCAATCGCGCGGCTATATCCACCAGGTGACCCACCCGGCGGAGCTGGACGAGGCCGCCTCGACGGGAATCGTGACGGCCTACATCGGCTTCGACGCCACGGCGCCCAGCCTGCACGTCGGCAGCCTGATCCAGATCATGATGCTGCGCCGCTTGCAGCAGGCTGGGCACAAGCCCGTGGTCCTCATGGGCGGCGGCACGACCAAGGTCGGCGATCCCACCGGCAAGGACGCCTCGCGCCCGCAACTGACCGACGAGACGATCCAGGCCAATATCGCCTCGATCAAGACGGTGTTCGAGAAGTTCCTGACCTTCGGCGACGGCCCGTCCGACGCCGTCATGGTCGACAACAACGACTGGCTGTCCAAGTTCGGCTACGTCGAGTTCCTGCGCGACTACGGCACGCATTTCACCATCAACCGGATGCTGAGCTTCGACTCGGTCAAGCTGCGCCTTGAGCGCGAGCAGCCGATGACCTTCCTCGAATTCAACTACATGCTGATGCAGTCGGTGGACTTCCTGGAGCTGAACCGTTCGCTGAACGTGACACTGCAGATGGGCGGCTCTGACCAGTGGGGCAACATCACCTCGGGCGTCGACCTGGTGCGCCGCGTCGATCAGAAGGCCTCCTTCGGCCTGACCACCCCCCTGCTGACCACGGCCTCGGGCGGCAAGATGGGCAAGACGGCCCAGGGCGCGATCTGGCTGAACGCCGAGCAGCTCAGCCCCTATGACTACTGGCAGTTCTGGCGCAATGCGGAGGACGCCGACGTCGGTCGCTTCATGCGCCTGTTCACCGACCTGCCGCTGGACCAGATCGCGCTTTACGACGCCATGGAAGGGGCCGGCATCAACGGGGCCAAGAAGGCCCTGGCCGACGCCGCGACCTCCATGCTTCACGGCTCCGAGGCCGCCCACGCCGCCCGCGCCGCCGCCGAAGCCGCCTTCGAAAAGGGTCAGTTGTCCGCCGACCTGCCGACGGTCGAGCTTCCGCGCGATGAGGTGATCGGCGCCATGATCGCCGCCGTCGTCACCAAGGCCGGTCTCAGCACCTCCAACGGCGAGGCTCGTCGCCTGGCCCAGGGCGGCGGCTTGCGCCTCAACGACGAACCCATCGCCGACGGCGCGCACTTGATCGAGGCTTCCGACGTCAACGCCGACGGCGTGCTGAAGCTGGCGGCCGGCAAGAAGAAGATCGTGCTGGTTCGACCGGTCTAGGGAGCAATGAGGATGACCGACATCACCGAAAACCAAGCCGCCCCCGCGTTCGATCTCGCCACCGACGGCGACGGCCGCGTCACGCTGGCCGGCCTGAAGGGCAAGTCGGTCGTCCTCTACTTCTACCCCAAGGCCGACACCCCCGGCTGCACGACCGAGGGACTGGACTTCTCCACCCTGGCCGGTGCGTTCGCCGACGCTGACACGGTCGTCATCGGCGTCTCGCGCGACGCGGTGAAAAAGCTGGACCGCTTCAAGGCCAAGCATGACCTCAAGGTCATCCTCGGCTCGGACGAGGACGGCGTGGTCTGCGAGGCCTACCGCACATGGATCATGAAGAAGCTCTACGGCCGCGAATACATGGGCGTCGAGCGCGCCACCTTCCT
>CAYWDO010000117.1:6321-7931 GCA_964456995.1 uncultured Brevundimonas sp.
TCATGAAGAAGCTCTACGGCCGCGAATACATGGGCGTCGAGCGCGCCACCTTCCTGATCGACGGCGCGGGCCTGGTCCGCCGCGTCTGGCGCAACGTCAAGGTCAAGGGCCACGCCGAACAGGTGCTGGACGCCGCACGATCCCTCTGAATCAGCGTTAGGCGTAATGCTTCTCAGGCCAAGCTTGCCTCTGTCGCCGACCTGACACTAACTGCGGCCCAAGGGGCTATAGTAGGATTAGGCCGGCCTTGCTGGCGAGATGCGGAGAGCACCATGTTCAACAAGAGCAAGCCATTCGATAACAGCCCGTCCAGCGGCATGGGCATTCCGCCAGCGCCGGAATCGGCGCCCGCCGCCACGCCCTCAGTTGCACCGGCAGCGCCCCGCCCGACCGAGCCTTCGCGCCCGGCGGCCTCGTCGCGTTCGTCCAGCCTGTCGACCCTGTCGTCCGGCGTAAAATATGAAGGCAACATCTCGGGTGCAGGCGAGCTTCAGGTCGATGGCTCGCTGAAGGGCGACATCCGCGTCGTCCGCGTCACCATCGGTGAAGGCGGCTCGGTCGAGGGCACGGTCCACGCCGACGTCCTGGACGTGCGCGGCCGCGTTTCGGGCGCCATCGTCGCCAAACAGGTCAAGCTGTTCGCCACCGCCCGCATCGAGGGCGACATCACCCAGGAGCAGCTTTCGATCGAACAGGGCGCCTGGTTCCAGGGCCGCTGCACCCAGGCCAAGCGCGACACGCCGGGCGCCTCGATGCTCGACGCGCCGGAAAAGCCCGCCGCTCTCTCCGCCCCCAAGACTGACAAGACCGAAGCCAAGCCCGCCCTCTGATCCGACGCCACGCAGATACGAAAAGGGGCGGCCCGCAGGCCGCCCCTTTTTTTAGTTCCCGTCGCGGGTTTCGCCGACCCGGGCCGCCAGGGCTGCGCCCATGAACTGATCCAGGTCGCCATCCAGCACCCCTTGCGTGTCCGAGGTCTCGACCTCGGTCCGCAGGTCCTTGACCATCTGATAGGGCTGCAGGACATAGGAACGGATCTGGTGACCCCAACCGATGTCGGTCTTGGCGTCGGCCACGGCCTGGGCCGCCGCCTCGCGCCGTTGCAACTCCAGTTCGTACAGACGCGCCCGCAGCATCTTCCACGCCATGTCGCGGTTCTGATGCTGAGACCGTCCCGCCTGACAGGCGACGACGGTATTGGTCGGAATGTGCGTCAGCCGCACGGCCGAATCCGTCTTGTTGATGTGCTGACCGCCCGAGCCCGACGCCCGATAGGTGTCGGTCCGCACGTCGGAGGGGTTGATGTCGATCTCGATCGTGTCGTCCACGACCGGCGAAACGCCAATCGAGGCGAAGGACGTATGCCGCTTGGCCGCCGCATCGAACGGACTGATCCGCACCAGGCGGTGGACGCCTGACTCCGACTTCAGCCAACCATAGGCGTTTGGCCCCTCGACCAGGATGGTCGCCGACTTGACCCCCGCCTGCTCGCCCTCTTCGTGGGCCTCGATCGTGACCTCGTACCCATGCGCCTTTGCCCAACGCGAATACATCCGCAGCAGGATGCCCGCCCAGTCGCAGGACTCGGTGCCGCCGGCGCCGGAGTTCAC
>CAYWDO010000118.1:0-5827 GCA_964456995.1 uncultured Brevundimonas sp.
GTGTCGCCGACGTTCCAGAACTGCGGCGCGGCCATGACCTCGCGCTGCATCAGGCGGCCGGCGGAATCCTCGGCATAGCGCAACGAGCTTTCGATCGCGGCGCGATCACCCTCGGGCATGGCGGCCAGGACCCGCTCACGCTGGTCGTCCTCCAGGTCCTCGACCACGGCGGCGGCGTCGTCGGAGTCCAGCTCTTGCAACGCGACGGCCAGGGTCAGGTGAGGCACCCGCTCCAGCACCTCCTCGCGGATGCCGTCGTCCAGCTCGGGCAGAGTGTCGGCCAGAAGCTCCGGCGGCAGCCACTGCACCACGACGGCGCGGTGCTCGGACGTCAGGAAGCCCATCAGGTCAGCGACGTCGGCGGGGTGCAGGTCTTCCAGCAGGCCGCGCAGACGCAGGCCGTCGCCGTCATCAGCGGCGTCCACGACCTTTTCGACGAAGGCCGCCGTCAGGGCGTAGTCTTCGCCGAGGGCGACGTGATCTTCGGTTTCGATTGAAGATGCAGGGGCCGGGGAGGCGGAATCCGTGTGGGTCACGTGTCTGCCTCCCCGAATGTTTTCAGCCTGAGGTCAGCCGAATGTCGCCCTGTCAGATCGATGGTGCGGTCGAGAAGACTCGAACTTCCACGGGTTGCCCCACAGCGACCTCAACGCTGCGCGTCTACCAATTCCGCCACGACCGCTCGCATCGGAGGGCGGGCAATAGCGGAGAGGCGACGGAAAGAAAAGAGGGTTTTGCGGAAATAGGCGAAGGCGCTGCATTTCCTGCCCATTCGCCGTCCAGAGCCGCGTCGGGTCGAGAAGGCGGAGCCTTCTGACCGCGGCTCCACATCAAGCCGCGCCGGCCATGAAGTCATAGATGTCGGCGGGGCGGGTGACGGTGATGGCGATGCGGTCGTCGCGAATCTCGATCTCGCCGCGCGCCACCGGGTGGTTGTTGGCCAGGATCCAGACCTCGTCGCGTTCGGAGGCGTCGAGCGGGATCACCGCGCCACGGCCCATGCGCAGCAGTTGCTGCATCGGCAGGACCGAACGGCCCAGCACGACCGAAATCTCGACTTCGACGGCTTCGATCTGGCTCAAGATGATACTCACAATGAAGGGGAGGCCCTTGCGCCGCCCCGTCGAGAGACACATTGAAGCGTCATGCTTGCCGACCCGTTAAGTATCGCCCAACCATCTTTGATCCGCGCCGACGGTCGCCCCGTCGAATGGGCGGTGTCGACCGGCTATGTCGATTACGAACCCGCCGTCGCCGCCATGGAGGCCCGCGTCGCCGCCATCGCGGCAGGCGAGGCCGAGGAGGTGGTCTGGCTGCTGGAGCATCCGCCCCTCTATACGGCGGGCGTCTCGGCCAAGGACGACGACCTGCTGGCGCCCGATCGTTTCCCGGTCCACCGCACGGGCCGGGGCGGGCAGTTCACCTATCACGGGCCGGGCCAGCGCGTGGCCTATGTCATGCTGGACCTGAACCGGCGCGGCAAGGACGTGCGCGCCTTTGTTCACGGGCTTGAAGACTGGATCATCGGCGCCCTGGATCAGTTCGGCGTCGAGGCCGGAATGCGTGAAGGGCGCGTCGGCGTCTGGGTCGAGCGCAAGGGCGCGGGCTGGAGCCGCGAGGACAAGATCGCCGCCATCGGCGTCAAGGTCCGCAAATGGGTCAGCTTCCACGGCATCAGCCTGAACGTGGAGCCGGACCTCGACCATTTCGGCGGCATCGTGCCCTGCGGCATCACCGAGCATGGCGTGACCAGCCTGGTCGATCTCGGCGTCCTGGCGACGATGGACGAGGCGGACGGGGCGCTGAAGGCCTCGTTCCAGCGGGTGTTCGGCCCGGTTCAGACGGGCGAAGCGCCGCTCTAGGCTTTCGGCGGCGCGCCGTAGCGGTTGAAGGCCTGCTGTCCCGGCAGCAGGGCCAGATCGACAGCGACCAGGATCAGCGCGGCGGCTGCAACCCAGTCGAGCGGCGCATGCGGGCGCGGCCAGGTCAGGGCGAAGGCCAGCAGGATCGGTCCGCTCCACCACCCCGACCGGCCGCGATCATGCAGACGCTGCGAAAGCAGGCAGGCGGCGCTATAGAGCAGGGCGGCCGCGACGATCCAGCCGACGAGGTCTCGCACCTTCAAGGGCGCGAGCAGGTCGAACACCGCCCACAGAGCCAGCACGACAACGGCGCCGCCGATGAAGCCGAGGCGACCGATACGGCCGCTGGACGTCAGGAACAGGTCTGAGAAACGGTGCATCCGGGGTCGGTTCTGCAAAAAAGTCTATTCCGATTAGGGTGCTGACCCGCTGGAGTAAACCGGCCCACCGGGCCTCAAGCGTCGCGGTCAATTCGTCGCGGGGGTTTAACGCGGGCCTTTCTTGGGTTTAAACACGGCGAAACCCTGTTTCGACGCCTCTTGGAGTTCCCTTCATGCAACGTCTGCTCACCGCTTCGGCGGCTGTCCTCGCCCTGGCCTTCGCCGCTGGCGGCGCCTCGGCCCAGAACTTCAGCGACCTGGCGCGTCAGGATCTGCAAGCCACGCACGATGCGCTGAAAGCCAACCACCCCGCCGCCGTGGTGCCGGGCGCCGCCAGCGAAACCTTCCGCGGCTGGCTGGACGCCGGCCTGCAAGACGCCCTGGGCAAGGCCGGTCAGGTCAACAGCGGCGAGAGCCACGCCTATCTGCTGCGCTACTACGCCACCGGCTTCCGCGACTCCAACATCGCGACGCGCCCGACCTTCGAAGGCGCCAGCCCCTTCTTCGCCACCAGCTGGCCCGGCGTGGCCACGGCCTGGCGCAACGGCGAGTATGTCGTCTCCTACGTCCAGCCGGGCGTGCGCGGCGCGCCGCCGCTGGGCGCCGTGGTCAAGAGCTGCAACGTCCAGCCCATCGAAGACGTCGCCAAGGCCAAGCTGGATCTTTTCGAAGGCGATCTGACGACCGAGGCCGGTCGCGTTCGCACCGCCCCCTATCTGCTTTGGAACCGCAACAACCCCATGGCCGGCGGCGTGCCGTCGACCTGCGAGTTCCAGGTCGGTCGCCGCACCCGCGACTATAAGCTCAGCCCGCAACCGGCGACGCCAGCCAACCTGGAAGCCGCCTACCGCGCCTCGGTCTTCACGCCCGGCGCGACCAAGCTGTCGATCGAGCAGGTCGATGGTCGTCCGTGGGTCCACGTGAACTCGATGGACGACAACGCCGGCTGGGACGCTTTCTTCGCTCAGGTTGAAGCCCAGGTCGCGACTCTCCGCGGTGCCCAAGGCATGGTCATCGACCTGCGCGGCGCGGACGGCGATTCGATCAACGCCACCGCACGCGGCTATGGTCTGGCCAACCGTATCTGGACGCCGGAGTTCACCGTCAGCCGCCAGCCGGAAGCGGGTCAGGTCACCTATCGCGCCACCCCGGCCAACCGTCAGTGGTTCGCCGACACCCTGGGTCGGATGCAGGCCGATCCGCGCTTTGTTCAGGAGTCGGGCCCGGTCATCGAACAGACCCAGGCCATTGTCGCCGCCTTCGACTCGGCCATCGCCGCCGGTCAGCAGACCTTTGTCATGCCGGGCCGTCCGTCCGTGGCCGACACCGGCGCCGCCAATCCGGTGCAGGGTCCGGTCGTGGTTCTGGTCGATGGCGGCTGCACCAACGGCTGCCTCGACACCCTGGACCTGCTGACCCGCCTGCCGAACGTGCGTCTGGCCGGTTCGCCGACCGCCGTCGACTCGATCTTCATCGAGCCGACCGTTCAGCGTCTGCCGTCGAACTATTCGGACCTCAGCTACGGTCACAAGGCCTGGACCACGCGTCAGCGCGGCAACAACCAGGGCTTTGTCCCGGCGCAGGGCCTGGCCTTCACTGGCAACCCGGCCGACGAAGCCGCCGTGCGCACCTGGGTCGGAACTTTGTTCTAGGCCTACCGCCCTTCGGGCTGCTTGAGGCCATGTTCTAGGCCTACCGCGCTTCGCGCTACTTGAGGCCATGTTCTAGGGCCTGCCGCCCGTCGGGCTGCTTGAGGCCCGATTGGGTGGAGAAGGCGAGTTGAGACTATTGGGGCCGGACGGTGGAAACATCGTCCGGCCCTTCCTATTTTGGGTGCATGACCCAGACCGAATCCCCCGCGCCGCTGCGTTCGCCCTCGGGCTATGATCTGACTCCACCGAGCGAAAGCCAGCGCGTGGCGTTGGAAGCTGACCTGTCGCCCGAGGAAAGGCGCGTCCTTCTGGCCCACGGCACCGAGGCGCCCTTCTGCGGCACCCTGCTGGGCGAGAAGCGGACCGGGGTGTTCTGTTGCCGGGAATGCGGCCTGCCGCTGTTCCGCTCGGCGACCAAGTTCGAGAGCGGCACGGGCTGGCCCAGTTTCAGCGTTCCGGTGGACGAGGCCCATGTTCGCGCTGTCCGTGACGAGACCTACGGCATGGTTCGGATCGAGACCCGTTGCGCCCGCTGTGACAGTCATCAGGGCCACGTCTTCCCCGACGGCCCGCCGCCGTCCGGCCTGCGCTACTGCATCAACTCGGTCGCGCTCAGCTTTGTGCCGGAAGGCGCGGCCTTGCCTGACCCCCTGGGACGCGGCGACGGGGCCGCCTGAGCGAATAGTCGTTTTGGGGCCGCATTTGCGGTTAGGGTAGGGGTGAACGGGAGTATGGGCGCATGATGATCGAACTGGCCGCCGCCGCGATGTTGCTGGCGAACATGGATCCCGAGGGCGTCGTCGCTACTGCGCCGCGCGGCGATCAGACCGTCTTGGCCGCCTCGGCCGACGCCTTGGCCGCGTCAACGACAGACGCTTCGCCCAGCACCACGGTCCAGAGCGCCTCGCCGCATGGCCTGTCCACGGACGAACAGATCGCGCGCTGGATCGGCGAACGCACGGCTGAGACGGCGAGCAGTCCGCCTGCCGATCCCTGGGCCGAAACTGAGCCACGCAAGATGCACGGCGAATTCAGCGTCGGCATGGGAACGGGCGGCTATCAGGACTATTCGGCGGCGGTGTCGATGCCCTTGGGCGAGAACGGCACGTTGAACCTCAGCGTCCGCCAGAGCAAGAACAGCCCATGGGGCTACGGCTACGGTTCGTATCGTGACTATCCCTACGGCGGCTATGGCCGTCCCTTCGGCGTGATGGAGCCGCCCGGCTTCGAAGGGACCTATTTCCGTGGTCGCCCCTATGCGCCGCTGCGGGTTCGGCCGACGGGGGTGAAGGAAACCAGCACCTCCGTTGGGTTTTCCTGGCAGGGCGGCGGTTGAGCGCTTCTGACTGAGGCCTTCGCGCCACGGCTTGACCTGTTTCGCCGGGGGCGTCCCATCGCCGCATTCCCTTGGGGCGGCGATCTCCCATATGCGTGGGAGATAGAGGACCAGTATGGATAGTTTGCTTAGTTCGGCCGCCGATTTCATCGCCAGACACCATGTCTGGGCCGGGGTCGTTCTGGGGGTTGTCACCTTTTTCGAGTCGCTGGTGGTTATCGGCGCCTTTGTGCCGGCCACGGGCCTGCTGGTCGCGGCGGGCGGACTGGTGGCGGCGGGCGTCCTCGATCCCTGGACCGTGATTGCCGGCTGCGTCATCGGCGCGGTCATGGGCGACGCCATCTCCTACTGGATCGGTCGCCGTCTCGGCACGGGCGTGCTGCGTCAGCCGCTGCTGCTGCCGCATCGTCGCAAGATCGCCTGGACGCGGCTCTATTGCCGTCGCTACGGCGTGGCCTCCATCTTCATCGGCCGCTTCTTTGGGCCCCTGCGCGCCTTCGTGCCGGTCATGGTCGGCGTTCTGCGGATGCGCCAGCGCGTCTTCCAGCTGGCCAATGTCACCTCGGCCTTCGTCTGGGTTCTGGCCATGCTGGCGCC
>CAYWDO010000118.1:5927-7883 GCA_964456995.1 uncultured Brevundimonas sp.
TTTCCGGGATGACGCTCTGAAGCCCATGAAAAAAGGCCCGACCGGATGGTCGGGCCTTCTTCGTTTCAGAATTGAGCCGCGTCAGTCGTGGCCGTGGCTGTGGCCGTGTGCATCCGCCTCGGCGGAGGCAGCCCCCGCGCTCCAGGCCTGACCCTCGGCGCTCTGATGCCAGAAGGGCTGACGCGGAGCCTGACCCACCTCGTTCATCTGGTTGTCGAAGATGCGGCCGTTGATCATGGTGTAGCCGATCTTGACCGTGTTGCGCAGGTTCTCCAGCGGGTTGGCGTCCAGCACGACCAGGTCGGCCAGCTTGCCGGTCTCCAGCGAGCCGATGTCCTTGTCCATGCCGAGCGCCGCGGCGCCGTTCAGGGTGCCGACGCGCAGGGCCTGATGCGGGGTCATGCCGCCCTGCTCGAACATCCACAGCTCCCAGTGGGCGCCGAGGCCTTCGCGCTGGCCGTGGGCGCCGATCTGCACCGACACGCCCTCGTCCGACAGGCGCTTGGCTTCGCGGGCGATGTCGATGTGGTTCAGCTCGTTTTCGGGCACATGGACCGGGCGACGGGCGCGGCTGTCCAGGATGCGGCGCGGCACATACTGGGTCAGGATCGGGTCGTTCCACACCTCCGAGGCCTGATACCAGTAGTTCTCGCCCCAGTTGCCGCCATAGGCCACGACCAGGGTCGGGGTGTAGGCCACCTTGGTCTGACGCCACAGCTGATGCACGTCGGCATAGAGGCGGGCCAGCGGGATCGAGTGCTCGATCGTGGTGTGGCCGTCCACCACCATGCTCATGTTGTGCTGATACAGGGACCCGCCCTCGGGCACGACCATCATGCCCAGCTCGCGCGCGGCTTCCAGAATCTGCTGACGCTGGTCGCGGCGCGGCTGGTTGTAGCTCTTGACGCTCCACGCCCCCACGGCCTGCATCCGGCGCAGGTTGGACATGGCGTCGTCCAGATCATTGACCTGGGCCGTGAACGGCGTCGCCGCGCCATACAGGATGGTGCCGGTCGAGAAGATGCGCGGCCCGACCACCTTGCCGGCCTTGGCCAGTTCGCTGTGGGCGAAGATCTCGCTCGAATCATTGGACGGGTCGTGGATGGTGGTCACGCCGAAGGCCAGCGCGGCGTAGTTGACCCAGGACTGCTGCGGGATGATCTCGTCCGAGCCCATCGAGCCGTGCCAGTGGGCGTCCACCAGGCCGGGGATGATGGTCTTGCCGGCCATGTCCATGACGCGGGCGTCGGCGGGGACCGTCACGGAGCCGCGCGGACCGATGGCCTCGATGCGGTTGCCGTTGATGACGACCACGCCGTCCTCGATGACCTCGTCGCCCTTCATGGTGATCAGGCGGGCGCCGCTCAGGACCACGCGGCCCGAGGGCTTGGCGTAGTCGGCGCTGAAGCCGATCTTGATTCCATGCTCGGCGGGCTTGGGCAGTTCGGCGGGCGCGCCCTCGGCGAAGGCGAAGCTTTCGCTCAACGGACGCGAAAACAGCTCCGGTCCCATCGACCATTGCAGGCGGCTGGAATCGCCGGACCAGTGCAGCCATTCGCCGGCGTCGCGGGTGACGCGGGTCTGGGGCAGGGCCTTGGTCTCGGCGCCGACCGTGACGGCGCGGCCGGTGGCGACGAAGGGCGCCACATAGGCGTTGAACCGCTCGGTCCAGGCCACCCAGTGCTCGTCAGGGGAGACTGAGAACTCGGCCGCCCATTCGCTGCTCAGGTGAGTGCGTTCGTCGTCGCCCGACAGGTTGACGGACTTCAGCACGCGCTTGTCGCCGTCGCGCGCCGTCAGGAAGACCCGGTCGTTGCGGGCGCCGAACTGCGGGTTGGAGCCCTCATCGGTAATCAGGGTCGCTTCGCCGCCGCGCACCGAGGTGCGATAGACGCCGGGCTCGCGGCTCCACAGGGCGGTGCGCAGGAAGCCGTCGCTGGAGGTGCGATAGACGAC
>CAYWDO010000119.1:0-7857 GCA_964456995.1 uncultured Brevundimonas sp.
TCGGTCTTTTCCTTGCGCTCGCCGGTGGCCTTGTCGCGCCATTGTTCCGAGGTGGCGATGCGCAGGTTGGCGACGCGGTCGCCGCTGTTCAGCGTGCGGATTTCCGGATCCTTGCCCAGGTTGCCGATGAGGATGACCTTGTTGACGCTGCCGGCCATGACCGATGTCCTTTTATGTTCTTGCCGTCGCTCCCTAGCGGATTGCGACGGAATGTTCCAGTTTTGTTCACGCCTGACAGGCGGGAATTTTCAGTTCGGCGCGATGGCGACGGGGCGACCGTCAATCTCGCGCTGGATGGCGCCCGGAATGGCCAGACGGCCGTCGCCGGTGCGCGTCAGAGCGAAGAACCTCTGGCCCGTTAGCGTCTTGCCAAACTTGACCCCGCCCCGGTCGATGAAGATGAACTGCCCCTGATAGGCGCCGACCATGTCGCGGTTATTGCCGCCTAGTCGCAGGAAGCGCAGCCGCATTTCCTCCAGCCGCGCGGCGCAGAACTCGATCTGCGGCTGATCACGGGCGACGACGTTGATCTGGGGCGCGGACTTGCCGTCCTCGGCCAGGACCACGTGATAGCAGACGCCCTCCTCGGTCGGCGCCTCGACGCCCTTCTGAGCACAGGCGGCGACCGTCAGGCCCAGAAGGCCGACCGCGATGGCGGAAGCAACGGTCTTGCGGCTCATCGGCCCAGCTCCGGGAACTGACAGTTGCGGTCCTGCTGGGCCAGGGTGCGGAAGCGGCTGTTGTCGTTCGACTGTTCGACACGGCGCGGCACCAGACGCAGGGTGGTGTCGCCCCAACGACCGTACTGGGCCTCGCCCGGACGGACGCAGGTGCCGGCGTACAGCGCCTGAACACAGGCCCCCAGGCTCATGCCGTTGGAAATAGCGCGCCATTCCGACCCGGTGTGGCGCAGGCAGGCCGTGGCCGAGCCCGAAGCCGGCGCCTGACGGGCGGGTTCGGATGCCGATGCGCCTTCATCACCGGGCGCGACCTCGACCGTCGGCTCGGCCGGCAACTCGGGCGGCGGCGCAAAGGCGGCGGTCGGCGCGGCGGCCAAGGCGCCGGTGGCGTCCAGACCGACGTCCAGGGCGCTGGTGGCCACGCCATTGCGCTGGGCGCAGTCGGACAGGGTGGCTAGGCCGACGAACTGGCCGTCGACGAAGCAGCGCAGCTCGCGCGCGGGCTCCAGCGACGGGGCTTCGGCCAGATCGATGGTCAACCCGCCCTGCGACGCGGGCGGCGCCTCGGTCGGTCCGTCTCGCCCCCCACTGAAGACCAGGGCGGCCACGACGGCCGCGACGACGGCCATTCCGCCCCCGATGATCAGGACTGTGCGATTATCTTTCGGAAGGGCCATGCGGGACTCGACGCCAATGATGGCCCCAATAACCCCGGCGACGCCGCGCGCGTCAACCTAAAGCGGGGTTCGGCGTGATCAGGCTGTGAGTCGTGCAAGCGCGGCCTGGTAATTTGCCAACTGCGTCTTGAGATAGGCAGGCACTTCGCCCGTCGGCTTGGGCTTGCTGCTGTCGGGGTCCAGAGCCTTGTAGGCGTCGCGCAGGGCCTTGACCGCCAGTTGGATGGTGCTGGTCGCCGACTTGGCCGCTTCGGCGTCCTTCAGGCTCAACGTCTTGGGCAGATCGAGACCAAAGGTCTTCAGGTCGCTGCTGCTGGGCCCGATATAGCCCGGTGTCAGGCCCAGACCGGCCAGGGCGTCGCGCCCCGCCTCGCCCGCTCGCAGGACCGCGCCCTCACGCCCGTCGGCATAGGTGATGGACAGGCGCTGGACGCCGCCGGCGGTGATCTTGGTGTCCCCGTCCAGCCCGGTCACATGATCCTTGTCGGTCATGATCGTGACCTTGAGCGTGCGGCCCGATGCGGTTTCGATCTTGCGCGCCAGGGTCTGCAAGGTCTCCTTGGCGTCGATCGTCACGGCGACCGAACGGCCGGTCGTGCCCGACGTCACATAGAATCGGTCGCCCGCCCGCAGGGAGGTGGCGTCCACCAGATTCTTGGAATCCGTCTGCGGGATCTCTCCCTGCGGCAGTCCCAGCTTGTCCAGCACGCTGGCTCCGCCCGAAGCCACGGCGATGGTCATGGGCGCAGCCTGACGATCGGCCCCCGTCCAGGTCTGGCTCCATTCGACAGCGCCCGTCATCGGATCAAGACGCGCCAGATAGCCCGAGGTCGGATCCTCGGCCTTGGCGCCGGCCATGCGGTCGGAAATGCCCGTCAGCCAGACCTTGCCGTCAATGATCTTCACATCGGCGGCGGAATCGTCGCCTGCACCGCCGTAGTAGGTCAGACGGTCGTTGGCTGAGGCGCCCAGGTCCGCGTTGATCACCGCGACAAAGGCGTCCGTACCGCCGGAATGAGCCGTGTTGACCTGCCCAATGTCCAGCGCGCCGTTGCGGGTCGAACCGGCCAGGATGACCTGACCGTCGACGACGGACAGTCCGGCGATCTCGCCGCTGGCGTGTCCAAGGTCGCGCGAGGCCAGCAGCGTCGGCGATCCGGTAGCGTCAACCTGGAACTGGCGCACCACCATGCGGCCGTTCTCGACCCCGGCGGTGTAGAGCTTGTCGCCATCCGTGGTCATGGCCTGGACGCTGTCGTCGCCGGCCGTGCCGAACTGGTTGACGCCCGACGCCGTGGCGGTGATCGGCGCCAGACTGTGGATCTGGGTTTCGCTGAAGGCCTGGACGTAGCCGTCCCAGCCCCCGGAGGCGAGCGCGCCCGGCATGGAGGACTGCGAGCGCCCGGCGACGTAGACCCGACCGTCAGCGCCAAACGACACCGCCGTCGCCTCGTCCGCCGCCTTGGCGCCGCGACGCTGGGTCCACTGCTCCACGCCCTTGGCGTCGAAGACGGTGACGAAGCTGTCGGCCACATTGGCGTCGGCGCCCGACGCGCCGGGAATCAAGGCTCCGACGACAGATCCGGCGACGGCCACGCGGCCGTCCGTATCCACTGAAATCGCATAGCCGCTGGCCGTCGAGGCGGCGCCCATGGCGCGGCTGAGGACGACCTTGCCCGTAGAATCCAGCTTCATCAGGACGACATCGCCCTGCCCCTTGATCGGCTGGGTCGAGGTTCCGGCGCTGACGTCGGCTACGATCCACATCGACCCGTCCGGGCCTGTAGTGCTGGCGCGCACCGTCTCGACGCCTTCGGGCAGGCCCGATTGGCCGACCTGGCCATCCACCCAGAAGGCCTGACCCGAGGTATTGGTCGTGCCTTCCTGGAACTTCAGGACTTCGTGTCCGCCCTTCTTGCCCGCCCCTTGCACGACATAGACGGCGTCAGAGGAGGCGACGGGCGTAAAGCTGACCTTCTCGAACGAGACGCCCTGAACCGCCAGCGCCCATTGATCCGGTCCGGCCGGCAGGGTGATGGTCGTGTCGCCGGTCTTGATGACGCGGGGTTCGGACGGCAGTTTCTCGCGACCCATGCGGGTCTGGAGGCCGGCGGCCTCCAGCTTGCCGTTGATATGGTCCACCACGGACTGCATCGTGCGCGGGGTCGAGCCCATGTCCGCCAGATCAATAGAAATGGTCTGGTCGCCGCCGGTCTTCTTGACCGTCATGGTGAACTTCACATCGCCCTGAAAAGCGGTGACCTCGCTGGCCAGATCACCCGAATGGACCGCGCCGGTGACGTATTTGGCCGAGTCGCGCGGCACGGCCGCGCCCGTTTGAGCCTTGGTCTCGGACTGACCCTGCACCATCCGAACGCCGTCAAACGCGGCGGCGCCCAGATAGGCGGAAATTTCGGCCAGACCTGCATCCATGCGCTTCGACAACTGCGAGCGCTCCAGGGCGGTCAGGTTCTTCTGCCCCGCCCGATCCGCAATGGCCTCCAGCATGGAGAGGCCCTGGTACATGGCGAAGATCTTGCGGTAGTCGCCAGAGGACGCGCCCTTCACGTCCAGGACGGCGTTGTCTTCGTTGACCAAGCGTCGACCGCTGAGCGCGGCGCGCAGCAGGTCAGACTGGTTCTGTGGCTTGACCGACGTCGCCCACGGCGCGGTCGGCTGCTTCTTTATGGCGGCCGTCGTTCCGCCCAAACCTCCAGAAAAGGTCGAGGTCCCGCCGTACAGGCCTAGAAGATAGCTGTTGTTGATCACAGTCAGATGCTCCTGCGATCAGGCTAACCCCAAGCCGGTAACGAAGTGTTTAAGATTGCCTCGCGGAACGGCGACGGTTGATCGGCGTTTTCCCGTCATTCCTGGCAATAAGGCGATGCGCCCATGTCTTATATGCGTTGGTTGCTTCTGAAACTGGCCAGCCTGTACGGGCTGATGCCGCGCCCCTCGCACCGTAAACCGCCGCCGATCTCGCTCGGCCACGGCGCGCCTCGCTATTTCAGGTAGATCAGCCCTTGAACAGGGAAAGGATGATCTGCGGCGACTGGTTAGCGATCGACAAGGCCTGAGCGCCCAGTTGCTGCTGGACCTGAAGCGCCTGAAGGCGGGCGCTTTCCTTGGCCATGTCGGCGTCCACCAGGTTGCCGATGCCGACTTCAAGCGAGTCCATCAGCTTGCCGACAAAGATATTATGCTTCTCGATCTGCTTGGCTTGAGCGCCCAGCTCCGCGAGCTTGGAGTTGGCGGTATCCAGAGCCGTCACGACGGCCGTGAAAGCTTCCTGTGCGTTTTCCAGGGTGTCGAGCAAGGGCGGCCCGGCCGGGCGCGCCGTGACCACGGGCGGGCCAGCAGCGGCGGCGCGCGCCGGCAAGACCAGCCCGACGCCGCCGAGCGACAGGTCCTGCCGCGCCATCGAGATGGTTTCGGTCGCGCCGACATTGGCCAGGAAATTCAGGGCGGTGGTGCTGGATCCATTGAGGATGTTCTCGCCGTCGAATGTCGCGTTCTTGGCGAATGAGTCCAGCGACTTCAGCAAGGACTGGAACTCGTCGTTGTAGGCCTTGCGGGACGCCGCCGTGGCAGACGGATCGGCTGCAGCCGTCGCCTTCTCACGCATTTCAATCAACAGGTCGGAGATCTGCCCGCCAGCCGCCAGCGATACATCCGCCAGCGACGTCGCCCGGTTCATGCTCGTCTTGACGGATTCAAGCGCACCCGTGTCGGCCCGCTGATTCTGGGCGATGGCCCAGGTGGCGGCGTTGTCCTTGGCGCCCTGCACCTTCAGCCCGGTGTTCACCCGGCTCTGGGTCAAGGCCAGCT
The DNA here is from genome assembly GCA_964456995.1 of uncultured Brevundimonas sp. Taxonomy (GTDB): domain Bacteria; phylum Pseudomonadota; class Alphaproteobacteria; order Caulobacterales; family Caulobacteraceae; genus Brevundimonas. Next base: position 5,186 of record CAYWDO010000119.1, read on the forward strand.
TGTTATTCGTCGAATTGAGGTTCTGGAGCGCTATGAGCGCTGACGCATTGGTGAGAACGCTGTTGGACATGGCTTCTAGCCTCAGTTTCAATTCTGATGGCTATTAATGCGCATGATTCCTGAGCGTATGGTTAACGCTGCAGAAACCATGATAGCGCCGCCCGGCAAGCCGGCGGCGCAGGCAACGCATCAATACAGCGCCGATCAGACCTTGGTCTTGATCAACTCCCCCGCCCCATAGGTCGGGCTCTCGCTCATTTTCACGACCTCTTCACGCGGCAACTGGCGAATGACTTCGCCGGTCACGCGGTCGCGGGTCATGTAGACAAACCCGCCGGGGCCTTCTTCGATCGTCAGTCGGTAGCGACCGGCGTCTGGCTCGACCTTTACTGCGGGTTGCTGGACCCCAACGCCCTGACCAAAACCGTCCGGTTGGACGAGGGTTACGCTGGGGAGCCTCGCGACATTATCTGCCATGTCTCCTTACGCGGCCTGGCCGCGCCTCCTGTCTGCAGACGTGCGAACGAGGGCGGGCCCGAAGACCCGCCCCCGACCACGTCTTGTTAGCGGAACAGACCGAGCAGAACCGAGCTCGACTGGTTCGCGATCGACAGCGCCTGCACACCCAGCTGTTGCTTGGTTTGCAGAGCCGTCAGGCGCGCGCTTTCCTTGGCCAGGTCAGCGTCCACCAGGTTGCCGACGCCGACTTCAATGGCGTCCTGCATCTTGCTGGTGAAGCTGAGCGAGCGCTCCAGCGACTTGGACTTGGTGCCCAGGGCGCCCAGTTCAGCCGTAAAGCCCTTCAACGCCGTATCGACGATAGCCGCCGTGGCGCCGGCGCGAAGGACTGCGCCACCCGAGGTCGCTACTGTAGTAGCAGCGCCTGCGGCCGCCTTCAGGGTGAAGGTGTCGGCCGCTGCCGTGCCGGTCTTGACCGCGATAGCGTCGGTCGTGGTCGCCGAGAACAGATTGACGCCGTCGAAAGTGGCGCCGCTCAGGGCCTTGGTGATTTCATTGCCGAGGGCGTTGAAGTCAGCCAGATAGGCCTTTTCGGCATCGGAACCGGCGACCGAGGATTCGATCGCGACCGCCAGGCTCTTCTGTTCTTCAAGAGCCTTGGTGATGGTCTCGCCGGCGGCCAGGGCCACGTCGACGATCGATTGACCGCGTTGCATCGACTGCTTCACGGCGTCCAGGGCGCCCATCTCGGCGCGCTGATTGGTGGCGATGGCGAAGATGGCGCCATTGTCCTTGGCCGAAGAAACTTTCTGGCCAGTATTCACACGGTTTTGCGTGATCGAGAGATCGCGGCTCGTGTTGTTCAGGTTTTGCAGAGCAATCAGTGCGCCTGCATTGGTATTGATGCTGTTAGCCATTTTGGCATTTCCTTAGCTTGTCTTTGACATTTCCGACGCCGTTTTGGCAGCCGGGAGCATTCTGCTCGGGGGTAGTCTCATCAGGGGCGGGCCCGTGGGTCCGCCCCTAATTCTTTAGCGGAACAGGCCGAGCAGAACCGAGCTCGACTGGTTCGCGATCGACAGCGCCTGCACACCCAGCTGTTGCTTGGTTTGCAGAGCCGTCAGGCGCGCGCTTTCCTTGGCCAGGTCAGCGTCCACCAGGTTGCCGACGCCGACTTCAATGGCGTCCTGCATCTTGCTGGTGAAGCTGAGCGAGCGCTCCAGCGACTTGGACTTGGTGCCCAGGGCGCCCAGTTCAGCCGTGAAGGTCTTGATGGCGCCGTCGACGGCGGCGGTCAGACCGGTCAACGTCGTCTTTTCACCGGCAGTCGGCGCTGCGTAATCCGCCACGGTAACGGCCGTGGTCGTCGCCACAGTCGTTGCGGTGGAGGCCGCCACGCCGCCCTTCAGATTGAAGCTGTCGGTCGAACCCGTGCCGGTTTTGACGGCGATGGGCGCGCCCGCTGCGGTGGTGTCCGTGAACAGGTTCACGCCGTCGAAGGTGGCGCCCGTCAAGGCCTTGGTGATTTCAGCGCCGAGGGCGTTGTAATCAGTGACATAGGCCTTCAGAGCGTCGCCGGTCGCATTCGAGATCGCGACCGCCAGGCTCTTCTGTTCTTCCAGCGCCTTGACCACGGTCTCGCCTGCGGCCAGGGCCACGTCGACGATGGATTGACCGCGCTGCATCGAGTTCTTCACAGCGTCCAGAGCGCCCATTTCGGCGCGCTGGTTGGTGGCGATGGCGAAGATGGCGCCATTGTCCTTGGCCGAAGAAACCTTCTGGCCGGTATTCACACGATTTTGCGTGATCGAGAGATCGCGGCTCGTGTTGTTCAGGTTTTGCAGAGCAATCAGTGCGCCTGCATTGGTATTGATGCTGTTAGCCATTTTGGCGGTTCCTTTGTCTTTGACATTTCCGACGTCGTTTTGACGCCGAGAGCGTTCTGCTCGGGGGTGGTCTCCTCATCAAAAACGGGGCCGTAGCCCCGGTTTCAATCTCTGTTAACGGAACAGGCCGAGCAGGACCGAGCTCGACTGGTTCGCGATGCCCAGCGCCTGGACGCCGAGTTGTTGTTTGGTTTGCAGCGCCGTCAGCTTGGCGCTTTCCTTGGCCAGATCCGCATCGACCAGGTTGCCGATCCCGACCTCGATCGAGTCCTGGATCTTGCCGGTGAAGGTCAGCGACCGCTCCAGCGACTTGGACTTGGTGCCCAG
>CAYWDO010000120.1:0-7693 GCA_964456995.1 uncultured Brevundimonas sp.
CCCTGATCGCCGAGGATCGGCTGGGGTCGGTGGTCCGCTTCGAGAGCAGCTTCAACCGCTGGCGGCCCGAGGTGCGCGACCGCTGGCGCGAGGGCGACGGGCCGGGCGCGGGCATCTGGTACGATCTGGGGCCGCATTTGATCGATCAGGCGCTGTGCCTGTTCGGCCGTCCGCTGGGCGTCACCTGCGATCTGGCGGTGATGCGGCCCGGCGGCAAGGCGACCGACTACGCCCACGCCGTGCTGCGCTACGCCGACAAGCGGGTCATCCTGCACGCCGACATGGTCACGCCCGCCGCAGACGTCCGCTTCGCCGTCCATGGCGCGCTGGCCAGCTGGTTGAAGGACGGGCTGGACGCTCAGGAAGACCAGCTGAAATCGGGCCTGACGCCCGGCGTCGCGGGATGGGGCGTCGATCCTCGTCCCGGCGTCGTGGTGGACGGCGCGACGGGCGCGCAGGAGGCCCGGGTGGGACCGCCCGGCGACTATCCCGCCTATTACGCCGCCATCGCCCGCGCGATCCGCGACGGCGCGCCTAATCCCGTCCTGCCGCACGAGGCTGTGGCGGTGATGGAGGTGCTGGAGGCGGGCCTGCTCAGCGCCGGGCGACGGGCCGAGATCTTGCTCTAGTTATAGTTGGGCGCGGGCGCCTGACGCCCCGCATTGCAGCGCGCCCGATCGCCGCGTTCGCAGGCGGCTGCGGTGGCGCGCCAATCGGCCATCTGCCGCTCATAGAGGGCTTTGGCCTCGGCTGCGGTCCTCACATCCGCTTCATAGCGCATCCTGTCCGCCTCTGCGGCCTCCAGTTCGGCTTGATAGCGGGCCTGAGCCTGGGCTTGGACGTCGGCGTTGGCGCGGTCCTCGTTCTCGGCCAGATCGTTCTGGGCGGTGATCTCGGCGTTCAGCGCCTGGGTCCGGCGCAGTTCGTCGGGGTCCTGGGCTTCATCCGGCGCACGGTGATAGCGCTCGCCCTGGCTGCGCAGCAGATCGGCCACGGGATCGCTGGGGGCCGCCTGAGCGGCTTGAGGCGGCGCCAGTGTCTGGGCCAGCGTCGGCGCCGTCAGGAAGGCGCTCAGGGCGGCTGCAAGAAGGACGGCGCGGTGAGGACGAGCGGTATGGGTCATGGGTCTATCCTTGCCGGACAAATGAGGCTGGATCGAAGCTTGGCTTTTCCGACCCTGGAACCAGACAACGCATCAGCGGTGCAAATGGCTGCGAGCTACATGGGCAGGCGCAATTCGAAGGTCGTGCCCTCGGGGCCTGTGTCCAGCAGCCGGAGCTCGCCCCCGTGGTTGGCGGCCAGCTCGCGCGAGATGGTCAGGCCCAGGCCGGTGCCCTCGGACGCGCGGCCGCTGACGAAGGGTTCGAACAGCCGCCCGGCCAGGCGTTCGGGGATGCCCGGGCCGTCGTCGGTGATCTGGATGGCGACGACGCCGTCGCGGGCCTCGGCGCGGACGGTGATCCGACCCCTCTTTTCGCGGGCGGGATCGCTCTCGATGGCCTGACGGGCGTTGCGCATCAGGTTGACCAGAATGCGGTGCAACTGATCGCTGTCGGCGTTGACGGTGATGCGGGCGGGCAGGGCGCGGACCAGGCGCACGCCGTCGTCCTCCAGCCCCGCATCCTCGGCGGCGACGGCGACGACACGCGCCAGCAGCATCTTCTGGTGCTGGGGCGCGGCCTCTTCGGACTTACCGTACTCCAGCACGTTGCGGGCCAGGGCGGCGGCGCGTCCAAGCGCCCGCTCCAGCCGGGGCAAGGCCTTGGCCACCAGCGGGTCGGACGAGCTGGACAGGCGCTCGGACGCCATTTGGGCCGAGGTCAGCATGTTGCGCAGGTCGTGGTTGATCTTGGCGACCGCCTCGCCCAGGGCCACCAAGCGGGCGCGCGAGCGCAGCGACTGGCGGACTTCTTCCTGCATGCGGGCCAGTTCGCGTTCGACCCGACCGATCTCGTCATGGCGGTCGGAGGGCGGCTCGCCCGCGCTTTCGGGATCAGCGGCGAAGCGTTCGATGGCGCGCGTCACCCGCCGCAGCGGCGCCAGGACCAGGAAGGACAGGCTGGCGTAGAGCAGGGCCCCGGCGACCAGGGCGATCAGCAGCGACATGGTCAGGCTGTTCAGCAGGAAGGTCTTCAGCTCGACCTTCAGCGGCTGAGCCGGGGCCAGGATCTCGATGAAGTCGCCCGAGCGATAGCGCGGCTTGGCCTGAACCCGGATCGAACGGTCGGGATGGCCGAACAGGGTCTTCCACGGGTCCAGCAGCCGGGCGCCGAGGTTGCGCTGGCGCAGGTCGATCAGATCGGGCGCGCGCGGCAGGTTGGGGGCCTGGAGCAGCAGGCGCCGCACCCCCTGCTCGCCGACCACGACGGACTGGACGCCGCCGATGCTCAGAAGCTGCTCTGCGGTCGAGTCTTCAACGGCTGAGTATGGCAGGGCCTCGACCCCGACCGAGGCCAGTTCGGCGCCCTGCAGCCGATCCATCAGCCACCGTTCCTGGAAGGAGGCGGCGCTGGGCACGATGATCAGGGCGGCGACCGCCAGGGTGAAGGCCACGGTCAGCAGCAGCAGGCGGCTGGACAGGCCGTCCGGCGCGCGAGGCGTCAATCGCTCGCGCCAGACATCGGGAAGTCGCACGGCTTTCAGGCGCGCGATCCGGACCGTCTCGTCGCGGGGGGGCGTGGTCAGTCGAGTCTCGATCGCGTTCCGTTCCGTCATGCGGTGTCCATGCCGTGCCGAGCCCGCCATTTCTGCACGAATTTGAGCGCGAGGGGCAGCAACATCGACAGGAAGGCGACCCCGAGCAGCGGCCACATGAACTCGGCGAACAGGCTTTGCAGGTCTGGATCGGGATCATCGACCAGAATGTCGTTCAGCCCGGCGCCGATCCAGCAATAGATGATGTGGGCCGGCAACAGGCCGATGAAGGTGGCGATCATATAGGGGCGCAAGGGGGCGGCCATGACGCCGGCCGCTACATTGATCAGATGGAAAGGGACGGAAACCACCAGCCTCGCCACCAGCACGTACCAGAAGGTGTTCTTGTCCACGCCCTCGCAGACCTTCTTCAGCAGGCCGGTGTCCTGGGCCGCGCGACGGCGCAGGGATTCGCCCAGAGCGGTGCGGCCGACATAATAGATGGCGAGTGCGCCGACGGTGGCGGCAAAGGCCGTGCCCACGCCGCCGACCCAGGGGCCGAACAGGTAGCCGGCCGTCACGGTGATGAAGACGACGCCGGGTACGACGCTGGCCGTCAGCAGGGCGAAGGCCAGCATCAGCCCCAGCAGCGTCAGGATATAATGCTCGTCGGCCAGGGCCTGAAACGCCGCGCCGTGCTCGCGCAGGGTGTCCAGCGAGAGGTAGCGATTCCAGCCCATGCCGAAGATCAGTGCGATCGCCGCCAGCAGGACGGCGAGGGGCAGAAATCGTTTGACCCGGTTCATCCGTGCTCCGTAACCGACGCGGTCCAGCTTCACTAGCGGATTCAGGCTGTTTGCAACGCGCCGGATCGCTTGGCGGCGTTGACTCGTCCGTCGTCGCCGCTTATACGCCCGCCTCCTGCAGCGGATGACTGTTGTCCGTTGTGAAACCCTGTAGCCCTGGAGCCGAACGTGAAGCGGACCTATCAGCCGTCGCGACTCGTGCGCAAGCGCCGTCACGGCTTCCGTTCGCGGATGGCCACCAAGAACGGACAGAAGATCGTCATGCGTCGCCGCGCCAAAGGCCGTAAGCGCCTGACGGCCTGACGTCACGCGCCCATTACCCTTCAGGGCGGGCGCATGACCGATCCGATGAAAATCGATCGCCTGACACGGCGGCCCCAGTTTCTGGCGGCCGCCAAAGGTGTTTCTCAGGCCCGCGGCGCCGTGGTGGTCCAGCAACTGGACCGTCAGGACGGACAGACCGCGATCCGTCTGGGATTCACCGCCACCCGCAAGGTGGGCGGAGCCGTGGTGCGCAACCGCTGCAAACGCCGCCTGCGCGAGGCCGCGCGGCTTTTGGCGCCTGTTCATGGGCGTCCCGGCTGCGACTATGTCTTCATCGCTCGCATGGGCACGGCGGACCGCGACTGGGACCGCCTGCTTGACGATGTGAAATCGGCCCTTACAAGGCTCGCAACCCCGCGTGCGGCTCCCGATATGGGAGACGAGGCGAAATCGCCCGCCCGCGCTTCTGACGATTCGCGCCCCTCCGGCCAGGACCGCTGACCCCGATGCAGAACGAGAATTCGCGCAACACCATCATCTTCTTCGTGTGCGCGGCCCTGATCATGGGCGTGTACTACTTCCTGGTGATGCGCCCGCAGGCCGAGATGCGCCGTCAGGCCCAGGTCGTGGCCGCCGAAGAGAAGCTGGCGACCAGCGACGCTGGCGTCGGCGCCAGCACGGCCTCGCGTCCAGACGCCTTCGTGACCGATCGCGCCCAGGCTCTGGGCACCGCCGCCCGCGTGCCGATCCAGACGGAGACCCTGAAGGGCTCGCTGTCGCTGCAAGGCGCGCGCATCGATGATCTCTACCTGATCCGCTACCGCGAGACCCTGGCCAGGAATTCGCCGCCGGTCGAGCTGTTCCGCCCGCAGGGCATGGAGCACGCCTATTTCGCCCAGTTCGGCTGGAGCGGCCCCAACGTCGCTGGCGGCGTTCCCGGCCCGAACACGGTCTGGAGCCTGACCAAGGGCGCGACCCTGACGCCGACCACCCCGGTCGAGCTGACCTGGGACAACGGCGCCGGTCTGCGCTTCACCCGCGTCATCGCCATCGACGCCCAGTATGTCTTCACCGTCACCGACACGGTCGCCAACCTGAGCGGCCAGCCGATCACCATCGCCCCCTATGGCCGCGTCGAGCGTCAGGGCGTTCCGGCCGACCTCGGCAAGCAGATGATCCTGCACGAAGGCGCCATCGGCACCTTCGGCTCGGACGGCAAGTTCTCCACGGAGCAGGTCAAGTACAAGGACTGGGCCAAGAAGCCCCGTATCGAGAACCAGTCGACCGGCGGCTGGCTGGGCATCACCGACAAGTACTGGATGGCCGCCCTCATTCCCGATCAGAAGGAAACGATCGAGGGCCGCTTCGCCGTCCGCGACGCCGAGGGTCTGAATGTTCACGAAGCCGCCATGCTGGGCGCCACGCGGACCATCCAGCCGGGCCGCCAGATCGAAGAGACCCAGCGTCTGTTCGCCGGCGTCAAGCGCAACGAAATCCTGGCGGGCTACGAAAAGAGCCTGGACCTGCCGCGCTTCATCTACGCCATCGACTGGGGCCACCTCTTCTTCCTGACGCGCCCGATCTTCATGATCGTGGAGTTCTTCTTCAAATATCTGGGCAACTTCGGCCTGGCCATCCTGGCCCTGACGGTCGTGGTCAAGCTGGTCATGTTCCCGCTGGCCAACAAGTCCTACGAGAGCCTGTCCAAGATGCGGACCCTCCAGCCCAAGATGGAGGAGCTCAAGAAGAAGTTTAAGGACGACCCGCAGAAGCAGCAGCAGGAGACGATGGCCCTGTATCAGCGGGAGAAGATCAATCCGCTGGCGGGCTGCCTGCCGATCTTGGTGCAGATCCCGGTCTTCTACGCCCTCTACAAGGTGCTGTTCGTCACCATCGAAATGCGTCATGCGCCCTTCTTCGGCTGGATCCGCGACCTGTCGGCGCGTGACCCTTCGACGGTCTGGAACCTGTTCGGCGCCATTCCGTGGGACCCGGCGACCCTGCCGCTGGTCGGCAGCCTGCTGAACGGCCCGCTGCACCTGGGCGTCCTGCCCATCGTCTATGGCCTGACCATGTGGCTGCAGCAGTCGATGAACCCGCCGGCCCAGGATCCGATGCAACGTCAGATCTTCGCCTTCCTGCCCTTCGTCTTCACCTTCATCATGGCCCCGTTCGCGGCCGGCCTGCTGATCTACTGGGCCTGGAACAACATCCTCTCGATCGCGCAGCAGTACGTCATCATGCACCGCTTCAAGGCCGAGAACCCGATCGACACCTTCCTCGCCCGTTTCAAGAAAGCCTGACCCATTGGACGAACCAACGGCAGAGTCCAAAGTCGGAGAATACTCGGATACCGAGATCGAGGACGCGCGGGTGCTGTTCGCCCGCCCGGCCACCTTCGTCCTGGGCTGCGCCAAGATCGAGCAACTGCCTGATCCTGACCTGCCGGAAATCGCCTTCGCCGGGCGGTCCAACGTCGGCAAGTCCAGCCTGATCAACGCCCTGGTCGGGATGCACAAGCTGGCGCGCGCCTCGAACGAGCCGGGCCGCACGCGCGAGGTCAACTTCTTCGACCTGGACGGTCGGCTGCGGCTGGTCGACCTGCCCGGCTACGGCTGGGCCAAGGCGTCCAAGACCACGGTGAAGAAGTTCCAGGACCTGGGTCGCGACTACCTGCGCGGACGGGTGACGCTGAAGCGGGTCTATCTGCTGATCGACGCCCGCCACGGCCTCAAGAAGGTCGATGACGACGCGCTGAAGGCGCTGGACCTCGCGGCCGTCAGCTATCAGATCGTCCTGACCAAGGCCGACAAGCTGAAGAAGGGCGAGATCGAGAAGGTCCAGGCGGCGACGCTGAAGGCCATCTCCAAGCGTCCCGCCGCCTTCCCGGCCGTGCTGGTCACCTCGTCCGAAAAGGGTACGGGGATGCCGGAACTGCGCGCCGAGATCATGCGCTCGACGGGCGTCGACCTGACGTAAATCGTCGGTTGTTTCACTCGCCGATATGGCGCCGCTGACGCGCGGCCCCATATCGGACGGATGATCCCGCTTTCCATACTCGACCTCGCCCCGGTGCCCGAGGGCTCCGACGTCTCGCAGTCGCTGGCCAACACCATCGACCTGGCTCGCAACGCGGAGCGGTTGGGCTACAAACGCTTCTGGCTGGCCGAGCACCACAATATGCCGGGCATCGCCAGCGCGGCGACCTCGGTCGTCATCGGCGCCGTAGCGGCGGCGACCCAGACCATCCGCGTCGGCGCGGGCGGCGTCATGCTGCCCAACCATGCCCCCTTGGTCATCGCCGAGCAGTTCGGCACCCTGGCCGCCCTCCACCCGGGCCGCATCGACCTGGGGCTCGGCCGCGCGCCGGGCTCGGATCAGGCGACGGCGCGGGCTCTGCGCCGCACGTTGCAGGGCGACGTGGACGCCTTCCCCCAGGACGTGATGGAGCTGATGCAGTGGTTTGCCCCCGCCACGCCCGATCAGCGCATCATCGCCAACCCCGGCGAGGGCCAGGACGTGCCGATTTGGATCCTGGGGTCCTCGACCTATGGGGCGCAACTGGCGGCCCATCTGGGTCTGCCCTACGCCTTCGCCAGCCATTTCGCGCCGGGCGAGATGATGCGGGCGCTGGACGTCTATCGCCAGACCTTCCGCCCGTCTGCGCACCTGGACAAGCCCTACGCCATGCTGGGCTACAACGTCTTCGCCGCCGAGACGGACCAGGCCGCGCGCCTGCTGTTCACCTCGGTCCAGCAGGCCTTCGTCAATCTGAGGACCGGCCGTCCCGGCAAGCTGCCGGCCCCGGTCGAGGGTTATTACGAGCGTCTGGACGGTGCCGCGCGCGGCATGATCGACGCCGCCCTGGCCTGCTCCGCCGTGGGCTCCCCCGAGACGGTGCGCGCCACGATGGACGCCTTCATCGCCAAGACCGGCGCCGACGAGCTGATGGTCACCAGCCAGATCTGGGATCCGGCCGCGCGGGTGCG
>CAYWDO010000121.1:0-7449 GCA_964456995.1 uncultured Brevundimonas sp.
AAGCGATGGGGAGGTGGATCGGTCGCGATAGCGGCCGAGACGGAGGGGGCGGCGCTGCGCTATCAGCTTCGGCGTCTAAATGTCCGACGTCGCGTCGCCCCCTCCACCGCTACGCGGTCCCCCTCCCCACGTCGTGGGGAGGAAAGAAGAAACGCGCCGTCAGATCGGCATCCGCATGATTTCCTGATAGGCGGAAATGACCTGATCGCGCACCGCCATGACGGTTTCCAGCGAGGCCTCGGCGGACGACACGGCGGTGACGACGTCGATCAGGCTGCCCTGGCCCTGGACCATCTGGGCCATCTGGGTTTCGGCGCCGCGCGTCTGTTGCGTCGTCGAGTTCATGACGCCTTGCAGCAGTTCGGAGAAGCCCGGCCCCTGGGTCGCCGCCGCTGCGCTGGGGGCGGTGGGCATGGCCCCGCCCTGAACGGCTGCATAGGCCTTGGCCGCCATCATGGGATTCATGATCTAGGCCCTCCTATTTCTTGATGATGTCGAGGGTGCGGGACTCCATGTTCCGCGCCGTCTCGATGATGTTCAGGTTGGCCTCATAGGCGCGCTGCGCCTCGCGCATGTCCATGGCCTCGATCAGGGTGTCGACGTTGGGCCGCTGGACATAGCCCTCGGCGTTCGCCGCCGGGTGTGAGGGGTCATATTCCACCCGGAAGGGGCTCTGGTCCGGGCGAACCTCGGCCAGGACCACGCCTGTGGCGCCGTTGACGTTCTTGGCCTGAAAGATCGGGGTCTGGCGGCGATAGGGTTCGCCGCCCGCGACGGTGGCCGTCGACTGGGCGTTGGCGATGTTCTCGGCGATGACGCGCATCCGCGACTGCTGCGCCTTCAGCGCGCTGGCGGCGACGCCCATGGCGTTGTTGCGGGGGGTGACGTTGACGGGATCAGGCATGGCTCAGCCTCCTTCAGGCGCCGGGCTTGCGCGCGGCCATGCGGATCATCTGCATGGATTTCTGGTAGAAGCCGATGGCGGCGTCATAGGCCATGCGGCTCTCGGCCATCTTCAGCATCTGCTCTTCGACCACGACCGAATTGCCGTCCAGCGTGGTCTCGGAATCCGGCGATTTCAGCGAGTCGAAACGGGCGGCCTGCCCCGGCGGCGCGATGTGGCGGGCATTGGTGGCGACCATCTTCAGACCGCCGCCGGTGCGCATGGCCTCGGCGAAGTCGGTCGGCGCCTTCAGGTCGCGCGCCATGAAGCCGGGGGTGTCGGAGTTGGCGACGTTCTGAGCGATCACGCGCTGACGATCGTCGAGCCATCCGAGACGGCCCTTGATCTGATTCAGCAGCGGAATGTCGGTGACGGACACGCAAGGCCCTCGAACGGTTGATCGGCAGAATTTGCCGCCTGCATGGTTAATATTCCGTCTTCCTAAACGCGCCGTTAACCACGAGGCGCGAAACGTGCGGGCGAAGCGGCGCGCTCCTAGGCGCTGTTGGGGCCTCGAATCCGCATGAATTTCCTCGACCTGTTCCGGGCGGTGTTCGGCCTGGCGATCACGCTGGGTCTGATCGGCCTGGCCGCCTGGGCGACGCGTCGCTATGCGCCCCAGGTGCTGGCGAAGTTCCAGGCCGAGCGTGGCGCGCGACGGCTGCAGGTGATCGAGACCCTGGTGCTGGACCCGGCAAAGCGTCTGGTCCTGGTGCGGGTGGATGCCGAGGAACGGCTGATCCTGCTGGGCGAGGGCCGTGAACTGATCGAGCCGCGCGGCCCGGCGGTCGAGTCGGGAGACGCGAAATGAGCCGGTCCGCCGTCTTCGCCCTGCCCTCGCGCGCCGAGCTGAAACGCGCCGCCATGCTGTCGCTGATCACCACCGCACTCTGCCTGGTCTGGCCCCTGGGCGCCCTGGCGCAGGAGGCGGCGCAGTCCGGGTCCGCCATCAATATCGACCTGGGGACCGGCTCCGGCCTGACCCAGAGGGTGGTGCAACTGGTCGGGCTGATGACCGTGCTGTCGCTGGCGCCGTCCATCGTCATCATGACCACCAGCTTCGTGCGAATCATCGTGGTGCTTTCCCTGCTCCGCACCGCACTGGGGATGCAGCAGTCGCCGCCGAACGCCGTCCTGGTGTCCCTGGCCCTGTTCCTGAGCGCCATCGTCATGGCCCCGACCTGGCAGGACTCCTATGATTCGGGCATCCGCCCCCTGCTGGATCAGCAGATGGAGCTGCCCCAGGCCTTCGATGCGGCGTCCGAACCGGTGAAGACCTTCATGCTGGCCCAGGTGGACCGCGGCGACCTCGCCCTGTTCACCCGACTGTCGAAAATCGAGCCCCCTGCGGACGTGCAGGAACTGCCCCTGCGGGTGGTCACCCCGGCCTTCATGATCAGCGAGTTGAAGAAGGCCTTCACGATCGGATTTCTCCTTTTCGTTCCGTTCCTTGTGATCGATCTGGTGGTGGCCAGCGTGCTGATGTCCATGGGTATGATGATGCTGCCGCCGGTGGTCATTTCCCTGCCCTTCAAGCTGATCTTCTTCGTGCTGGTGGACGGGTGGCGGCTGGTGGCCGGAAGCCTGGTCGAGAGCTTCCAGAGGGGCGCCGGCGGGGGATAAATCCCCACGCTCAGGGGGTTTGAGCGTCATCCGGGCTTGCCAAGCTGAGGCAAACGCGTGTTGATCCTCCAGTCTTCGTTCGGGAATCGAACGACCACCTTTTGGGAACACCCTTATGACCACTCAAGCCGAACTGATCGCCGCCGTCGCCAAAGACGCTGGTGTCTCGCAGGCCGACGCCTCGCGCGTCCTCGACGCTATCGTCAAGAACATCCACAAGAGCCTGGTTTCGGGTTCGGACGTTCGCATCTCGAACCTGGGCGTGTTCGACACCGCCGAGCGCGCCGAGCGTGAAGGCCGCAACCCCGCAACGGGCGCGACCATCAAGATCGCGGCTTCCAAGGCTGTGCGCTTCCGCGTCTCCAAGCCCCTGAAGGACGCCGTCAACGGCTAAGCCTTTCCGGCTTGCCCTTCCCTCCTCGCGGGGGAAGGGCATCGGCCCCTCTCCCTGTGGGAGAGGGCTTGAGCCTCCAAGAGCGAAGCGATTGGTCCAGGCGACCCGGAGGGCGGCGCGTAGCAGCCAAAGGGTGAGGGTTCCCGGGTGATGTCGGCGCAAGCCGCCGCTAGGTGCTTCTTTCGGAAACCCTAGCCCCTCACCCTTTCGCTTTGCGGATCGCCTCCGGCTCTCCGAAGCTCAAGCCCTCTCCCGCCGGGAGAGGGTTTTTCAATTAGGCGCCCGTTTTCTGTCCGCCTGTCTTTTCACGGAACTCGGCCTTGGTGGCTGCGATCCAGCCGGCGTAGGTGTCGGCCCCGGCGCTCAAGGTGGCGAAGTCCTGCGGACGGCCCGAGCCGTCGGCGCCGTCCAGCCCGGCCAGGGCGATGCGGATGGCCCCCGCCGACCGGGCCTTGTCAGCGAAACCGGAATAGTTGTTCGACAGCCGGTTCAGCCCGCCTGAGTCGCGCGCCAGCGAATAGCCGACCCCTGCGCGGATCAGCCGGTTCTCCTCGTCCGCCGTCAGCGGGATGACGGCGTCGCGATAGCGGTTTCCGAGCTGCTGCTCGTAGATGGCCGCCGCCGCGCCCCACTGCTGCTGCTTCCACAGGATCTCGGCCCGCACGTCGCGCGCGGCCGGCGAGGCGTCCTTGCCCAACAGTTCCAGCGCATGATCATAGCGGCCCAGCTCCATCAGGGCGCGGGCCTCCAGGGCGCGGCGCTCGGCGTTCATGGCGGCCGGCAACAGGGTGGTGCGCGAGCTCCACAGGGCCTGCAGCGCCTGTTCCGGCTGACGGTTCATCAGATAGACGGCGGCCAGATTGGTCGAGACCTGGGCCTTGGCCACGCCGTCGAGGCGGTTGTCGGCCTGATATTTCAGCAACTCGGCCGCCTGATCCAGCAGGTCGACGTCGATCAGACGCCGGGCCAGACGCCGCACCATCTCGTCGCCGTCGGCGCCCACCGGGGTCAGTTCGCGGAAGTCAAAGAAGAGCGCCAGGGCCTGAACCGGCTGCAAGCCGTCGGCGGCGCCGTCGAGGAAGAGGGCGCGGAAGGCGTTGTCCAGATCGGACTGCAACTTGTCGCCGCCGGGCAGGACCACGATCTTGCGGCCCGCCGCCTTCAGCGTGGTCAGGGCCTCGCGATAGCGGCCCTGGGACAGGTAAAGCTCGCCCAGGCTGCGGATCACCGCCAGTTCGGTCGCGTCCCCGCGCCAGCGCCATTTCAGCGCCTCCAGCTGCCCCGCCGCCGCGTCGGGCTTCATCGTGCCCTTGGCCATTTCCAGACGCACGACGCCCAGTTTGGCCGGGGTCGAAATCCCGTCCAGCGGGGCGCGGGCCACGGCCTTGTAAACGGCCAGGGCGCGCTCGGGCGTCTGTTCCAGCTCGAACAGCCGGGCCTGGACCAGACGCGCGGCCAGCTGGTCCGGGGCCGAGATGCCTGGCTGACTGAAGACATAGGCCAGCAGCTCGCGCGCGGCGTCCAGATCGCCGGTCTCGACCGCAGCCAGGGCGTGGGCCGTCCCGAAGCGGGCGCGCCATTCGGGCGTGAAGTTGTCGACCACGCCGGAGCCGGCGGCGAAGGCTTGCCGCGCCGTGGTCCAGTCGCCGCGTTGGGCGGCGATATAGCCCTGCCAGACGCGCGTGGAGGGATCGCCCGCCAGGGCGCCGGCGGAAAAATCAGCCTCGGCCTCGGCCAGACGGTTGATGGAGACGCGGGCCGCGCCGCGCAGACCGCGCACCTCGGCCACGCCCTGCATGGCCGGGCTCTGCTTGACCAGGGCGTTCAACACGCCGATCGCCTCATAACCCAGCCCCTGCCCCACCAGGAACCGGGCGTAGGCCAGACGGGATTCGATGGGGGCGCGCGGGTCCTCGGCGGCACGTCCGCTTTCCAGCTCGGCGGCTTCCTGAAGCACGCGATGGCGGGCGCTGAAGCTGTCTCCGCCCAGATCGGCCCAGTCGGCGATGATCAGGGCCGGGCGCACGGCGGCGCGGGGCGCGTGGGCTTGGTCAGCGGCGGCTTCCCGTTCCACGGTCGGCGGCGACAGGCTGAGGCCGCGCGGGCGCGAAAGGGTGACGATGTCGCCCTCGGCCTTGACCGTCAGGTCGTCGGTCGGCGTCTCGATCGCCAGACCATGGGCGGAGGGCAGCAGGGCCAGATCGACGGTGCGACGGCCGGTCTTCAGCCCCTTGCCGGGCGCCAGGGCCGTGACGGCGGCGAAGCGGTCGCCGACCATGGGATCGGTCAGCCAGACGGTCTTGGTGGCCCCGGCCATACGTGCGGTCAGGGCGGTCCGGGCGCTGTCGTCGCGGCCGATCTCGACGCCGGTCACGCTTGCGGCCGCGCCGCCCAGGGTGACGATCCAGGATGCGCCGTCGGCGCGAGCCGAGACGGTCTGCCCCTCGGCGGCGGGAATGCGGATGGCGGTGAACTCAGGGCCGGCGGCCCAGCGCGCCTTGGCCGCAGCGCCGGCCTTGGCGGCAGCGGGCATGTTCATGCGGGCGGCGGCGTCGAACACCACCCAGACCGCGTCGCCGCGACGGAAGACGGCGGCCCCCACGGGCGCGGCCCAAGCGAAGGTCAGGCGGGTGGTCTCGTCCTTGACCTCGGCGGTCACGGGCACGGCGCCGCCGGCGGGCACGACCGAGGGCTTGGCGCCCTCCGGGACAGCGCCGGGGGCATAGAGGTTGAGCCAGACCGCGCCGTCGGCCGAACCGGTGCGCACGCCCGCCCCCTCGGCCAGGGTCAGGACCAGTTCGGTGCCGCCCGAGGCCGCGCGGGTCTCGACCTTCTCGACCCCCTTCGGCGGATCGACGCGCAGGCGGCTGACGTCCGGCGCGGCGGTCGTGCCGATGCGGACGATGACGGCGCGGCCGTCCTGACGGACCCGGGCGCGCGAGCCCACGGCCCCGGCGAATTCGATCTTGGTGAAGCCGGTATTAGCGCCGACCCGGATCTCGACCGGGCCGCTGCTCACGTTGACGCCTTCGGCGTGCGGAGCCATCGGCGCGAACACGACGACGCCCGCCGCGGCGGCCGCCACGGTCGATTTCAGAACGCGCTTGCTGGCGGTGGCCCCGGACATACGCGCGCACACTCGCGCGAAAGGGCTTTCATCGCGGTTAACGCGGGTTAAGCGCCGTCGCCATCATCTGCAGCGCCTGACGCAGACAGGCCAGCCGGCACGGTCCGCGCCCGATGTCGCCGAAGCGGCGCAGCACATGGGTGACGTCGCCCTCGCGCCGGGCCAGGGCGAAATGCACCCGCCCCGCCTCGTCGCCCGGCCCGGCCGCACCGGCGAAACCGGTGATCGCCAGGGCCAGATCGGCGTCAGAACCTATGATCGCGCCCACGGCCATGGCCCTGGCGACGGCTTCGGACACTGCGCCCTGCGCGGCGATCAGACCGGCCGGCACGCCCAGAAGCTCGGATTTGGCCCTGTCGGTATAGACCACGAAACCGCGCTCGAAGACGTGGGAGCAGCCCTCGACGTCCGTCAGGACCGAGGCCAACAGGCCACCGGTGCAGCTTTCCGCCGTGGCCAGAGCCACCTTCTGATCACAGGCCGCTTGGAGCACCTGACGGATCAGGGTCTCGACATCGGCAGGCAGGCTGTCGCTGAGGGTCTCGGTCATCGGCGAAACAACGGACGCCCCCTCGCCGCGTTCCCGCATGAAAAACCTGAGAATTCAGGTGGGACAAATCACCCGCTTGCGACACGTGCGCGAAAGGCCGACATCCGAGGGTATCGACGTTATCGTCACCCCGTTCCGTCAGGCGCCTTTCATGTCAGACCCCGTCTATCCGCCGCTCAGCCCCTTGAAGACCGGCGTCCGCTGCCGCTGCCCGCGCTGCGGCGAGGGCGCGCTGTTCCAGGGCTATCTGACGATCCGCAAGGACTGCTCGAACTGCGGTCTGGACTACAGCTTCGCCGATCCGGCGGACGGCCCGGCCTTCTTCGTCATGTCGGCGGTGGGCATCGTGGGCATGATCGCCTTCATGATCTTCGAGTTCAACGTCCACCCGCCGATCTGGGTGCACTTCGTCGTCACCCTGCCGATCCTGGCCCTGATGTGCCTGGGCGTGCTGCGGCCGTTCAAGGGCTGGATGGTGGCCGAGCAGTATTTCCACAAGGCCGAGGAAGCCGTCTTCTCCAGCGTCGGCAAGCACGGCGAGGGCTATGGCTGGCGCGGCCAGGCCGAGCGCGCCGCCCGCGAGGACGCGCGCAAGGCCGACTGAGGCGCTAGATCCCCAGTTCCGGCATCAGGCCGGCGACCACGCCCCGCATATTGGTCTCCTTGGGCGCCATGGCGCGCAGGAAGTTCAGCGTGTTCGCCGCACTGTCGAAGAAGGCGAAGTTCGACTGGGTGAAGCGGCAGTTGTTGAAGTTGGGCGCCAGGCCGCCGCGATAGACCAGCCGCGCATTCTTGAACTCGCAGTTCACGAA